>CADAPN010000001.1 GCA_902789835.1 Oscillospiraceae bacterium
GCCGTTTTCAAGTATTTCGCCAAGTTTTGAATGTCGCGTGTCGATAAGAAGAGGCGTTGCCTCAATTCAGCTTGTTTTGCTGTTTTGAGACAACGCCTTCTGCCTGTTGGGACAGGGACGGCGGAAACCGCACCTGAGCCGGTTGAAGGGTACGAAAAAACCGGATAAGGATCATTTTTGTACCGGCGATGATTGTTTTTGTTGAAATGAACGGCAAAGCATGGTAAAGTTTTATTCGACAGAATAATAGGCGTGCCGGAGAAAGGAATGCGAGAAAATGAATCACAGTGAAAAGCACAGCTCTCCGAAGAGGGATTCACTGTACACCTTGGAGGGAAATCCGGGACTCGGACTGATTCTGCCTTTTTCTATGCAGCAGATCCTCGCGATGTTTGTCACCAATATGGTCCCGATCAGCATCATCGCGGCAGCTGCAAACCCGGCGCTGACCGAAACCGAAATTCTCCGCCTCATGCAGAGCGCCATGATCGCGGCAGGAATCGCAACCTTTCTGCAGGTGACACCCATCGGTATGCTCGGTTCCGGTTTACCTGTCTTTATGGGCGTGAGCTTCACCTTCGTGGTTCCGCTCTCCGCAATCGCAGCAACGTATGGCTATGGCGCGGTGATCGGCACCGTACTGATCGGAGGCCTGTTTGAAGGCCTGCTCGGCCTTACCGTGCGGTATTGGCGCAATGCGCTGGCGCCTGTTGTCTCGGCGGTTGTCGTCACCGGAATCGGACTGTCTCTGCTCGGGACTGCCGCTCGCTCCTTTGGGGGTGGCTATACGGAGGATTTCGGTTCCCTTCATAATATTTTCATCGGTTTTGTGACACTGCTGACCTGCCTGCTGTGGATGGTGCTGGCCAAGGGCGGAAAGAAGCAGCTCTCCATCCTTGTCGGACTGGCGGCGGGCTATGTGACCGCCTTTCTGTTCGGAAAAGTGGACTTGAGCGGCTTGACATCGGACGGCTGGATCGCGCTTCCGAAACTCCTGCCGTACCGGCCTGTTTTCCGGGTGGATGCAATCATCTCTGTCGCCATCATCTATCTGGTTTCCGCGACGGAAACGCTGGGAGATGCCTCCGCCTTGGCAGGAGGCGCCCTGCACCGTGAACTGACACCGAAGGAGACGAGCGGCGTACTGACCATCGATGGGTTCGGCTCTGTATTAAGCGGTCTTGTCGGGGGAACCCCCGTTACCTCTTATTCCGAAAACATTGGTCTAAGCATTATGACAAAGGTGGTAAACCGCAATGTGGCGCGAGTCGGCGGAATCATCATGGTGATTGCCGGGTTCTTTCCGCCTGTGGGACGGTTTTTCGGGACAGTGCCCAAGCCGGTAATCGGAGGGATTCTGATGATGGTGCTGGGGCAGATTCTGGTTTCCGGTGTAGAAATGATTGCAGATGCCGGGTTTACTGCACGCAACAAGCTGATTGTGGCGATTTCCCTGTCGGTGGCGATCGGCTTCACGGCCTCTACCGAGGTGGAGATCTGGAGTCACTTCCCGCTGGCGATCCAATCCGTGTTTTCGCAGAATGTGGTTGCGGTGATTTTCGTGTCTGCACTGGTGCTGAATCTCGTTCTGCCTAAAGATATGGATGAAAGCGTCAAGCACTGACGGAAAACGAATCGCCTGGGACGATTCGCCCCCGGCGACAGAAACGACACCTGATTCCTGCTCAAATGGGAGAATGAAGGAAGCTGTATGATTCGGGAGATCAGGATCCGGAGAAGCGGTCCGTAAGGAATTTTTCACTTTGACGGACTCTTGTATATATAATAATCCCCGCCGGAAGGCGGGGGGGTTGCTGTTTATGCCCGGGGTAAATGCCGGGACTAAACCATTTCAAACTGGAAGTTTTCCATTTTTAACTTGCTTCCCTCATCAATGTCCAGGGGAAGCAGGGCGCGGGCAATGAAAAAGGGATCTTCTTCGACACTTGTGCATGTAAGCCATGCATAATCACCGTCAATTCGACTGACTACGTAGTATTTGGGTTCCATTTGAACACTCCTTTCCGGCAACTGTTAATTGATGCTGCAGGATGGCATCATGAAAAAAGCCGGGGTATTCACCTCGGCATAATGAGCTTTTAAAGGGCGGCAAGACCGTTTTCGGCTCTCCACTGTTCATATGCGGTCAGCTCAGGTTCATCCAGCATGAACGCGGCGGCAAATACGGCGATGTCATCCGCATAGCCCAGAACCGGAATGTTATCCGGGATAAGATCTTTCCCTTTCAGCAGGTAAATGACTGCCGCAACAAGGGTAATGATGACTTTTGGAGAAACCACCGTATACTCTTTTGTGATGTAACTGCGGATCATGGAGATCATCAAGGGAACCTTGGCCAGTGCGGTACCGACAGTCGGAACCTCCTGAAGTTTCTGCTCCAACTGTTGAAGCAGCGCTTCCAACTTTCCGGTGTCCCTGATGAGGTCCTCGGCCTGCCCGGTAAGACCTGCCAGCGCTTCTTTTGCTTTTTCAAAATCCATTGTTGTGTACCCTCCTTCAGTTCTTTTTGCTTAAGATGTATCTTTTCTTGTACTTGAGTTTCACATAGCTTAGTATTTTACGGTAGTAGAGGGGATTTGACAAACCGCCGACTATGCCGACCAGCGGTATTCCCTGAATAAACTTGGTCAGAAGCATATCAAACGCAAAGGCGTCGGAGGTGTGCCGGATCTGGCTTTGCAGTTCTTCCACTGCAGGGGTGGGGAGCGATACCATCATCTCGTCGACCAGACTGCTGCAGGTGTCCCACGCTTCCTTTTTCAGCAGGGAGCCTTCCAGAACGGTAAGAATGAAGTACTTTTCCTCCGGAGACTCATATGAGAATCCATAACGGAGTGCCGTTTCGTAACAGCCGCGGAGAACCACCGAAATAAAGAGGACAATATCCGGAAGGCCGATGCCAAGGGCACCAAGCCCTATACCTTCCACTGCGCTTGCGGCAAGACTGACAAGACCGCTCATCTCGGCGCTGGCGTTCAGCATGAAAAGGTCTTTTTGACGCATTTCCAGGTCTAACGCATAATCCCGGACGAGAAATCCCTTTTCCAGCTCTTCTTTCTTATAAGTCTTCTCAATCAGGCCGGTTCCTTTATCAAAAATGATTTCAAAGGCTTTTTTGAAAACGGTCTGAAGATTCACCAGAACTTTTTCCGGCACTTTGCTTTCAAGCAGTGCTTTCCACTTGGAATCATCTTTGAACGCATTCGAGCGGAGCTTCTCTTCCGCGCGGGAGATGCGCATCAATTCTCTGTCAATTGTCGTCATTTCCTCACCTGCCGATCTGGGATCAAGTATAGCATACTATTGAAAACAGAACAAGTGAAAAATATTCATTTCACCCCGCCTGTATTATGCATATTATGCGATTTTGGGAAGGCTCCAGTGATAATGAGCGGCCATGTTCCGCAGAACGACGATGATAATTGCGCCGATCAGCATCGCAGGAACAGATCCCGTATAAGGCCAGAGAACGGCGCAGATTACTGCGCCTATCAAAGAAGCGCAGGCATAGAAATGCTTCATCAGCACATATGGCGTGCTGCCGGCAAGGATATCACGAAGGATGCCGCCGCCGACACCGGTGATGACCCCCACGAAAACGGCGAGATAGGAGTTGGACGCAGAAACATGAACAAATGCAGTCTGAACGCCTATTACCGTAAACAGACCCAGTCCTATTGCGTCCAGAGTACGAAGCAGGATTTCTCCAAAGGGCTTTTGATAGAAATTGTAATGATGGCGGACAATGTAGAAAACAATGATCCCGGTGGCAATGGAGGTGAAAGTAAAAACGGGGTTCCGAAATGCGGCAGGCGGTGTGATATTCAGTATAATATCTCTTAAAATACCGCCGCCTACGGCTGTTGTCATGGCCAGAATGGAAACTCCAAAGATATCCATCTTTTTTTGAATTCCGATGCTGGCTCCGGAGATCGCAAATGCAATGGTACCAAGTAATTCAAGAACAAAAACCATATCCCAGCTTGCCCTCCTTCGGTAAACAGAGACAGATTATAAATGAGCAGGAGAGAAAAATCAAGGTGCTATGAAAAGCATGCATGCAGAACATGGAAAAGAAAAACACCTCAGAGTAATCCGAGGTGCGGTGCTTTTATCATAATATCACTCGCTGTGACCGGGCTCGTCATTCGTATCAGTTGCCGTATCCTGGGCTGTACATTCTGCATCCGGAGACCAGGAGGACTGCAGCTCATCAATTTGAAGAAAACCGTCCGTTTTCGTGGCAATCTGGTACTGATCTTCATACACGATTTCACCGGGGGAGTTTGTGTACACAAGAAAATAAGGATGCTTGTACCGTTCCAGCAGCCACAACGCCGGCCGGATCATTTTGAGCATCTCATTGGAATTCTATGTCTTAAACCAGCATACAGCATACAACCGGTTCCTGGTTTTTGCACTGGGGAGGCCATGGAAGATTATCCGCAAACCAGCCGTCAATTTCTCGAAAGAGATCCGCATCCTCCGGGTCCATGACGTCATCCTGAATCAGCTGCCAGCACATGCTGAAGATTCCTTTTGCGTACATCGTATTCTTTGCCAGTTCCTTGCCCTGAATCCGGACATATTTGAAATCCATACTGTGCATGATGCCCCTCCCTGTCTCACCGCAAGACGGAAATTCTTCCGTGTCAGTCATCCAAAGCCGCCGGGCTGCAGGCTGCACAAATCTTTTGGTTTGAACAGCCTTGCGGCATCCATACGTCAAAGATTACTCGAAGAAGAACGATCAACATACTCCAGATAATACAGATAAGCCTTCTCTCCATAAGGGCTGATCAGCTCTGCATTGCCGTTATATCTGGAGAGAATCATCTTTATTTCACGCTCATTGTAGCCGCCAAAATCAATTCTGCCGGTCCTCTCAAAAGCCGCATGAATGAGATTCAAAGCGGCACAGGACAGATTGAATACTTTGTCGCGGTGGAGCCTTGTCCAGGTAAGCTTCAAATCATCGGGACGGAAGGGAAACAGTTCTCCGGGAATGCCGAGGAAAACGGGGATGTCCTGACTTTGCGCAAACAGAATTGCATTGATTGCCACTTGAGCAAATATCTGCGCATAGCCGGTGAAGCTGTCAAACTTCTTCAGAGGGTTGCGGGTATGACGCTCCAGATCAAAAGTGCCGAAGAGCTTGTATCGGGCCCAGTTAAACGCAACCAAAGCATCTGCAAGTTTGTCAAACAGGTTGAGTTCGGGAAGCTCCATGCGGAGGATCGTGTTCAGATAGGCCGACGGAAGATGATAGGAATTACAGATGCTTTCAATCAGCGCTGAATTCTGATCAATTATTTTCCGGGCGCTATCCTGACTGTAAAGATGAAACAAGGACAATCACATGCCTTTCAATGAGTTCTTCATGAAGCTGCCATCCAGGTAGCAGAAAGGCTTTTGCTTTCAAAAATAATATGATAGAATAAAAAAACCGGAGTGTGATGAAAGCTCTGCGGCGACTGTCATTGAGGCAGCGATCATAGCCATCCGAACGATCATGATGACAGTCCCTGCCACAGCAAGGCTTTTTGTATAGCACATCGGGATGAAACAGGGGATCCCCGCGGCCGCGCAGGACTGACAGAATCATATCATCTCGTTACGGAATTGTAAAGTATGGAAGAAGCTGTCTTGTACCTGAAGAAATCAGAAAAGAAGCGCGGAAGTACCCGGAAAGCATCGAGAGTGAGGGAATGAACCGTTCATGAGTAAAACCGTATTTGGACTTCAGCGGCGGGTAGTTGCGGCTGAAACATCTCGCGCCTGGAAAGAGGCGCCTCATGTGAGTTTCACCTATGAGATGAACTTCACACAGCTGTATGACTGCCTGCTTGAAGCGAAAACAAAAGGCATCACGATTAACACCGTGATCCTGAAACTGATCACAGAAGCCCTGAAAAAAGCGCCCAAAATGAACGCAACCATGCAGTATTTATCGTTTCTCGCAGCGGGAAAACTGGAAACGCATGATGAGATTGCAATTACGCTTCCGATGACCTTCCCGAACGGCAAAATGATGTCGGTCAGAATGCATCATTTTGAGAATAAGACACTGTGTCAGATGCAGCAGGAAGCGGACCGAGTTTCGGAGAAAGTGAGACACACGGACCTGAATGCTGTGCTTCAGCCGCTGGCGGTGAAACATACGGCGAAATTGATCCTGAAAGGTCATCTGAAGACAGGAATCGGACGGATGCTGGGATGTATACAGCAAATCATGTCAAAAGAGCAGTACGGTATTGTCCCGGAGGGAGAAGGGCTGAAAGAGGAGGATCTGCTTCCCGGTACGATCACGGTATCAAACCTTGGATCGCTCTATCCGAAGATGAAAGGCTACCCTTCGCTCATCGAAATCATCCCGCCGATGGTATGTGCAATCGCGCTGGGAGCGATCCAGGAAAAAGCCATGGTCGGAGAAAGCATCTATGCCGGACGAGTGCTGCCCATATGTATTGTTTTTGATCACAGAGCTTTGGATTTTGGGGATATTATTCCATTTATAAGAGAACTTGATCAAATCAGCGAAAAGCCGGAGCTGCTTCGGAGCTGGATAGAGGAAGAATGAAATGGATCGTGGCGGGCTGAAAGGATAAGGGCTTCCGGATCTGCGGCCGTATTCGGCTGCTCAAAACACTGAAGTCTTGAATACAAAGCCTGATCCATGCAGCAGCATGGAAGTGCAGAGATGCATCTTGCACACAATCTCCTTTTCTGATATAAATAAATATGCAATAATCTGTTTGCGGTTTGATCAACATGTTTCTCTGTCCGACTGGCGGACATGTATTTTTAAACAGGAGTGTGATGAATATGACGAAAAACAGGATCCTGCTGATTGCCCAGTCGCTGCTGTGCGTGGTGCTGGTCATCATGCTGGCGTCTTCGGCGATCGGGATCTATCGTGAGGGCATTGCCGAGAAAAGCGAGAACCCGCTTGCTTCCGTCTATTCCCGGGAAAAAGTCGGAGAAGCGCTGAAACCCATTCTGCCGGTGTTCCTCGTATCGGTTGCCGTTACGGTGGCCTGCGGGATTATGAATGTTCGGGACGAAAATGAAAACAAGCCTGTCAGGGACATGGAACTGAATCGTGACCTGATGCGTTCACGTGTGGCTCAGCCGAATGAAGCGATGAAAAAAGAAGAGGCCATGCAGAAACGATTCCTCTATGGCGGCTGGGCGGGGTTCGGCCTGTGCATGCTGCCGGTGCTGATCTATATGCTGAACGGGGCGCATTTTCCGAACGACAATCTGGAAGAAGTGGTCGGCGCGCTCGCTTCCCATGTGTTCCCGTGGATCATCCTTGGCCTTGCATGTCTGATTGTCTCCGCTGTTTTACAGGGGAAAAGCATCGAACGGGAGTATGACGCCATTATGGCGCGCATCAAAGAAGAAAAAGCAGCCGGGATCCAGGCGGAGCCGAAGAAAGATGAGCCGGCGAAAAGTCAGACGGCTTTGCGGCTGGTTCTGCTGGCCGTGGCGGTGGTGTTCATCATCATCGGGATCAGAAACGGCAGCATGATGGCGGTCGTCAACAAGGCGATCAGAATTTGTACGGAGTGTGTTGGCCTTGGATAATGTGAAAACTTCCTGGTGGGCTTCCCATCGGCCGTCCAAGAGACGGCTCATCCAGCTCTACTGTGCCTTGCTCTATAACGCCCATCTCAGGGGCTTCCTGGAGGGGGAAATCTATAAGAGCAAATCCCCGACAACCAAAGGAATCTGTGTTCCGGGGTTCAATTGCTATTCCTGTCCCGGCGCAGTCGGGGCATGTCCGCTCGGCGCGCTGCAGAACGCCATCGGCACCAGCGACAAGCAGATCGGCTTCTATGTGTTCGGTATTCTCATGCTCTACGGGCTGATCCTTGGCCGTACGATCTGCGGATGGCTCTGCCCCCTTGGACTGATTCAGGAACTGCTGCACAAACTTCCGACTCCGAAAATGAGCAAAAGCCGTGCAACCCGCGCTCTGTCATACCTGAAATATGTGATTCTCGGCGTCTTTGCCATCGGGATCACCGCCTGGTACGGGATTGCACACGGAGTAGCGGTGCCGGGCTTCTGCAAGTACATCTGTCCGGCGGGCACCTTTGAAGGGGCAATCTTCCTGCTCTCCAATCCCGCCAATGCCGGGGATTTCGGCATGCTGAACATCCTGTTCACGCGCAAATTTATCATCATGCTGGTGATCGGTCTTGCGTGCGTTTTCTGCTATCGCAGTTTCTGCCGTTTTATCTGCCCGCTTGGCGCCATTTACGGCCTCTTCAGCAAGGTGGCGGTCGTGGGCGTGAAGGTGGACCCCACCCGCTGCAATCACTGCGGCGCCTGCGTGCGCAACTGCGGCATGGACGTGCGGCATGTGGGTGACCACGAATGCATCCACTGTGCCAAATGCATGGAGGTGTGCAATCAGAAGGCGATCAGCCTGAAGGCCGGAAACGTCACCCTGAAGGCGCCGGCAGGCGGCTGCGCGGATGACAGGCCCGATTCCGAGGCAAAACGCAAAAAGTTCGGAAAGATTGCCTGGGGGATTGCGCTGGCAGTCCTCTGTGCGGCGCTGGTCTACTATAACTTCCTTGACCCCAACATCAAAAAGGAGGAAGCGCCCGCCGGTGAGACTGTTGCCGCAGACACGGAGGCAGCTGCACCGGAAGCGACTCCGGCAGACTGGTCGAGCGATGCGCCGATTGGCAGCGAGGTTGGTCAGCAGCTCAAGGACTTCACCATCACCTGCCTGGACGGAAGCGAGTTCCACCTGGCCGACTACCGCGGCAAGCCTGTGTTTATTAACCTCTGGGCCACTTACTGCGGACCCTGCGTGAAGGAACTGCCATACTTCAGCGACTTGTACCAGGCCCATGAGGGCGACATTGCCATGCTGGCGCTGCACTCGGATATCGTGGATGAGGATCCCCAGGAATACCTGAACGAGCACGGAAGCGATTGGGTGATGCCCTTTGCCGTTGAAAACGACGACGAAGTGATCTGGGATCTGGTGGGCGGAACCACCGCCATGCCGCAGACCATCGTCCTGAACCGTCACGGCGAGGTCGTGTATAACCAGCGCGGCTCCGTAAACCCGGAAATGCTGGAGACCCTGTACGAGCAGGCGGCCGCCGGCGGAGAAGAGGAGTCCCCGGCAGCTCCGGCGGCGGACTACGCAAGCGACGCGCCGATCGGCAGCGAGGTTGGTCAGCAGCTCAAGGACTTTACGATCACCTGTCTGGACGGAAACGAGTTCCACCTGGCCGATTGCCGCGGCAAGCCTGTGTTTATTAACCTCTGGGCCACTTACTGCGGCCCCTGCGTGAAGGAACTGCCGCTGTTCAGCACGCTCTATCAGGCACACGAAGAAGACATCGCCATGCTGGCGCTGCACTCGGATATCGTGGACGAGGATCCGCAGGAATACCTGAGCGAGCACGGAAGCGACTGGGTGATGCCTTTCGCGGTGGAAAACGACGACGAGGTGATCTGGGATCTGGTGGGCGGAACCACCGCCATGCCGCAGACCATCGTTCTCAACCGCAAGGGTGAGGTCATTTTCAATCAGCGAGGTTCTGTCACGGAGGAGATGCTGGAGACACTGTATGAACAGGCAGCAGAGTCCTGAACAGAACAGCGCAGATCAAGCTGTATCAGTGAAATAAAGATTGTCAACAGAAGCAGAGGAAGGACCAGAGCGGTCCTTCCTCATTTTTTGGACGAATACGAACGAAAACGCATATTGTATCACAATGCAGAGGGGAAAATCAGGCAAAATGGAAGCGCCTTTCATTCTTCTTGCACAAGCGGTGGTTTTCTGCTATAATCATCTCTGTATTACTATACAGGACTGATTCAGTTTCAGAAATAGGAGTACGCTGTGAAATCAAATCAGAAATATAAAACACTGAAGAGACCGTCCTACCTGATTTATCTGGCGTTTATGGCGGCTTTTGCCCTTGCGGCGCTGTATTTCCGACAGTATTGGCTCGCTGCGGCGGAAGGCGGGATCACGCTGATCCTGGCGGTCGTTGCGCTTGTGATGAAGCGCAGGAATACGAAGCTGCTGACGGCATACATCGAGTCCATCACCTATGACACGGAGAATGCCAAGAACAGCACGCTGCTCAGCTTCCCGCTCCCAATGGCGGTATTTCGCCTCTCGGATTCCAGCGTCGTATGGGCCAATGACGCCTTTTTCCAGATGTTTGGGGTCGGGGGCGCCCGCGTGGATGCGCAGCTGGCCGCTATGATTCCGGATTTTTCAGGCGCCTGGCTGATGGAGGGAAAGACCGCCTATCCGAGCCTGGTAGAAATCAGCGGCCACAAATATCAGATGTTCGGCAATCTGATCCGCTCGGAGCAGGATGACGAAAACAGCGCGATCATGGGGATCACCTACTGGATGGATGTCACAGACTATGACAACACCAGAATTCTCTATGAGCAGAGCAGACCCGTGCCGGGGGTGGTCGTCATTGACAACCTGGAAGAGATGTCGAGAAACTATCCCGAGCGCGTGAAAAATGAAATACGGGATGCGGTCGAGGATCGCCTGCAGCATTGGTGCGGGGAGTACCACGGCATTCTGCGCCGATATGACAGAGACCGATATCTCGTTGTCTTTGAGAAAAAAGACATCGACGAGATGCGCAGGAACAAGTTCTCAATCAATGAGGAAATGCATAGTATTGAGAACCCGAACGGCATTCCGGCCAGTATCAGCATCGGTTTCGGAGCCGAGTCGACAAACCTGGAGGAAGGCCTCCAGTTTGCCGATATCGGTACGGAACTGGCCCTCTCGCGCGGCGGGGATCAGACCGTCATCAAAAACAGGGTGAACTTTGAGTTCTATGGCGGAAGAGGCTTCGAGATCGAAAAGCGAACCAAAGTGAAGTCGCGCGTCATGGCCAATACCCTTTCGGAACTGATCCGTGACTCCTCCAAAGTGTTTGTGATGGGACACAAATTTGCGGATCTGGATGCGGTAGGCGCGGATATTGGAATCAGCTGCCTTGCGAGAAAACTCGGCGTCAAGGCCCAGATTGTGGTTGAGCCGAACTATAACGCATCCAAAACACTGATCGAGAGAATGAAGAAGGAGCCGGAATACAAGGATATCTTCCTTTCTCCGCAGGAAGCGCTGATCTCGGCGGATGCCCGGACGCTTCTGGTGGTTGTGGATACCAACCGCCCGGAACAGGTTGAAGATTCCGGACTGCTGGGCGCCTGCAACCGTGTCGCGGTCATTGACCACCACCGTGTCGGTGCCACCTATATTCAGAATGCGGCGCTTGGATTCATCGAGCCGTATGCTTCATCCGCCTGTGAGCTGGTGAGTGAGATCCTCCAGGAGCTGCTGGAGACCGAGGATGTCAAGAAAGCCGAGGCCGAGGCGATGCTGGCCGGTATTGTGCTGGACACCAAGAGCTTCTCGCTGCGCACAGGCGAAAGAACCTTCGACGCTGCATCATGGCTGCGGCGCTGCGGAGCGGACACATCCGAGATCAAGAAGCTTTTCCAGATCGATATGGATACCGCACTGGCAAGGTATAAGCTTATGCAGAATGCGAAGCTTTATCGCGGCGTTGCCATTACCGTCTCGGATGAATTCCAGGAGCGTATCGTCACGGCACAGGCGGCGGATGAACTTCTGAATATTTCCGGCGTGGAAGCTTCCGTGGTAGCCTCGACAGACGGGAAGGACGGCATCTATGCCTCCGCGCGCTCCATCGGAACGATGAACGTCCAAATCCTTATGGAGAAACTCGGCGGCGGCGGAAATCGAAGCGCGGCTGCAGTACAGTTTGAGCACACAACACCGGCACAGGCGGAGGAGAGAATCCGTGCTGCGATCGATGACTATCTTGGATAACAGGAGAGATTAACATGAAAGTAGTATTTAACGTTGATGTCAGAGGACAGGGGAAAAAGGGCGAGATCAAGGACGTATCCGACGGCTATGCACGCAACTACCTGCTCCCGCGTAAACTTGCCTCCGAGGCGACGGCAGATGCGATCAACGCCATCAAACTGAAGGAAAAGGCAAAAGCCGCTCAGGCCGCCAAGGAGAAGGCTCAGGCGGAGGAATATGCCAGAAAGCTGGAGGCCGTCCAGGTAACCGTACGTGCAAAAGCGGGCAACGGCGGAAAGCTTTTCGGGGCGGTGACATCCGAGGCGATCAGCAAGGCGCTGAAAGAACAGTTTGATATGGATATAGAGAAAAACAAAATTGTTCAGGCAGAGCCCATTAAGAGCTTCGGAGCCTACACGGTCAAGGCAAAGCTTGGCTACGAGGTGAGCGGAAGCATCAACGTTCTGGTGGTTGAAGAATAATCCATGGACGAGCTTCTCGGGAAAAAAGTACCTTTTTCTGCTCAGGCAGAACAGGCGGTGATCGGCTCGGTTCTGATTGATCCGGACTGTATTCCGTCTGTCATGGAACGTCTTCGCGCGGATGAGTTCTACGGAAAACTGAACAGAGATATCTATGACACGGTATACAGCATGTTTGCCTACGGTATGACGGTGGATCCGGTTACCGTGCTTGGGCAGATGAGGGTACGCGGTGTCTATCAGGATAACTGTGAGCAATATCTTGCTGAAGTGATGCGCATGACCCCTACGGCGGCCAATGTCCTGGAATATGCCGCCATTGTCCGGGATCGTGCGCTGCTTCGCCGCCTCGGAGAAGCTGCGGATGAGATTAACAGCATCGTCTACGAAGGCAGCGGAGAAGCCGAGACCGCGCTGGAAGCGGCCGAACGCAAGATTTATGCGCTTCGGCAGGGGAGAAATGTCGGCGGATTGATGCCGGTGTCGTCCATCGTACAGAATGTGTTCGACCAGATGTCCGAAGCGGCAAATTCCGGCAACAAGTTTCCCGGCATCTCGACCGGCCTGTCTGATCTGGACCGAATGATTCTGGGCCTGAACAAATCCGAACTGATTCTGATCGCCGCCCGACCCGGTATGGGTAAAACAAGCATTGCGCTGAACATGGCGCTTCATGCAGGAATGAATCTCGGGAAGACGGTGGCGATTTTCTCGCTGGAAATGTCCAGAGAGCAGCTGGTTTCGAGGCTTCTTTCCCGCGCGGCGCTGATTCCCTCCCAGAACATGCTGACCGGCCAGCTGACAGAACGCCAGTGGAAGGATGTTGCCGATGCGGCCCAGAGTCTCAGCACCAGTGATATCCGGATTGACGACAACCCCACGCTGACGGTGTCGGATATGAATGCACAGTGCAGACGCGTGCAGAACCTGGATCTGGTCGTCATCGACTATCTTCAGCTGATGCAGTCGGCGGGGAGCGGGCATACCTGGTCCAATGAAAGCCGCACGCAGGCGGTCAGCGACATCAGCCGAATGCTGAAGATCATGGCAAAAGAATTGAACGTCCCGGTCATCTGCCTTTCACAGCTCTCCCGTGCAAATGAATCGCGGCAGGATAAACGGCCCATGCTTTCCGACCTGCGCGAATCCGGCGCCATCGAACAGGACGCCGACGTTGTGATCGGTCTGTACCGTGACGGATATTATAACAAAGAAGCTGAAAACCCGAATCTGGCGGAGGCCATTGTCCTGAAGAACAGAAAAGGCGCAACCGGCACGGTTCCGCTCAACTGGCTTCCGGAATACACATCCTTCTCCACTGTGGAACGCCGCTACGATGAAGGATGACCTGATCCGGCGATGGTCGATGCTGCCCAGGGAAAGCAGGGTCCTTATTGCGGTATCCGGCGGTGCGGACAGCATGTGTCTTCTTCATTGGCTGTGCGATCTGCGGGAGGCGTATGAGATCACGCTTTTTGCGGCGCACTTTGAACACGGCCTTCGAGGAGAAGAGTCCCTTCGTGATGCGGAGTTTGTGTCCGAACAATGCCGCGGCCTCGGCATTCCCTGTACCGTGGAGCACGGCAATGTCGCTCTTTATGCAGACGAGCACAGACTTGGAACGGAGGAAGCGGCAAGAACGCTGCGTTATCGCTTCCTGGAGGAAACCGCCGACCGGCTCGGCTGTGATCGAATTGCCACGGCGCACAATCTCAACGACAACGCGGAGACGGTGCTGATGAATCTCTGCCGCGGGGCGGGGACACGGGGCCTTGCGGGGATCCCACCGGTTAGAGGGCGACTGATCCGCCCGCTGCTGCAGACATCCCGGCAAGAGATTGAGGAGTATCTCGCGGAGCATGACATCCCGCATATTGAAGACAGCTCCAATGAGAGCGACTCGTATAGGAGAAACCGGATCCGGCATCAGATGATCCCGCTGCTCATCCAGGAAAATCCCGCTGCCCTGAAGGCAATCGGACGGACGACGGAACTTCTTCGAGAGGACGATGCCTGCCTCTGCCGGGAAGCGGAAGCATTCCTGCGCTCCTGTGATGACAGCGGGGCAATTCCGGCCAAACGCCTGCTGAAACTTGAACCGGCGGTAGCCTGCCGCGTCTTTCGTCTGCTCTGCGGCAGCGGGGTCAGCATGGAACGGACACAGGCGCTTCTTGCGTTTGCCGGGGGAACCGAACGGGGAGTGCTGGAAATCCCGGGACGGAAGATCCGACGGGAGCACGGCTTCCTCTATTTTAAAGACAGAAATTAACGACTTGTTCAAATCTTCACTCTTCAAAAGTTAAAACGATTGTGGTAAGATTACTCTCACGTGCCTGAGGGCGGAAAGGAAAACAATGACAAAAGACATCGAACGCGTATTGCTTTCACAGGAAGAAATCCAGAAAAAGGTTGCAGAGATCGGAAAACAGATTACTGCGGATTTTGCGGATAAAAACCCGATCTTTATCGGCGTATTGAAAGGCTGCTTTATTTTTATGGCGGACCTGATGCGGAATGTGAACATACCGTGTTCCATGGACTTTATGGCTGTTTCCTCGTACAGCGGCACATCGTCGACCGGCGCTGTGAAAATCAACAAGGACCTCAATCAGGATATCGCCGACCGGCATCTGATTCTGGTTGAAGATATCCTCGACTCAGGCGTGACGCTCAATTATCTGAAAAACTATCTCCAGGTTCGAAGACCGGCTTCTGTGCATGTGGCAACGCTGCTGGACAAACCGGCGAGGAGGAAGGCAGACATCTATGCGGATTACTCCTGCTTTGAAGTGCCCGATGCCTTCGTCGTCGGATATGGACTGGATTACAATGAGCGCTACCGCAATCTTCCTTATATTGGGATCCTGAAACCCGAGGTTTATTCCTGATACTTCTCTTTTCAGAATGTTTAAGCAGTAATTAGAACGGATGTGAACTTATTTGAACCCAAAACACAATCGTGCCCGGGATATTGGCTTTTATGTGCTTCTTGTGCTGATTCTCATCGCGGTCATCTTCACGATGACAAAGGACACCGAGCCTGATACGCTGGACAACTACTCGGAGCTTGCGGATCTGTTTAACGCGGGAAAGGTGCAGTCTTTCCGGACAGAGGGCAACAAGATCATTCTGACGCTTCGAACAGACGGTACGGACAAAATGACCGTTGAAAAGACCTATGACCTTTACAGCTTCGGCGTATTCTATGAGGACTTTAATGAGCTGATCAAAGAACAGCACGAGAAAGGTATCCTGGAGAAGTACGATTACAACGAAGGCTTTGTTGTCCCGTGGTGGGCAAGCATTATCCCGTACCTGATCCTCATGGGAGGAGCGATGGTGCTCTGGTATGTGATGATGAACCGCATGGGCGGCGGAGCCGGAGGGGTGGCCCGCTTCAGCAAGGCAAGAACCCGCCTTGGGAGCGATGAGAAGAATAAGAAAACCTTTGCCGATGTCGCAGGCTGCGATGAGGAAAAGGAAGAACTGGCAGAGATTGTGGAGTTCCTGAAGGATCCGAAGGCCTATACGGCCATGGGCGCAAGAATTCCCAAAGGGGTTCTGCTGGTAGGCCCTCCGGGAACCGGTAAAACCCTGCTGGCAAAGGCGGTTGCCGGAGAAGCCGGCGTGCAGTTCCTTTCCATCTCCGGTTCCGATTTTGTCGAGCTTTATGTCGGCGTCGGCGCCGGCCGTGTCCGGGACCTGTTTGAACAGGCGAAGAAAGCCGCACCCGCGATCATCTTTATCGATGAGATCGACGCGGTCGGCCGCCAGAGAGGAAGCGGTCTCGGCGGCGGACATGATGAGCGCGAGCAGACTCTGAACCAGCTGCTGGTCGAAATGGACGGCTTCGGCAACAACGAGGGCGTGATCGTCATGGCGGCGACCAACCGTGCGGATATCCTGGATAACGCGCTGCTCCGTCCCGGACGTTTTGACCGCCAGGTCTATGTCGGCCTGCCGGACATCCGAGGCAGAGAGGCGATCCTGAAGATCCATTCCAGAGACAAGCAGCTCGGCGATGATGTGGATCTTAACTCCATTGCAAAGGGCACACCCGGATTTGCCGGTGCGGATCTCGAAAACCTGATGAACGAAGCGGCGCTTCTCGCTGTTCGCAGAAAGCATCGTTTCATCACCATGGAAGATGTTGACGAAGCGATTCTCAAGGTCCAGATGGGCCCGGAGAAGAAGAGCCGCAAGATGAGCGACAAGGCAAAGCGCCTGACCGCCTATCATGAGTCCGGCCATGCCGTGGCGGCAAAGTTCTGCAAGCATGTGGACCCGGTCCATTATATCACGATTATCCCTCGCGGGCCTGCCGGCGGATTTACGCTGTTTCGGCCGCAGGAAGATCTGGAGAACTTTACGTCAAAAGAAGAGATGTTTGAAAACATCGTCGTCTCGCTGGGAGGCCGCATCGCGGAAAAGCTGTTCCTGGACGATATCTCCACAGGAGCCTCCGGCGATATTCAGCAGGCAAGTTCTCTGGCACGCGACATGGTGATGAAGTACGGCATGAGCGAGCGGCTTGGCCCCATTCTGTACGACACCTCGGGGCACAGTATCTTCATCGGGCGTGATTTCGGTCAGACGAAGAGCTATTCCGAAGAGACGGCGGCAATCATCGATGAAGAAGTCAAGGCGATCTTTGACGAAGCGGCAAAACGCTGTGAGGAAATCCTGACCGAGCACGGTGAACAGCTCAGAGGCCTTGCAGAGTATCTGCTGGTCAACGAGACCATTGAGGCGGATGAATTCAACTATTACTTCGAGCACGGTGAATTCATGCCGGAAGTTCTGAAGGCCGGGAAGCAGGCCCGTCATGACAGTACCATCGAGCGTCCGGCAAAGAAAATCTCGATGACCGACGGGTATGCCGAGGAGCAGAAGACAGACACCGAAAATCATGTCGAGGCTGCAGCTGCGCAGGATGCAGCGTCTGCTGACGAAGGCTCCGCAGAGACAAAAGCCGAAGAGACTTCCGCAGAGGCGGAGAGCACGGAAGAGAACACGGCATCCGAGACGGATTTAAACGAATAAGCTCATAAGAACAGATCGGTTATCTTTTCCGGTCTGTTCTTTTTTCGTATGGAACGAAACGTTCTTGACATTCCATCAGTACGACGATATAATTGTATACAGCCATACCACAACTACGGTTTGAGGACTGGACGAAACAATGAAAGAACATCGGAATATTTCCATCGCGGATCAGATCTTTGAGCAGCTGGAACGAGAGATCCTTTCGGGAAAGTATCGTCGCGGCGAGATTCTGAGCGAGCTGCGTCTTTCCAAAGAGCTCGATGTGAGCCGAACGCCGATCCGGGAAGCGCTGCTGCGGCTGGAGCAGGAAAACATTCTTGCTGAGAGCGGGCGGGGAATGGAAGTGATCGGCATTTCTGCAGAAGACATGCTCGATCTGTATGATATTCGGCTGCATCTTGAAGGGGAAGCCGCGAGACGGGCGGCTGTGAACATTACGGATGAACAGCTGGGGGAGCTTCTTGAACTGGCAGAGCTGCAGCGGTTTTATATCAACAAGCAGGGGAACAGCAGTTCCGAGCATACCAAGAACCTGGATTCCCAGTTTCATGAGCTTCTCTACAAGTCCTGCGGAAGCAAGGCGTATATTGATGTTCTTACCAGGATCCACAAGAAAATGACCAAGTTCCGTATGGCGTCGGTCAGCAAACAGAGCAGGGCACTGCAGTCCAACGATGAGCATATGGCGATCTATCGTGCACTGGCGGCTCATGACCCGGATGCGGCGGAACAGGCGGTGCTTACACATGTCAGGAATGCCATGGACCGGATGGAGCACATGGAACCGATCGAAGCCTGAAAACTTTGTGATTAAAATGTTTTAAACTTTTTAACAAGATATACCGTTGCTTCATGCAGCGGTATATGTTATTATACATACTAATTGGCGATTCAGAGGGAATGCGATGGGATGGAATAATCATTGTTTTGCTCTCTGTCTGCAGGACGTTTCTCAGGGAAAGAGAGACGAGTTGAGAGGTTTCACATGATGGAGTGGCTGACCGGCACAACCGCCGGGAAATTCATATGGGCGTTTTTGATTTCCATGGTCCCTGTGATTGAACTCAGGGGGGGACTTCCGGTGGCAATTACATCGGGGCTCCCGTGGCCGCTGGCATATCTCGCGACTGTTCTCGGGAACATGCTCCCGGTTCCGTTTATTATCATCTTTATTAAAAAGATTTTTGCATGGCTGAGAAAGCATTGGCCGGGAATGGACCGCGTTGTGACAAAACTGGAAAAGCGGGCGGAATCCAAAAGCGATACCGTTGAGCGTTACGGCCCCTGGGGGCTTCTCCTTTTTGTGGCGATTCCGGCCCCCGGAACAGGTGCCTGGACAGGAGCGCTGATTGCTGCGCTGATGAACATGAGGCTCAAACAGGCGGTGCCGATAATCCTGATCGGCGTCTGTATTGCAGGTCTGATTGTTACCGGAGTGACCTATGGAGCGATTCATGTCTTTTAATCGAGGTGTGTTATGACATATCTTTATTGGCTTCTTGTCTTCGTGATTGGGTATCTTCTGGGATCTCTGAGCTTTTCGATCATCATCTCCTGCCTTTTCCTTGGAAGAGACATTCGCAAGCATGGCAGCGGGAACGCCGGCGCAACCAATATGACACGGGTGTTCGGTTGGGTTGCCGGTGTTGCGACACTGGCCTTTGATGTCCTGAAGGCTGTGGCCGCAATGATGATTGGGCGTCGCCTTTTGGGAGATGTCGGCGTCTGTCTTGGCGGTATGGCCGTGATGCTGGGGCACTGTTTCCCGCTTTTCCACCATTTTAAAGGCGGTAAAGGGATTGCGACAGGCGCGGCAATCGGGTTTATGATTGACTGGAGAGTCGGAACCTCCATTGTGGCAGCCTTCCTGATCGGAGCCCTGATCAGCAAAAAGGTTTCGGTGGGCTCCCTTACAGCGGCGCTTACCATTGTCCCATCTACGTGGATTTTCGCACCGCGACCGTCGATGATTGCGCTGTCGGTCTTTGCCTGTGTTCTTGCGATTACCCGGCACAGTGAAAATATCAAGCGTCTCAAGGCGGGGACGGAGCCGGATTTCCGGGCAGGCAAAACGGGAAAGTAAAGCGGGCTCCCATTTACAAAGGAATTCTTAAAAATAAACTGCTCCCCTTGACAGGGGGCAGTTTATTTGCTATATTATCCGTACTAACAGAGATAATACAGTTAATTCAGCTGAGGTGGTAAAGTTGATCCAGATTAGCTATCGCGATCCGAGACCGATTTATGAACAGATCAAAGATGGGTTCCGTACGTTGATTCTCTCCGGGGCACTGAGCCCCGATGAAAAGATGCCGTCGGTACGGGAACTTGCAACAGAGCTCGCCATTAATCCGAATACAATTCAGCGTGCCTACCGTGAGCTTGAGCAGGAGGGCTATATCTGTTCCGTGCCGGGGAAAGGGAGCTTTGTGGCGGATGCGGGAGATACGGCCGCGCTGCGGCGGAAAGAACTGCTCACACAGCTCTGCGAGATCGGCGCAGAGCTGAAGAGTCTCGGTGTTGATGAGACCACGATGATGGATTGCATCAGGGGAGGGAAAGAATATGATTGAAGCGATCAAGCTGGGTAAGTCTTTCGAGCATACACGTGCTCTGGACGGCCTGACGCTGACGGTGCCGGACAGCGCGGTTTACGGACTGGTCGGACCGAACGGCGCGGGCAAGAGCACGCTGATCCGCCACCTGACAGGAATCTACCGGCAGGATGAAGGCGAACTGCTCGTGAACGGGGAAGCTGTATATGAAAATCCGAAGGTCAAGAGGAAAATTGCCGGCATACCCGACGAAATCTCGTTCTGGAGTCAGGCGACCATAGAAGATATGATGCGGTTCTATGCATCCGTTTACCCAGGCTTTGACCGGCAGTATTATGAGAAGCTGGGGAAAGATTTTGAACTTGACGGCAAGAGGATGATGAGGAAGCTCTCCAAGGGACAGCAGAAGCTGGCAGCTTTCTGTTTTGCACTTGCACAGCGGCCGGATCTCCTGGTGCTGGATGAACCGCTGGACGGTCTGGATCCAGTCAACCGGAGGGCGGTCTGGGGCCTGATCCTGGGAGACGTGGCAGAGCGGGGAACCACGGTGCTGGTCTCTTCCCACAATCTGCGCGAACTGGAGGATGTCTGCGACCATGTGGGAATCATGAACCGGGGTAAAATGCTGCTGGAACGCAGCCTCAGCGAGCTGCAGGAGAACATGGTGAAGATCCAGCTGGTATTGCCGGAGGGCAAGGAACTGCCGGATGACCTTGAACTGCTACATGAGGGGCGGACCGGAAGGGTGCGCCAGCTGATCCTCCGCGGCCGCGCGGAAGCGCTGAGCACCGAGCTTCAGGCCTGCGAGCCGCTGTTTCTTGACATCCTGCCGCTGACCCTGGAGGAAATCTTCATCTATGAACTGGGAGGGACGGAACATGAAGTCAAATCGCTTGTCCTTTAATGCCGCGATTGCCCGCAATACGCTGCGACGCTGCTGGCCCCTGTGGGCGGCATATCTGGGCTTCCTTCTGGTGACCTTGCCTCTGCCGCTGCTGAGTGAAATTCGGACGGCGAGGGGAAGAAGCGGCGTCAGCCTGCTCTATGTCTGCAGGGAACAGATTGCGAATATGGCTGTTTTTCAGGGAATGGCCGGAATGGCCGTGGAGATCCTGACAGTCATGCTGCTCTTCGGATATCTCTATAACAGCCGGGGCAATACCCTGATGAACAGCCTGCCGATCCACAGGGAAAGCCTGTTCCTGACCCTGTATCTGACGGGCTTGATTCCGATGCTGCTGTGTGAACTTCTGGTGATGGGGCTCACAATGCTGATGACAGCGTCCTATGACATCGGAGCGGCCTGGTTTTTCCGGTGGTTTGCCTGTGCGTCACTCGGACTTCTGGCTTTTTACGGATTTGCGCTTTTTTGCGCCATGCTCACCGGAAACATCCTTGTCCTGCCGGCGGTGTATGTGGTTCTGAACTTAACCGCAATCGGCTTTGAGACCTGCATCCGGGAGCTCCTGAGTAATGTCATATACGGCATGACGCCGGGGAAAATGCGCCTGAGCTTTCTCTCTCCGCCGGTGAAACTCAGTGACGAACTGAAGGTCGTGACGAGCTTTCCGGATACGGTACGGCTGGAAGGCCTTGAAATTCTTGCGGCCTATGCTGTCGTCGGGGTGATCTTCGCTCTGTTCGCCCTGCTGCTCTATCGAAAAAGAAGAATGGAGAGCGTTTCGGACTTTGTCGCCATTCCGGTTCTGAAGCCGGTCTTTCGTGTCTGCATGGGCTTCGGCGGGGCGTTTCTCTTCACTGCGGTTATTTTTGAAAACTTCTTCCAGAACAGTGTTTCAGGCAGAAGTGCCGCCTGGTTGATGGCAGTTCTGCTGGTGATCGGCGCTTTCTTCGGCTGGCTGATCGCAGAGATGCTGATTCGCCGCACGGTCCGTGCTTTTCCGCTTCCCTGGAAAGGACTGGCGTTAATCTGCCTCGTCTGCATACTGACGGTGATCGCGGCGGAGACCGATGTCACCGGTTATGAAAAGCGGATCCCCGATCCTGAGAAAGTAGACCACGTGGAATTCTGCTTTGATACCGAATTCTCCGACCCGGAGAACATCCGCCTGGTAACGGAGCTGCACCGCGAGCTCATAAGGGATAAGCAGCTGTACGACAGCAAAAGTGAAGATTATATGCGCATGGGCGAAAAGTCGTATCGTCTGAACGATCCGGAAGAAGCCGATCTTCAGATGGATTTCTGGGTTCCGATCAACTACGTCATGCAAAACGGCAGGGAGCTTCAGCGGGTCTATACCATCGCTTTTCATGCCCATGAGGTGGACGAACCGGAGAGCACCGTCGGAAAGATCCTGAACCTTCTGAACTCCCGGGAGGGAATCCAGAGCCGGATGAAGACGACACTGCCAATGGAAGCGCAGTATGTGAATTATGCCGTCATCAACAGGGAAGGCTTAAACGGGATGGAGAACTCCTACCGCCTGTCACCGCAGGAGACGCTGGAACTCTGGAATATGGCCATGCTGCCCGATGCGGAGGACGGAAATCTGAGCCTGTATACCATCGTCGACACAGAAGAGAACATGAAGACCCAGACCAATCTGCGCATCGACATCAATCTCTATGACGAAACACGGACACACGACCCGTATCACTGGGACCACAGCTATCGGGTGTTTACCTTCTCCGAACACTGCCTCGAGTGGATCGAAGAACACACGAAGCTTGATTGGGAGACGATGGACGTCGTTACAGCGAAACGGGAAAGCGAAACCGACGCATAACGAAAGAAGCAGGACCGGAGAGGCAAGCGCAGCGGTCCGACAGAGAAGAAAATCACCGTGAAGTTTCACGGTGATTTTCATATTTCTTTTCATTTTGTTCATGCCCGTGTCATAATTGCTGTGTATCTTTATATCAGCAAACTGAGAGAGGGCAGCTACCATGGATGAACAGGATGGGAGATATTCTTACAGAGAAAACAATCCTGTTACAGGACGTCATGAATCCGCGGAGTCTGGAGCGGAATTCGGCTCCGCCTATCGGCGGGAAGTCTACTCTGACGCACATTATGAGCCGGCGGGGGAGTCGACGGTACCTCCGCGGTACTATACCCCGCCCGAGAAAAACCCGAGAGAAAACAGACCGAACCGTCAGAAGCGATCCGGAGGAAAAGCCGCAGGGCTGATCTGCGCCGTCCTGGCCGCGGGCCTGATCGGAGGAGCCTGCGGAGCGGGGCTGATGGGTTACAGGTTCAGCACACAGATGGTTTCCCTTGAACAGCGGCTGAACGAGTTTGATAGCGGACTGCAGGAGACCAGAGAAGCCGCGGAACGCGGTCTTGCGCATGCAGAGACGGCCGCTTCGGAAAGCCTTCCGGATCAGAGCCTGCGTCCGGCCGATATCTATGATCTGGCGACTCGAGAGGTCGTCGGCATCAGAACCGAAGTCACCGTGACCAACTTCTTCGGAATGACCAGCTCCGGCGCGGTGAGCGGGTCGGGATTCATCATCTCGGATGACGGATATATCCTGACAAATTATCACGTGGTGGAAGATGCCTACAACGGGCACTTTGAAATCGAAGTCATCAGCTATGACGGCACCAAGTATGCTGCATCGATCGTCGGCGTAGAACCGGCGAATGATATCGCCGTCTTGAAGATTGACGCCGAGGGGCTTTATTCTGCCACGCTCGGCGACAGTGACGAACTTCGTGTCGGCGACATGGTTTACGCGGTCGGCAACCCGCTGGGTGAGCTGGAATTCAGTATGTCCACCGGCTATGTCAGTGCGCTGGACCGGGTGATCAATACAAAAGAAAGCGAATCGATCAACATGTTCCAGATCGACGCCGCTGTCAACGAAGGAAATTCCGGCGGGCCGCTTTATGCTTCAGACGGCTCTGTCGTGGGAATTGTCACGGCGAAGTATTCCTCGTCCGGTGTAGAGGGACTGGGCTTTGCGATCCCGATCAATGATGTCCGAAACATCGTGAATGATCTGATCACAAAAGGGTATGTCACAGGAAAGGCTTATATGGGTGTTACCCTGGACAACCGCTATAACTCCATGTACAGCCAGTATTACGGCATGCCGCTCGGGGCGTACGTTTCCGGGGTTGCCTCGGGAAGCGCGGCTCAGAAGGCGGGCATTCAGCCCGGAGACATCATCACCGCGGTAGGCGACTATGAAGTCAAGGCCTATGACGAATTGCGCCTGGTTCTTCGCCGCTTCTCCGCCAATGATACCACGGAGGTTTCGATCTATCGCAGCGGAGCAGAGCAGAAGCTGACGATCACCTTTGATGAGGCGACACCGGAAAACAGCTGATTCGCATTTTGATTTGATACTTTTCTACTCCTTTATCCTCTCTTTTCTCCCTAGACGAAGGACCCGCAGGATGCAAACCCTGCGGGTCCTTTGTCGCTGTTCCGCGGCATGGTCCGAAGATATAAAAAGCCTCCGCACAAAGGCGGAGGCAGAGATGAAAAGGGAATGATCAGTCGGGCATAATGCCGAGGAAGTTATATTCTTCCTGGGCCGGGGTGACCGGAACCGTATTGTGATTACCGGAACCGATCGGACCGTTCGGGACAATCACCATTCCGTTCGCGGTGCCGTCGTCGATATAAACCGCACCGGTACCGTAATCGGCGGCCGTCGTGCCAACATTGCTGCTGACGTATGTGCCTCTGGTGATATAGTCGCTCTTGATGTAACCCGACTCGCCGTTTACGACAACCTCGACCCAATCATTTTCCATGCCGAGGATAGAGACGCGTGTTCCGATGTCAAAGGTGTTGAGAATGACGGCGCTGGCACTGGGACCGCCGCGTAAAATGACACCATTGGCGTTGATGACGCCTTCTTCCGCATTCTCGGGAATGGTAACGGAATCAGGCATGATCGTTGAGGCAAAAGCCGCGTCATAGGAATAAGGCGTCGGAGTGGGACTCGGGGACGCAGACGGATTCGGAGAGACCGTCGGAGACGCTGAAGCCACCGGATTTCCGTTCGCATCGGTGGGAACCGGCTCATTGGTAACCGCCACGGTAGGAGAAACGGAGGGCATCGGCATCGGAACAGTCGTCACGGCAACCGGCGGGACCGACACGCTCGGCGTGGGAGTCGGGGTCGGCGTGGGGGATGGAGGCGGAGTCTCAACGACGATTTCCTTGGTTGGCTCGACAGTCGGGGTGGATTCCGCCGTCGGCTGAACCGTGCGCTGGCCGCAGGCGGCCAGAGAAAAAACAAGCACAGCAATCAGCAGGAGCATTCCTGCGCTACGAAAAAGCTTATTCATGTCTTCCTCCTCTTGGATAATCACGCAAATGTAATATTGCGTAACTTATATTATACCAAAATGTAACAATTGTCAATGCCGGAAACAATAAAACCAAGCAAAAAGGGTATTTTCGGCGTAAGTATACGAGCTTTTTAGATCCTCGTCAAGCCGATCAGAGCCAAAAACGCCGAAATTGAGGAAAACTTAATAATTCCTCCCTTTTCATGGGGCACTTTCTGTGATACGATGCAAAAAAGCGGGAGCTTAGAAAGCGCTTCGGAGGTTGAATATGAAAAAGGGATTGCGGACGCTGCTGTCCGTATGCTTGATCATTTTTACCGTACTGTATACATTGAATCCGGCTGCTTTTGCCGATGCGTATATGCGCCGGGTGGTAGTCGGAGCTGATCTTACGGAAGAACAGGTCAGTGCGATCTACGGGTATTTTGGGATTCAGCGAGGTGAGGTTCCCGAACTGCGTCTTTCCAATCTGGAAGAGCATGCCGCGCTGGACGGCTTTCTTGATGCGGCGATCATCGGAACAAAATCAATGTCCTGTGTGTTCCTGGAACTGCTGCCGCAGGGAAGCGGGCTGAGCGTCTCGGTGAACAACGTCAGCTGGTGCACGCCGGATATGTACCGCAATGCCTTCACGACTGCCGGCATCACGGATGCCAGAGTGACCGTGGCGGCGCCTTTTCCGGTAAGCGGGACTGCCGCTCTGGCCGGAATCTACAAAGCCTATGAGGACATGACCGGACAGAAACTTGACACGGCCGTGAAGGATATGGGGACTCAGGAACTGACCGTCACCGGTGCCCTGGCAAACGAGATCGGCAGCGCTGCGTCCACTTCCATCGTGAATGAACTGAAAAACATGCTGGGCCAGACCGTGAACATGTCCGACGAGGAACTGCGCACGGCCATCCGACAGATCGCGGCGGGCTACGGGGCCGCGCTCACGGATGCGCAGGTACAGCAGCTTCTGGAACTGTGCCGGTCCCTGGAGAAGCTGGATCCGGATTCGCTGACGGAGAAAGTCGGAGAGATTCAAAACACCCTGGAGAAGGTCTCGGAGGCAAAAGACCAGGTCGTCGGATTTGTCGAGAGAGCCAGACAGGTGATCGACGCGGTGAAGGATTTCTTTGCACGGATCTCTTCACTTTTCGATGGACGATAAAGCCGGTCTGTGGTACAATAGCATTTATGAATGAACAACGATTGAAACAGATCAAACGCCAGTATGACGAGCTTCAGCAGCGACTGCAGGAGCCGGGAAGCTGGCAGGATCCGGCGCTGTTTGCCCGGCTTCAGAGAGAGCTGCAGGAACTGAGCCCGGTTGCAGAGGCATACACGGAGTGGGAGAAGACCGAGCAGGAACTCTCTGAACTGGAAGAGATGCTTTCAGACCCGGAGATGAAGGAGATCGCCTGGGAAGAAAAGCAGGCATTGTTAAAACGCCGGGAACAGCAGGCTGTTGCGCTGCGGCTGCTGCTGCTTCCGAAGGACCCGAACGACGGAAAGAATGTCATCATGGAAATCCGCGCCGGTGTGGGCGGTGAGGAAGGCGCTCTCTTTGCTTCCGATTTGTACCGCATGTATTCCCTTTATGCCGAAACCCGGCGATGGAAGCTGGACATTGTGAATGTCAGTGAAACGGAACTCGGCGGAATCAAGGAAATCAGCTTTGTGGTCGAAGGGGAAAACGCCTTTTCCAGACTCAAATACGAAGGCGGCGGCCATCGGGTTCAGCGCGTTCCGGTGACGGAGTCCGGCGGACGGATCCACACCTCGGCTGCCACGGTCGCGGTTCTGCCGCAGGTGGAAGAGGTGGATTTCAGGCTCGATATGAACGAGCTGAAGATCGATACCTATCGCTCTTCCGGCGCCGGCGGACAGCATGTCAACAAGACGGAAAGCGCCATTCGCGTGACACATCTCCCTACCGGTCTGGTGGTGGAGTGCCAGGATGAGCGCAGCCAGTATAAAAACAAGGATCGGGCGCTGCAGATTATGCGTGCAAAGCTCTATGAGCGTGAGCAGGAACGACAGCATGCCGAACTTGCGGCGGAACGAAAGAGCCAGGTCGGCACCGGGGATCGAAGCGACCGTATTCGCACCTATAATTTTCCCCAGAATCGGGTAACCGATCACCGGCTCAGCGGCGAGGGACGAAGCTTTAACCTGGAGAGTATCATCAACGGGAATCTGGACCCGCTTCTCGATGCACTGACGGCCGCGGATCAGGCGGAAAAGCTGGCAGAGGGGGAGAGCGCGGAATGAACACAAAACGGATCAGCCGGGAGATCGAGACGGCGGCGGTGCTTCTGCGGGAAGGAAGCCTCGTCGCTGTTCCTACGGAGACGGTATATGGCCTGGCCGGCAACGGTCTGGACGAGAAGGTAATTGAATCGATTTACGAGGTAAAAGGCAGACCGGCCGTGAAACCGATTTCCCTGATGGTGCCCGGACCGGAGGCAATCGAACAGCTCTGTACGGAGGTTCCGGAAGCCGCGCGGCAGCTTGCCGAGCGTTTCTGGCCGGGACCGCTGACATTGGTTCTGAGGGCAAAGGAATCGGTCCCGGAGATCCTCCGGGCAGGAGGGGCGACCGTCGGACTGCGATGCCCGCGCCAGGAACAGACACTCCGCCTCTTGCGGGAATTGGAGTTCCCTTTGGCCGTTCCGTCTGCAAACCCGTCCGGGGCGGAGAGTCCGAAGGACGCAGAACAGGTCCTTCGATACTTTGACGGAAAGATCGCGGCGGTGATCGACGGAGGCCCCTGCGCACTGGGCCTGGAATCGACGGTTCTGGATCTCAGCCGGACCCCCTATCGAATTCTGCGGCAGGGCTCGCTGCCGGCGGAGGAGATCATGGACGCGCTTGTCTCTGAAATGACCATCGTGGGCATCACCGGCGGAAGCGGCTGCGGCAAGACCACCGCCCTCCGGGAACTGGAGAAACACGGAGCGCTTCTGCTGGATTGCGACGCGGTCTATCATGAGCTGCTGGAAAAGTCCGGCGACCTGATCGCTGAACTCGAGGCGGCGTTCCCGGGGACAACGGAAAACGGTGTCCTCCGGAGGGAGCGGCTGGCTGAGATTGTCTTCCGGGACGAGAAAAAGCTGAAGCTCCTGAACGAGATTACGCATCGGCATATCATGGCCGAGGTGACCCGGCGGCTGCGGGCCTGGGCAATGGAGGGCGGAACACTCGCGGCGCTCGATGCCATCGAACTCATCAGCAGCGGCTTGGCAGAGATCTGCAGCTTTACCATGGCGATTACGGCATCGGACGAGACACGGATTGCGCGCATCATGGCAAGGGACGGCATCAGCCGCGAGAAGGCCGAGCTTCGGATCCGCGCGCAGCATCCGAATGCTTATTTTGAAGAAAACTGCGGTTTTACCGTACCAAACGACGGTGACACGGACGAATTTATCCGTATTTTGAATGAACATCTGGAGGAAGGATTCAAGCATGGAAAACATGAGAGAAAACCTGTTTTATGAGCAGAAGAACGGTTATGACCGGATTGACACGGAGCAGCGGCTCAACATCGAGGCGTATTGCCGGGACTATATGGAGTTCCTGAATGAGGCGCGCACGGAGGGAGAAGCGGTGCGCTACGCCGTCGAAAAGGCGGAGGAGCTGGGATTCCGGGCTTATCAGCCCGGTGTGACCCTGGTACCGGGCGATCGTATTTACAGGATCAACCGCGGTAAAGCGCTTATGCTTGCCGTCATCGGAAAGGAGTCACTGGAACAGGGGGCCGTGATCGCCGGGGCTCATATCGACTCTCCGCGTCTCGACCTCAAACAGATTCCGATGTACGAGCAGGATGAGCTCTGCTATTTCCGGACCCATTACTACGGCGGAATCAAAAAGTACCAATGGGTGACCATTCCGCTGGAACTGCACGGCGTTGCGGCGCTGAAAAACGGCGAGACGGTGGAAATCTGCATCGGAAGGGAACCCGGAGAACCAAAGTTTGTCATCACGGATCTGCTTCCGCACCTGGCGGCGGATCAGATGAAGAAGACCATGGCCGAGGGCATCACCGGCGAAGGGTTAAACATCCTGATCGGCAGTGTTCCCTACGCCGATGACGGTAAGGACCGCGTCAGACTTGCGGTTCTGAGCCTGCTGAACGATGCTTACGGCATCACGGAAGAGGACTTCCTCTCCGCGGAGCTTACGGCGGTTCCAGCATTTGACGTGTGCGAGATCGGCCTGGACCGCTCCATGATCGGCGGATACGGACATGACGACCGGGTCTGCGCCTGGGCGGAGCTGAAAGCCATCTTTGATCTTGAGACGCCGAGAAGAACCTGCGTCTGCATCCTGGCGGACAAGGAAGAGATCGGCTCTGAGGGTGTAAGCGGGATGCAGAGCTCGGCCTTTGATTGCTTCATGGAGGACCTCTGCGAGGGACAGCATGTCGCGCTTCGACGCTGCCTGGAGAACAGCTTCTGCCTCTCCGCCGATGTCTCCGCGGCATTCGATCCGCTCTACCCGGAGGTCTCGGAGAAGCGAAGCGAGTCCAAGATCAACTATGGTCTTGCCATCTGCAAGTACACGGGCGCGCGGGGAAAATCCTCCACAAGCGATGCTTCAGCGGAAATCGTCGGATATCTTCGCGGGCTCTTTGAGAGAGAACAGGTGATCTGGCAGATGGCCGAGATGGGCAAGGTCGACCAGGGCGGCGGCGGAACCATTGCCAAGTATATGGCGAATCGCAACATCGACACCATCGACGCGGGGGTACCGGTCCTGAGCATGCATGCACCGTTTGAGGTCGTTTCCAAGCTCGACTGCTACATGACCTACAAGGGGATTCTGGCCGCCTACCGTGACTGATCGGAAGATCAGGAACTTACCATTCAAGTATATACAAATAGACGCCTCGTACGAACTAAAAGTACGAGGCGTTTTTAACGCTGTTTCGGAAAAGAACAGCCCGAACGGCAGCTTGGGATTGCTTTTGCATGCTTGATGTGTTATGATATAGAAACGAAAATGTAACTATTTTGTGTTATTATTGCGCATATCTTTTTGTTCCGCGGAGAGGTCTATGCTGAATCGTTTGCTGGAACAAGTGAATAGAAAAAGGGCAGAAAGACGCAGGCAGATTGCATCGCTGCTCTGTCTCTCGCTGCTTGTGTCACTGGCGGTCGGGATCAGTCTGCGGCGAACCGGTATTGCGCTGAGCGGGTCAATAACGACCCTTGTTTGCCCGTATTGCGGCGATGGCGCGGAGCCGGTTGCACATGTCCACAATGCATCCTGCCTTGACGGAGCCGGCAATCTGGTATGCCCGCTCCCGGAGCGGGAACCCCATCTCCACACGGAGGACTGCTATCGGGAAGAGCGGGAACAGATCTGCGGTCTGGAGGAGAATCCGGGACATGTCCACGAGGACGCATGTTATGCCGTAGAAACACTGCAAATCTGCGGCCTTGAGGTGAACCCGGGACACCGGCATACGGAGGACTGCTTGCAGGAGGGGAGCGAGGAACCGGCCTGCGGCCTGGAAGAGGGTGCGGGCGCACATGAGCACACCGAGGAATGCTTCCGGGCAGAGAAAAAGCTGATCTGCGGCAAGGAGACCGGGGAGGGCGCGCATGTCCATAACGATTCCTGCTATCAGAGCAGAACGGTACTGTCCTGTGAGCTGGAAGAGCTCCCGGCCCATGTGCACGATGACAGCTGTTTCAGGATTACGGAAATCCCTGAAGAACAGACAGAAGAGCCTTCGGAGAAGACCATAGAAGAGCCGGAAGAAAAGAAGGAAGAGACCGGAGAAAAAGAAGCCCCCATAGAAAAGAAGGAAGCCTCCGCAGAGGAAAAAGAAAAGCCTGCGGAAAGCAAAGAACTGAAAACTGCCGAAGAGAAGAGCACCCCGGAACCGGAAGCGGCGCCGAAGGAAGAGAAGGAAGCTGCGCCTGAACGGGAGGAAGAAGAGGAAGAGTGGGAACTCCCGGAGAAGCCGGCCAGCGATTTCTCCGCCGATCTCGAAACGGCGGAAGTCTGGGAAAAGGCATTTGAAGATCTGAAACTGACCGGGGTATGGGCGGAAGATGTGATCGCGGTTGCAGAGACCCAGTTCGGCTACAGCGAGAGCGAACGGAACTTTGACGCGGTACTGAATGAAGACAGAGACGATTATATCTTAAAAGGGTGGACACGGTACGGTGCCTGGTACGGAATCCCGTACGGCGACTGGTGTGCGATGTTTGTCTCCTTCTGCCTGTACTATGCTGGAATCACGGACAAAGAGTACCCGTATGACTGTGCCACGACGACCTGGGTACGGAGCCTTGAGGAAAAAGAGCTGTTTTCCCCGGCGTCCGAGTACAGCCCGATGCCTGGGGATCTGGTCTTCTTTGACTGGGAACAGGATGGCCTGACGGATCATGTCGGACTGGTCTACGGGGTGGATGAAAAGGACAATTATCTGCTCACCATTGAAGGAAACCACAGCCGGACGGTGGGGACTTTTGAATACCTGCTGAACGATCCGCGTATCATGGGATACGGCATCCTCAAGTATGTGGAAGAACCGGAGGATGAAGAGACGGAAGAAGCGGGAGAGCCAGAGAAAGCGGAAGAGCCGGAGGAAGCGGAAAAATCAGAGACAGTAGAAAAACCGGAAAAAACAGAAGAACCGGAGAAAGCGGAAGAACCGGAAAGAACGGAGAAAGCCGGAGAAGAGAAACTGACCGAAGGCAGAGAACCCAAGCCTGTACAGAATGACACCGAAGCACAGGCTGCGGAACAAAGCGGTGATCAGGATACCGAAAACCGGAGAGAGCCAGATGAGCCCCTGCCCCCAACCGGATCGGAACTTCTGAAGCGTGTGCAGCGTTTCGATAAGAGCGTGGCGGGAATCCGTGTTCAGGTTGAGGCGGATGAAGGGGCGTTCCCGGAGAACACCTATATGTCGCTTGCACCGATTGACGGGAATTACCTGAAGGATGCGCTTTCCGACGAGGTTGACGGAGAGATTCTGGAGATCCAGGCGGTGGATATTGTCTTCGTGAACGAATATGGAGAAGAGCTGGAACCGGCGATTCCGATCCGGGTGAGCATCACCGTTCAGGAGACGCAGTACTCCGACCGGGCTACCGACGTCATCCACATCGACGACAACGGAACGCCATCCGTTGTACCGCAGCTTGCGGACGAAGGAACGGAAAGCAACTGTGAGATTCTGTTCGATGCAAGCAGCTTCACGCCCTATGCCGTTGTGCGAAGAACCGGCGAGCCTGTGACGCATGCGCCTGCAGCGGACCGGCCAATGGCGGAACAGACGATAAGCGAACAGGCTGTGACGGAGCCGGAAACAGCAGGGCAGGAAACGGCAGAGCCTGAAACGGCAGAGCATGAAACAGCGGAGCCTGAAACAGCGGAGCCGGATATAGGTCCCATTGCTGCGATCGTCGAAAGCGAATCCGGGAACAGCAGCCCGGGTGCCGAGCGTCCGCGTTCCGAAAACTCCGCGGAACTCGTCCCGGAGAGTGGGGAAGAGCAAAGCCGCGAAGCGGATAAAAACGCCCGGGCGGAGCTTCCGGAACCGGAAGATCTGAGCAAGCCGGCAGCCCCCGTTGATTCCGAGAAGACTGCGGATCGGCGTATACCGGAATCCGCCCTTCCCGTCGGGGGGCGCAGTTCCGAGACCGAGTACTGGATCTTTCTTGGAATCTTCTCGGCACTTGCGATGGGCGGCAGCCTGTGGCTGCTTGAAAAGAGCCGCAGAAGAACGCTTTGATCCGGTGACCATGGACAAAACCGAAGAGAGACAATGAGACCCGCGACAGGGAAGATCCTTGTCGCGGGTTTTCTCAGTTCAATGTGCCGTCCATTTTTTCGGTGAGATGCAGAACGCGGTCCCGAAGTGCCGCATGCTCCGGCAAAGAAAGCGTTGGGTCCAGCGAGAGAAGTCTGTCAGCGGCTTCTTTGCTTTTCATCAGGGTGTCGGTGTCGGTGCCGAGATCCGCCACATGCATGTCCGGCAGGCCGTGCTGGCGGGAGCCGAAAAAGTCGCCCGGACCTCTGAGACGCAGATCCTCTTCGGCAATTCGGAAACCGTCTCCGGTTTCGCACATAATCTTCATGCGGGCTTTGGCCTCATCCGTATCGGAATCTGTCACCAGAACACAGTAGCTTTTGTGCCTTCCGCGACCGACGCGCCCGCGAAGCTGATGAAGCTGGCTGAGGCCGAACCGGTCGGCGTTTTCCACCAGCATCAGGGCGGCGTTTGGAATGTCCACGCCTACCTCAATCACCGTGGTGGAAACCAGGACATCCAGAGTTCCGTCTACCATTTGCTGCATCACGCGATCTTTGTCCGCAGCCTTCATTCTTCCATGAACACAGCCGATCCGAAGCTCCGGCAGTTCCGTCTGAAGCTGGTTTGCATACTCCACCGCAGAGAGCAGTCTCTTGCCAGTTTCACTCAGAGCGAGGTCCGCTTCCTCGTCTTCTTCCACTTTGGGGCAGACGACGAAAACCTGCCGCCCTTCTCCGCATAGTTTTTGAATAAAGGCGAGCAGACGCGGATGGTAGGCACTGCCGACACAGAAGGTGTCGACTTTCTGCCTGCCGGGAGGCAGCTCATCCAGTGCGGACAAGGCCAGGTCTCCATAGATGATAAGGGCAAGGGTACGCGGAATCGGCGTGGCGGACATAACATAAACATGGGGAGACAGCGCATCGGCGTCCGTATGTTCGCCGGTACCGAAGCGGGATCGCTGTTCCACACCGAAACGGTGCTGTTCATCGGTGATGGTAAGGGCGAGACGGGTGAAGCGCAGGCCATCGCTGAGCAGGGCGTGGGTTCCGATGATCAGGTCAAGGCTGCCGGTTTCGAGGGCTTCGACAAGCTCCCGCTTTTCTTTTGCCCTTGTGGACCCGGTCAGCAGGCCGACCCTGACCCCAAGAGGACCGAGAAGGTCAGTCAGCGTCCGGTAGTGCTGTTCGGCAAGAATCTCGGTCGGCGCCATGAAGGCGGCGGCATACCCGGCCTGGAAGCACTGCCATACAAGCGCAGCGGCAACCAGCGTTTTGCCGCTGCCCACGTCGCCCTGCAGGAGCCGGCTCATCTGCCTGCCGGATGCCATATCCGAAGCCGCCTCTTCCATGGCACGGCGCTGGGCACCGGTCGGAGAGAAGGGGAGCGATTCCAAGAAAGGTGTAAAATCGGACTTCGGAACAACGATTCCCGGACGCTCTGTTTTCCGGCGGCTGCCGAGGGCGCAGGAGAGAAGAAACAGCTCTTCGAATACAAAGCGTTTTCTGGCCAGGTTCAGGGAATCGATATCCTGCGGAAAGTGAATGCTTTCGTAGGCGTCTTCCGCCCCGATCAGACGGTATTCCGACCGAACGGAATCGGGGAGAAGCTCCGGAATCCGACCGTGGCAGCTGTCCAGGCCCTGGCGGATGCTCTGCCGCAATGCGTTTTGCGCAAGACCGCTGACAAGGCGATAAACAGGGACAATTTTGCCGGTGACAGACATCTTGCCGGAGGGAAGATCCTCCGGCTCAAAGACGGGATTGGTGAGGCTCCGGCGAGAGCCGTTGACCTCCATTTTCCCGTAGAATCGGTAAGAACCGCCGCGGTGGAGCTGATTTCGTACATAGCTCTGGTTGAAATAGGTCACGGTCACCTCACCGCTGTCGTCATACACGCGAAGACGGACCAGATCCAGGCCGCGGCGTATTCTGGAGAGCCGGGGCTCCTCTGCGACGACGGCGGAAATACAGACGGTCTCGCCGTTTTGAACCAGGGCAATCGGCTTAAGGCTGCTTCGGTCTTCATAGCGGCGCGGGAAATAAGAAATCAGATCAAACAGAGAAAAGACGCCGAGCTTGTTCAAAGCCTGCGCCCTTTTCTCTCCGATTCCTTTGATGCTTCGTATATCGTTTCGAAACGATTCCATGGTGTTATTCTGCGTACCGCACCTTGTAGTCTCCGGCGGCGGAATTGGCACTGTACACATCGATGAGTCCCTTGGTGCAGATGACCTGATTGCTCTTGGTGATCAGGATCATTTCAAAGCCGCCGTACTGACGCCAGTAATTCAGCGCACGGGCTTCACCGAGGACAAACATCGCCGTAGAAAGCGCGTCGGCCATCGTACCGTCTTCACAGATAATGGTGGCAGACAGCAGATTGTTGGATACCGGGGAACCGCTCAGGGGATTGATGATGTGGTGATAGGTATTGCCGTCGAACTCAAAGAAACGCTGATAGCTGCCGCTGGTGACAACGGCGGTCTCACCGACCTGGACGGTGCCGACCCAGCTGGCCGTGTTGTTCGGGTCCTGAATGGCGACGGTCCACTTGCTGTCATCAGGCTTGAGGCCGAGGGTCTGGACGTTTCCGCCCAGAGAGATGATACCGCTTTTGACACCGGCCTGGCGCATGGCGCTGATGGCATTTTCCGCCGTACAGCCCTTTCCGATGGAACCGAAGCTGATCTCCGTATCGGCAGGGAAGTTGACGGAATAGGAGCCGGTGGCCGGATAGCTGGTCAGGACCATCTTGTCAAAAGCTTTCCGCTTGAGCTGTGCCTGGATTTCCTCATACAGCGGGACGTAGTAGCGTCCGTCAACAAAGCCCCAGAGCTTGATGAGCGGGTACAGACTGAGATCAAGAGAGCCGTCGGATTGGTCGTAAACCGTTTTGGCCGTGCTGAGCATCTTGGCAATCTGCGCATTGACGACGACATTCTGGCCGTTTGCATGATTGATGGCATAGGTGGTGCTGGTGGGCAGCTCCGGATCCAGCAGCGCCTCCATCGAATTGATCACGCTGCTTGCCGCGGCGAGGCCTTCCTCGGCGTGCTTCCCATAGGCGGTCAGCGTCATGACCGTATCCATGGCAAAGATCTGCTTCTGCTCCATGGCGGAGGCGGAGCCGCATGCGGTAAGTGTGAGCAGCGAAGCAACGCAGAGAAGCAGTGCAGCTAAGCGGGTAAGGTGCTTATACAAGGTTCTTGTGGGATTCATAGAATTCATCATAATCCTTTAACATGTACTTGAGAAGATTCGGCGTATCGAGCTGATACGGACACTTGGAAGCGCAGGAGCGGCAGCCGATACAGTCTTCGATCTTGTGCATCTTGGCATACCATTCGTCGGTCATGTACTGCTGCCAGGGGGAGCGGCGAAGGAGCATATTCATGCGTGCGCAGTTGCGAATCTCAATCCCCATGGGACACGGCATACAGTATCCGCAGCTGCGGCAGAAGCTGCCGGAAAGTTCCTTGCGCTCCTTGGCGATGAAAGCTTCAAGCTCCTCATCCAGGTCCGGATCTTCCTCCGCGACCCGGAGCCACTGCTCCAGCTGCTCCAGCTCCTGGACGCCCCAGATGGGGACCACATTGTCGTACTGCTTCATAAATGCGTGGCAGGCGCGGACATTGGTAAGCAGGCCGCCGGCGAGCCCCTTCATCGCAATGTAGCCGACATTGGCTTCCTTTGCTCTTGCGGCGAGGGCAAGGTCCCGCTCTGCGGAAATATAGCTGAATGGGAACTGAACGGTCTCAAAAAGCCCGGAATCGATGCACTCTTCCGCCACGTTGACACGGTGGGTGGTCACACCGATATGACCGATCCAACCGCGCTTCTTCGCTTCCAGAGCGCCGGCATACGCGCCGTCGGGATCGTTGGGATCCGGAACCTCGGGCACCTGATGGAACTGGAAGAGGTCGATATAATCGGTCTTCATCATGCGAAGACTGTTTTCAATATGGTTCAGAACGCCGGCCTTGTCTTTTGCGGCACTCTTTGTGGCGAGCACAATGTCGCCGCGCACATCACTGAGTGCGAGACCGATTTTTTCTTCACTGTCGGTATAGGCATTGGCGGTGTCGAAGAAACGGATTCCACCCTCGTATGCGGCACGCAGCAGCTTCACGGCATAGTCTTTGTCACAGCGCTGAAGCGGGAGACAGCCCAGGGAAGGCTTGGTGGCCACAAGCCCGCTTTTACCCAGAACGACGGTTTTCATTGCGTGTTCATCTCCTTCAATAAACGAAAATAGAAAAACAGGGCTTTACTTTATCAGCTTTCGATGGTATAATACCATGCGTTGTCTGGATTATACCAAATTCATGGGATAAAGGCAACAACTATCTGCACATGCGGCTGTAGCTCAGCTGGATAGAGTGCCAGACTCCGACTCTGGAGGTCGTGGGTTCGAATCCCGTCAGCCGTACCAGGAAAACCACCCGATTCGATGGAATCGGGTGGTTTTTCTTAGGTTGATCTGATAAAAATTCTCAGACGATAGCTGAATCCGAAGTGGTTTACTGAACCGTAATGGCAGCGGCATCGGTGTTGGTTGTACCCGTGTTGTTCCGGAATGCACAGTAGACTTTCCAGCCGTTTAATTCGGCGGGGATATTTTGAAGCTGCATGGTACTCTGATCACCGCCGGTGATTTTCAGGCCCTGGAAGACCGCCGCTGCATCGGTATAGGCAAGGTCACGGGTGCCGTCCGGGCTGACAAAGTGCCAGACGGCCCAGATCGCGTCCTCATATTTGGCAACGAACCAGGCGGTGCCGCCGGCCGCTACCGTTTCACCGGTCGGGCTTTTGGTTACCTTCGGAAGGCCTGTGGCAGTACCGTCTGCCGCATTGCCGGTCACGGTAATGGTGGCCCGGTCCGTCTTGACGGAGCCGGAGTTGTTGCTGAACCGGCAATAGACTCTCCAGCCGTTGAGGGCTTCAGGAATGTTCTCAAGGGTCATGTCCTTGGCATAGCCGTTGATAATCTTCATGGTCGGAAATTCTTTTTCCGCAACGGTATAGTCGATATCGCGGGTGCCGTCCGGGCTCACAAAGTGCCATTCCGCCCATGTGGCGTTTTCATATCTTGTGACAAACTGACATTTGCCGCCGATGGGGACCTTCTCATCGGTGGGACTCTTGGTGATGACCGGAAGATTGGAAGCGGGCTGCGCGGTAGTCGGAACCGGTGTGGGGGTCGGAGCCGGTGTGGGCGCCGGTGTGGGTGTCGGAGTCGGAGTCGGCGCAGGGGTAGGCGCGGGCGTTGCAACGGGCGTCGGGGCCGGTGTTGCAACAGGGATCGGAGTCGACGTTGTCGTCGGGATCGGAGCCGGCGTCGCAACAGGAACCGCCACAGGAGTCGGTGTGGGTGTGGCTGCCGGGGTCTGAATCACAGCCTGCGTGGCGGCGGGTGCAGCCGATTCCACAACGGTCACGGCCGCTCCCGGTGCATTCCGCTGGAACAGGTCGCAGCCGGCAAGCGCCGTAAGGCAGAAAATCAGAAAGACAAGCAGAGTCATTTTCTTTTTCATATCGGTTTCCCCTCTATTGTTGTGATGGATACAATAAGATATTACACCTCTTCGCCGGATAATTCAACTAAAATTCAAGCGGCTGGCACATTTCCGGCTCCAAACCGCAGCAGCATTGCCGCTCTGGCAACAAAAGACCATCAGCCCGATTACAAAGCTGATGGTCTTTCGCAAAAAGAGAGAAAAAGGAATTGCAGAAACGCTGAAGGGATCTCAGGCAAAGTATTTAACGGCCGCTTCAAACATCCTCAGATCATAGCGCCCCGGGACGTTCCGGTACAGGCCGGAACCGATTCGCTCGGCGTGGCCCATCTTTCCGAAGACACGGCCGTCCGGCGAAGTGATGCCTTCGATGGCAAAGAGGGAATTGTTCGGATTGAAGTGTACGTCCGAAGTGGCCTGATTGTCAAAGTCGACGTACTGCGTGGCGATCTGTCCGTTTGCCGCGAGCTCGCGGATCAATTCCTCGCCGGCAAGAAAGCGCCCTTCACCGTGGGAGATCGGGACGGAATAAACCTCGCCGACTTCAGTCAGGGAAAGCCACGGGGACTTGTTTGAGGCGATGCGCGTGCGGACGATACGGCTCTGGTGGCGGCCAATGGTATTGAAGGTCAGGGTCGGGCAGTTTTCATCTGTGTCGATGATCTTTCCATAGGGGACCAGACCCAGCTTGATGAGGGCCTGAAATCCGTTGCAGATGCCGCAGATCAGACCGTCGCGCCGCTCCAGCAGCTCGGTGACTCCCTCGCGGACCTCTGCGTTGCGGAAGAAGGCGGTGATGAACTTTCCGGAGCCGTCCGGCTCATCGCCGCCGGAGAAGCCGCCGGGAATGAAGATCATCTGGCTTTCCTTCAAGCGTTCGGCAAAGGTATCGATGCTGCGGGCAATGCCTTCGGCGGAAAGGTTGTTCACCACGAAGATCTCCGGTTCCGCTCCCGCGTCACGCACGGCACGGGCGCTGTCAATCTCACAGTTGGTGCCGGGGAAAGCGGGGATCAGGACACGGGGCTTTGCCGTCCGAACGGCGGGGGAAACGCGGGACGGAGCAGAGTAGGAGAAGGTCTCCGGTATGCCGCTGCTCTGGGCAATGTTGCAGGCATAGACCGGCTCGAGCTTGCCTTCGTAGAGATCGAGAAGTTCCTTCCCGTCGACGAACTCTTCACCCAGACGGAAGGCACCGTCGTCGATGACGGTTCCGATGAACTCTGCATCGGGGATGTCCTCTTTGACTTCCAGCAGGAAAGCGCCGTAGTCGTATCCGAAAACTCTGTTGCCATCCAGGCTGTCGGCAAAACGGAATCCGAAGCCGTTGCCGAAGGCCATCTTCATGACGGCCTCTGCGATACCGCCCATGCCGGGGGTATAACAGGCGACAGCCTTTCCGCTGCGGAGAAGCTCCGTAACCCGGTCGAAGAGACGGATCAGGGAATCTGCCGTCGGAAGTCCGTCGGCGCCCGTTTCCGGAGCGAGACGAACGACCTTGTTTCCGGCCTGCTTGAATTCGTTCGACACAACGTCATGGGTTTTCCCGGTGGTGACGGCGAAGGAGACCAGCGTAGGCGGAACATGCAGCTGCTCAAAGGAGCCGCTCATGGAGTCCTTGCCACCGATCGCGCCGATGCCGAGCCCCATCTGCGCTTCAAAGGCGCCCAGCAGCGCGGAAAGGGGCTTGCCCCAGCTGCGGCTGTCTCTGCCGAGACGTTCAAAGTACTCCTGGAAGCTGAGATACACATCCCGGAACGCTGCGCCGGTGGCGACAAGCTTGCAGACCGACTCGACGACAGCGAGATAGGCGCCATGATACGGGCTCTTTTCGGTGATGAAGGGGTTATAGCCCCAGGACATGAAAGAACAGTCGTCGGTGTGCTTCTGCTCCATGGAAATCTTCTGGACCATGGCCTGGATCGGGGTGAGCTGATTCTTTCCGCCGAAGGGCATCAGCACCGTTCCGGCACCGATGGTGGAGTCGAAACGCTCACTGAGCCCGCGTTTGGAGCAGCAGTTGAGATCCGACGCGGTCTGGCGAAGGAGCGTACCGAAGGAGCCGGTGACCGGCTTTGCCCAGGGCTGCGGTTTCGCGGCGACGGCGTCAATATGTTTTTCCGCACCGTTGGTGTCTAAAAAGGCGCGGGAAATATCCACGATGCGTTTCCCGTTCCATTCCATGACGAGGCGCGGTTCCGCCCGGACGACGGCGACGGGAACTGCCTCAAGGTTTTCTTCGGAGGCGAGGGAGAGGAAGGCATCCGCGTCCTTTGCCTCGACCACGACAGCCATACGCTCCTGGCTCTCACTGATGGCGAGCTCCGTGCCGTCCAGACCGTCGTACTTCTTGGGGACCGCGTTGAGGTTGATGCAGAGCCCTTCCGCCAGTTCGCCGATGGCGACGGACACGCCGCCCGCGCCGAAGTCATTGCAGCGCTTGATCATTCTGGAAGCCACGGGATTGCGGAAAAGCCGCTGCAGCTTGCGCTCCTCAGGGGCGTTGCCCTTCTGGACTTCCGCGCCGCAGGTCTCTACCGACTGGGTGTTGTGTGCCTTGCTGGAGCCGGTGGCGCCGCCGATGCCGTCGCGTCCCGTTCTGCCGCCCAGAAGGATCACCACATCTCCGGGTGCCGGGCGCTCTCTGCGGACATTTTCCTGCGGTGAGGCGGCGATGACCGCGCCGATTTCCATACGCTTGGCGGCATAGCCAGGGTGATAGAGCTCATCCACGATGCCGGTGGCCAGACCGATCTGGTTGCCGTAAGACGAATAGCCCGCCGCGGCGGTTGTCACCAGTTTGCGCTGGGGGAGTTTGCCGGGCATGGTTTCGGAGACCGGCTTCAGGGGATCGGCGGCTCCGGTGACGCGCATGGCACCGTAGACATACGAGCGTCCGGAGAGCGGGTCGCGGATCGCGCCGCCGATGCAGGTGGCGGCTCCGCCAAAGGGCTCGATCTCCGTCGGGTGGTTGTGGGTTTCATTTTTGAACAGCAGCAGCCAGGGTTCCCGAACGCCGTCGGCCTCCACCTCGATCTTGACGGTGCAGGCGTTGATTTCCTCTGACTCGTCCAGCTTCGGGAGTTTTCCGGCCTTCTTCAGGGCCTTGACCGAAACCGTTGCCAGATCCATCAGGCAGATGGGCTTCGTGCGCTTCAATGCTGCGCGGGTATCCAGATAGTCCTGCCAGGCCTTCTCCAGAAGCGCGTCCTCAAACCGGACGCTGTCGATGATCGTGTTGAAGGTGGTATGGCGGCAGTGATCGGACCAGTAGGTGTCCAGAACACGGACCTCGGTGATGGTGGGATCGCGCTTCTCTTCGTCGCGGAAATACTTCTGACAGAAGGCAATGTCATCCGCGTCCATGGCAAGGCCGTAGCTGCGGACAAAGTCCTCCAGAGCGGAACGGTCCAGCGTGCGGAAGCCGTCCAGAATGGCGACTTCGGTGGGAATCTCATACCGGACCTGAAGGGTTTCCGGTTTTTCCAGCGCGGCTTCGCGCGCTTCCACCGGGTTGATGACATACTTTTTAATCTCCGCAAGCTCGGCATCCGTAAGGGTGCCGTAGAGCGCGTACACTCTGGCGGAGCGGACGAGAGGGCGCTCCCCCTGGGAGAGAATCTGGATGCACTGGGCCGCGGAGTCCGCGCGCTGGTCAAACTGTCCGGGGAGGTATTCCACGGCAAAAACAGCGGCGTCGCCGAGATCCGGCTCCTCGCTCACAAGATCGAGCTGGGGCTCTGAAAAGACGGTCCTGACCGCATAGCGGAACAGCTCTTCCGAAATCTCTTCCGCGTCATAGCGATTCAGCAGGCGTACCTTGTTCAGACCCTGAATGCCGAGGAGACCGCGCGCTTCATTCAGAAGGGCCTGGGCTTCATTGTCCAGACCGGGTTTCTTCTCGACAAATATACGATAAACCACGTTATTCTCCCTTCACAGCACGCAGGGCGCGCTGTCCGATGTCTTTGCGGCAGTAGGCGTTTTCAAAGTGTACCTGGGAAGCAAGCACATAGGCGTCTTTGATCGCCTCTTCCAGCGTATCCGCGACAGCGGTGCAGCCGACGACACGGCCGCCGTTTGTGAAAAGCTGCCCGTCTTTCAGCGCGGCGCCCGCAACGTAGACCTGCTGGCGGACGGATTCCGGAATCTCCAGCGGGAAGCCTTTTTCATAGTGCTCGGGATAGCCCTTCGACGCGAGGATGACGCAGCAGGCGTTCTTTTCGGAGAACTTCACTTCGACCTCGCTGAGCTTTTCCTCGGTAACTGCCCGCATGATCGTGAAGAGGTCGCTTTCCAGAAGCGGGAGCACCACCTGGGTTTCCGGATCGCCGAAGCGGCAGTTGTATTCAATCACCTTCGGACCGTCTTTGGTGATCATCAGACCAAAGTAGAGACAGCCCTTGAAGCTGCGGCCTTCCGCGTTCATGGCGCGCATGGTCGGGAGGAAGATCTCTTCCATGCAACGGGCCGCGACTTCCGGGGTGTAATACGGGTTTGGCGCGACCGTGCCCATTCCGCCGGTGTTGAGGCCGGTGTCGTTGTCTCCGGCGCGCTTGTGGTCCATGCTGGAGACCATCGGCACGATGGTTTTTCCGTCGGTAAAGGAGAGCACCGAGACCTCCGGCCCTTCGAGGTATTCCTCGATCACGATCTGATCACCGCTGTGCCCGAACTTCTTGTCCTGCATCATCTCCCGCACGGCCTGAAAAGCCTCTTCCCGGGTCTGGGCAATGATGACGCCTTTTCCGAGGGCAAGACCGTCGGCCTTGATCACCGTCGGAACAGGGGCGGTTTCCAGATAGCGCAGAGCCTCCTGCATATCGGTGAAGACCTCATAGCGTGCGGTGGGAATGCCGTATTTTTTCATCAGGTTTTTGGAGAAGACCTTGCTGCCCTCAATGATGGCCGCCTCGCTGCGGGGACCGAAGCAGGGGACTCCGACCTCTTCCAGCGCGTCGACACAGCCGAGAACCAGGGGATCGTCCGGTGTCACCACGGCATAGTCGATCTCGTTGGACACGGCAAAGGTGACGATGGAGGCGATATCCTTGGCACCGATGGGCACACACTCCGCGTCCTGCGCCATGCCGCCGTTGCCGGGCAGCGCAAAGATCTGCGTGATTTCGGGATTTTCTTTTAATTTCCGAATGACGGTATGCTCACGGCCGCCGCCGCCTACAACCAGTACTTTCATTGTTTCCTGATTCCCCGGATCAATGATGGAACAGTCGCATGCCGGTGAAGGCCATGACCATGTCATACTTGTCCGCCGTCTCAATTACGTTGTCGTCACGGATCGAACCGCCCGGCTCGGCGATGTACTGGACACCGGATTTGTGAGCGCGCTCGACATTGTCGCCGAAGGGGAAGAACGCGTCGGAACCGCAGGTCACGCCGCTCTGGGTTGCAATCCAGGTCTTTTTCTCCACAAGCGTGAGAACCTCGGGACGGACCTTGAAGCGGGTCTGCCATACACCGTCGGCAAGGACATCTTCATACTCGTCGGAGAGATAGACGTCGATGGCGTTGTCGCGGTCGGGGCGTCGGATACCGTCGACAAACTGCAGGCCAAGCACCTTCGGATGCTGGCGGAGCAGCCAGTTGTCCGCCTTCTGGCCGGCAAGACGGGTGCAGTGGATGCGGCTCTGCTGGCCGGCGCCGACACCGATGGCCTGACCGTCCTTGACATAGCAGACGGAGTTGGACTGGGTATACTTGAGGGTGATGAGGGCGACAATCATATCGCGCACGGCGGCGTCGGAGAGCTCCTTGTTCTTCGTGACGATGTTCTCGAGCAGGGAGGCATCGATGCGGAAGTTGTTGTGGCCCTGCTCAAAGGTGACGCCGAAGACATCCTTGCATTCCTGCAGGGCGGGAACATAGTCGGGATCGATCTGGACCACGTTGTAGTTGCCCTTTTTCTTGGTTTTCAGGATCTCCAGGGCTTCGTCGGTGTAAGCCGGGGCGATGATGCCGTCGGAGACCTCTTCCTTCAGATAGAGCGCCGTGGCAGCGTCACAGGGATCGCTCAGCGCGGCCCAGTCGCCGTAGGAGCACAGGCGGTCGGCGCCGCGGGCGCGGATATACGCGCAGGCAATGGGCGAGAGCTCGGCGTCCGGGTCGACAAAATAGATCTGACGGTCGACATCGCTCAGGGGAAGACCCACCGCCGCACCGGCGGGGGAGACGTGCTTGAAGCTGGCCGCGCTGGGGAGGCCGGTGGCTTCTTTCAGCTCCTTGACAAGCTGCCAGGAATTCAGGGCATCCAGGAAGTTGATGTATCCGGGACGGCCGTTGAGAACCGTGACCGGGAGCTCGGAGCCGTCCTTCATGTAAATGCTGGCCGGCTTCTGGTTCGGGTTGCAGCCGTATTTCAGTTCAAATTGTTTCATCGCTCAGTCCCCCAAATGTTTGTTAAAGAGTTTGACCTCGCCGCAGACGTTGGTGTAGAGAGAAACCTTGTTGTCATCGTTCAGCGCGGTCCAGACGGCTTCCGGTTCGGGCATGTCGATCTCCATGGGCTCGCCCTTGAAGCTGGGAAGGGGAGAACCGGGGCCCTCATAGGTGCTGAGGAAGAATCCCTTGCCCTCGTCGCAGCCTTCATAGCAGAAGAACTCGCGGAGGCAGCGCCCGTCCACGCACTTGAGGATGGAGAGCTCGAAGCTTCCGTCCGGATGCATCACGGCCGAGATGCGCGGGGTGTTGTTCGGCGCGTCCGGTTCAAACTCTCTCGTCATGAGTGCCTTGCGGAAGTCGCCCATGTCGCGGATGGTGTCTGTCTGGTCGCCGTTGGTGACGATGAGGTCGCCGCCGCTCTGCCGGACGGGATGATAGATGATCAGGCTGGGGTCGGAACACTTCGCGGCGTCAAACGCCTCCGTCCGGATCCCGTCTTCCGTCTCGACAAAGATGCGGTTGCGGCTGTTTTCGCTGCGGCCCATGATAAAATAGTATACACGATTCTTCCCGACGGCGATGCCGCGGCCGGGGTAGGGATTGCTTTTCAGGAAGTCCAGAAAATCGGTCATGCTTTTACTCCTTTCGATACGAGCTCTGCCGCCTGCGGCAGAAGAATCCATTCGGCCTGCTCCATAACTCTGCGCTGAAGTGTCTCGGGGGTGTCGCCGGGGAGAACCTCGACGGCTTTCTGAAGAATGATCTCGCCGCCGTCGGGGATTTCGTTGACAAAGTGAACCGTAGCGCCGGTGACCTTGACGCCGCGGCGCAGTGCCTCTTCATGCACGCGCAGGCCGTAGTAGCCCTTGCCGCAGAACGCCGGAATCAGGGAGGGGTGTACATTGAGAATCCGGTTCGGCCACTCGGAAGTGAAGTCTTCGCTGAGAATCCGCATGAACCCCGCGAGGATGATGAGGTCGATCCGGTATTCCTTCAGGAGAACACGAAGGTTGTCTTCGAACGTGGGGCCTTTGCATACGGCCGTCGCGACGGCGTAGTTTGCCGCGCGCTGCAAAGCATAGGCTTTGGAATTGTTGGATACAACCAGAACGATTTGGCCGCTGTGGAGAATGCCGGTTTGCTGTGCGTCCAGAAGGGCCTGAAGATTGGTGCCGCCGCCGGAGACAAGCACCGCGATCCTTGCTTTTTCAGTCATCGTGCGCTCCTTAGCTGATCGAGATTGCGTCTTCGCCGCGGACAATTTCGCCGATCACCACCGCATCCGGAAGGACCGCTCTGAGCGCGTCAGCCCGATCGGAAGCGACGACGAGACTCATGCCGATGCCCATGTTGAAGGTGTTGAACATGTCGCGCTCGGGGATGCCGCCGCGCTCCTGGATCAACTTGAAGATCGGGAGCACCGGAATGGACGACTTTTCGATTTTGGCCTGGAAACCGTCGGGAAGACAGCGCGGGATGTTTTCATAGAATCCCCCGCCGGTGATATGACTGATCCCGTGGATACCGCCGGCCTCCAGCGCGGCCAGAACCGGCTTGACATAGATCACGGTGGGCGTCAGAAGCGCCTCGCCCAGTGTTGTGCCAAGCTCTGCCACCGGGGTGTCAAGCGCGGCATGCTCCACGTCGAAAACCTTTCGGACGAGGGAGTAGCCGTTGGAGTGAATACCGCTGGAGGGCAGGCCGAGAATGACATCGCCCTCCTGAACAGAGTCCTTCCGGATGATTTTTTCCTCATCGACGATTCCGACCGAGAAACCGGCCAGGTCGTAGTCCTCCGGCTGCATGGTGCCGGGGTGTTCCGCGGTTTCGCCGCCGATCAGGGCGCAGCCGGCCCGGACGCAGCCCTCCGCGACACCGGAAACCAGAGATGCGACCTTTTCGGGCTCATTTCTGCCAATGGCAATGTAGTCGAGGAAAAACAGGGGCCTTGCGCCGCAGCAGACAATGTCATTGACGCACATGGCGACACAGTCGATCCCGACGGTGCTGTGAATGCCCATAAGCTGGGCAATACGCTGTTTGGTGCCGACACCATCCGTGCCGGAAACGAGAACGGGTGACTTCATTCCGGTGAGCTCCGGCCGGAACAGGCCGCCGAAGCCGCCGATATCCGAGACCACACCGGGGGTGAAGGTGCGCTGAACATGCTGTTTCATCAGACGGACGCCTTCGTACCCGGCTTCGATGTTGACGCCGGCCGCGGCGTAGGATGCGGAGTGTGAATTGTTCATATCAAATCTCCATACGGCGAATTATTCTTTGCCGTTCCAGCAATAGGTGCAGATCTTTTCCGGGTCAATCCCGATGGCTTCCAGCAGGCCGTCCAGAGACTGGTACTCCAGAGAATCGAAGCCGAGCTTTTCGCTGATGGCTTTGCGAAGACACTTTCCGCGATCAGAGTGCGAGTCGGAGTATTCGTCCAGATGCTCCTGGCCCTCGTCACCCTCCAGCTCCTGTATGGTGCGGCGGGCCAGAAGGTCCATGTCGGAGTTTCCGCGGGAGAAGTTCAGATACTTGCAGGCATACATAATCGGCGGGCAGGCCGAACGCATATGAACCTCGGCAGCGCCCGACTCATAGAGAAAGTCGACCGTGCCCTGGAGCTGGGTGCCGCGGACGATGGAATCGTCGACAAAGAGCAGCTTCTTTCCTTCAATCAGCTCGGGAACGGGGATCTGCTTCATCTTCGCGACCTGGTCACGGACATCCTGATTGGACGGCATAAAGGAACGGGGCCAGGTGGGGGTATACTTGACAAAGGGCCGGGCAAAGGGCTTCCCGCTGCGGTTGGCATAACCGATCGCGTGCGGAATGCCGGAATCGGGCACGCCGGCCACAAAGTCGACCTTGGGGAGCTGCCCGTGGACGATCTCGTCGCGGGCCATGATCTCGCCGTTGCGATAGCGCATGACCTCGACGTTGACGCCTTCATAATTTGAGTTGGGATAGCCGTAATAACTCCAGAGGAAGGCACAGATCTTCATCTTGGATGCTGCCGGGGCAAGGGTTTCAAGCTCGTCGGCTGTAATCCTGACGATCTCGGCAGGGCCCAGTTCGTATTCCTTGGTATAGCCGAGTTTCTGGAAAGCGAAGGATTCAAAGCTGACGCAGTGGCCGTCTTTGTCTTTCCCGATCAATACCGGGAGACGCCCGACTCTGTCGCGCGCCGCAATGATTTCACCGTCGGCCGTCATCAGAAGCACCGTCATCGAACCGTCGATGACCCGCTGCATGTGCTGGATTCCCTCCACAAGACTGTCCCGCTCATTGATCAGGGCGGCGACCAGCTCCGTGCAGTTGACTCTCCCGGAACTCATTGCCATGAACTGGTGGCCGTGATCGGAAAAGTAGGTGTCTACCAGCTGCTCCGCGTTGTTGATCTGGCCCACGGTGGTGATGGCATAGAGGCCGAGGTGGGAACGCACCAGAAGCGGCTGGGGATCGGAATCGCTGATGCAGCCGATGCCGCAGCAGCCGCCTTTGAAGTCCGCCAGATCTTTTTCAAATTTGGTCCGGAACGGGGTGTTGGAGATGGAGTGGATCTGCCGCTGGCAGCCGTGTTCCGGACTCCAGATCGCCATCCCGGCATTGCGGGTGCCGAGATGGCTGTGATAGTCGGTACCGAAGAAGACATCCAGGACGACGTCACGTCTGGATACCGCGCCGAAAAAGCCGCCCATCAGGCGAAGAAGAGCTCGGAGAGCGTCATCGGATCGATATACTGACCGTCTTTGTAGACGCGCATATTACCGGAGGCGATCTCGTCGATCAGCATGACCTGGCCGTCGGCGTCATAGCCGTATTCGAACTTGATGTCATAGAGAACCAGGCCGCGGGCCTTCATCTCGTCGGCGACGATCTGGGTGATCTTCTGGGTCATGTCCTTGATGGTGTCATACTGCTCTGCCGTCATGACACCGAGAACGATCAGGCCGTCCTTCGTGACCAGGGGATCGCCCTTTTCGTCGTTTTTGAAGGTCATTTCCACGTATGCGGGGAGGTCTGCGCCCTCTTCAACATAATCGCTGTAGCGGCGGAAGAAGGAGCCGACGGCCTTGTGACGGCAGATGACTTCGAGACCCTTGCCGAAAACCTTCGCGGGGAGAACTTCCATGGTGGTCTCGTTCAGATCAGCGCTGACAAAATGGGTGCGGATGCCGGCGGCATTGATCTTTTCAAAGAAGTAAATGGACATACGCAGGTTCACATCGCCGACACCGTCGATGGTGAGACCGACGGAATTCTCGCCGGGATCAAATACGCCGTCTTTGCCGGTGCAGTCGTCTTTGAACTTCAGCAGATAGTTGCCGTTGTCCAGGGCGTAAACATTCTTGGTCTTTCCGGTGTAAACGAGTTTCTTTTCCATGGTGATATCTCCTTTATAAAAATATAGGGTGAACGAATTTGAGAGAACAGCCTGAGTGCCGTTCAGAGCCGGGCTGCGATACCGGCGTCTTTTTCCAGAACCGCCGCGGTGTCCTGCGCGCGCTTGCACTGAAGGCGTTCGGCCAGGGCCGCGTCTTCGACGGAGAGGATTTCCGCGGCCAGCAGCGCGGCGTTGGCGCCGTTGTTGATGCCGACGGTTGCGACCGGAATCCCGGAGGGCATCTGAACGGTGCTGAGCAGGGCGTCCATCCCATCCAGTACCGGACCCTTGCAGGGAATCCCGATGACCGGGAGCGTGGTGTTTGCGGCGATCGCGCCGGCAAGATGAGCCGCCATGCCGGCGGCGGCGATCAGAACGCCAAAGCCGTTTTCACGGGCGGATAGGGCGAATTCCCGGGCCTGTTCCGGCGTGCGGTGGGCGGAATAGACATGCACTTCAAACGGGATCTCCAGTTTCTTCAGGAGATCGGTCGCTTTCTGGATGACGGGCAGGTCGCTGTCGCTGCCCATGACAATGCCGACTTTCTTCATGAAATGGACTCCTCCTTCACTTGATGCTGAGATGACCGCAGGGAATCAGCCGGCCTTGGTCTCGCAGTAGATACAGCGATAGACTTTGTTCACGCGGTCTGTGAGACGGAAGACGTGCTTGAGCTCCTGTTCCGTCTGGGTGATGCAGCGCGGGTTTTTGCAGAAGATCACGTTGGTCAGTGTTTCCGGCATCTCGATGCGCTTTTTCTCGACCAGTTCTCCGTTGCGAATGATGTTGATGCTCACTCCCGGATCGACATATCCGATCACATCCAGACTGACGGGGATGTCGGAGTCGATCTTGATGATGTCCTTCTTGCCGAGCTTTTCGCTGTGAACATTCTTGATGATGGCGACGGAGCAGTCGAGCTTTTCAAGCCCCAGCAGCTCGTAAAGCTTCATACCGCGGCCGGCCGTGATGTGGTCGATGACAATGCCGTTGGAAATGGAATCGATATTCACAGCGTTCCCGCCTCCTTTAAGAGTTTCAGAATCAGGGCCATGCGCATGTACTTTCCGTAGAGAACCTGCTTGAAATAACAGGCGCGAGGATCGTCGTCAATGGCAACGCTGATCTCGTTGACGCGGGGCAGGGGATGCATGATACAAAGATCCTCCCGCGCGTTCTTCAGCTTCTCGGGGGTGAGAATGTAACTGTCCTTCAGACGGAGATAGTCTTCCTCGTTGAAGAAGCGCTCCCGCTGCACTCTCGTCATGTACAGGATGTCGAGCTCCGGCATGACCCCTTCAAGATCGGTGGTCTGGACATAGGCGATGTTCTTCGCGGTGAGAACTTCTTTCTTGACATAGCTGGGGAGCTTCAGCTCTTCGGGAGAAATCAGATAGAGCTTCAATCCGGGATAACGGGAAAGCGCGCTGATGAGAGAATGCACGGTGCGCCCGAATTTCAGGTCACCGCAGAATCCCACGGTGAGGTTTTCAAACCCGCCCTTCTCGCGATAAATGGTCAGCAGGTCTGCCAGCGTCTGGGTGGGATGATTGTGCCCGCCGTCCCCGGCATTTATGACGGGGATGCTCGCGTTCATTGCGGCGACCAGCGGCGCACCCTCCTTGGGGTGGCGCATGGCGATGATGTCGGCGTAGCAGCTGATAACCTTTGCCGTGTCGGCAACGCTTTCTCCCTTGGAGGCAGAGGAGCTCTGGGCTTCGGAGAAGCCGATCACGTTTCCGCCGAGCTCATACATGGCGGCCTCAAAACTCAGCCTGGTGCGGGTGGAGGGTTCAAAGAACAAGGTGGCGAGCTTCTTTCCGCAGCAGAGCCGGCTGTAGGCCTCGGGCCGGGCGATGATGTCGTTTGCGGTGTCAATCAGCTCCTGAAGCTCTTCCGGGCTGAAATCAAGAATGTCAATCAGGCTTCGCTTCATACGCTCCTCCAGCTTTCATCCGAAGGATTGTTCCGGAAGGCGATCAGCCGCTTTACATCTTCCGGACGGATATAGCCTTCTTCTGCGGCGACCTGGGTGATCACATCGAAGTTTGTCAGGCTGTGATTGATGACCCTGGCAGCGGCAAGCCGCTCCAGGCCCTTCTTCATGCCGTAAGTGAAAATGCTTGCCACGCCGAGTACTTCCGCACCGGCTTCGCGCAGAACATCCACAACCTCGAGCACGGAACCGCCCGTGGAAATGAGATCCTCAATGACGACGACCTTCTGACCCGGCTCCAGGCGGCCTTCGATCTGGTTTTTCCGACCGTGATCCTTTGCACCGGAGCGGACATAGCCCATGGGCTTTCCCATCAGATGTGCGGTAATGGCGGCGTGCGCGATACCGGCCGTAGAAGTGCCCATCAGAACTTCCGCTTCGGGATAGTGCTCTTCCACAAGCTCCATCAGACCGTATTCCACATCGTCGCGCACTTCCGGCGCGGTAAGAGTCAGGCGATTGTCACAGTAAACGGGGCTTTGAATTCCGCTGGCCCAGGTAAAGGGCTCTTCCGGACGGAAAAACACGGCCCGGATGCTGAGCAGGTCTTTTGCAATGCGAATTTCTCTGTTCATAGTTCTCCTCCAGAATATAAAAAGTCCGGTTCATTCACACAGGCTTTCCTGCATGCTGAAACCGGACATAGCGGTATATAGACTTGTATCGCGGCAGACAAAGGCCGCAAAAGTGTCCCCGATGAAGGGCAGTTTCACCTCTGCGTTTGTTTTTTTCATTCGCCGGGAATACACCATCCACGCATCCTCCAAAAAAACAAAAACCTTACCCGAAAGGCAAGGCCAAAAAGACGGGAATACATTTCCCGCAGCAATATGGTTTATCCTTGCCGATCTCTCTGGGTCGCCTTAAAGATGTGCTGATTATATAGGCCGAACCGCGCTTTGTCAACTGGCGATTTATACAAACTGTGTCATGCAGGAGAACAGTTATTATGAAGATTCCCATCTGCCATACGATTGCCGTATGACAGATGGGAAAAACGTATGAATCGTTACCCGCCGAAGGCACCGGGACCACCGGAGCCGCCCATCCCGCGGCGGCCTCCGCCCATGCCGCCGAAACCGCCGGGCTGCTGCCCTCCGAAGTCACTGTTTCCGTCCTGAGCCTGAGGGAAGCCGTTTCCGTCGCCGGAGACTCCGCCCGGGAAGTCGTCCATGTTCAGCCGGCCACCGCGGCCCATCCCGCCGAAGCCGCCCATGCCCATCATCTGGTTCGGAATGCTGTCGACCTGCTGACCATTGATGATCACTGTGCCGCCAGTAAAAGTGACGCTTCCGTCGATGTCGAAGCTGGAATTGCCAGTGATGTCAATGGTTCCGCCGGTGATGGCGAGGTCTCCGTTGGAATCGATGCCGTCCGTATCCCCGACTCCCATCACAATGGTGAGAGCGCCTCCGTTGATTTCGACCGCGGGCCGCGTCGTATCCGAGATCCAGGTGGCGTTGATGCGGTCGTCTCCCGCCTGAACGGAGACGGTTCCTCCACTGATGATGACGTTGGAGGCCTCCATTCCTTCGGTTCCCGCATTCAGCGTCAATACGCCGTTTTCCAGGGTGAGTGTGTCGTTTGCGCTGAGCGCTTTCCGGGCGGCGGTGACAGAGATTGTACCGCTTTTGATCTTCAGGTCATCCTTGCCGACGATTCCGTGACCGGCGGGGGAGTTGATCGTGAGGGCGCCGGTTCCCTTGATGGTGAGGTCATCCTTGGAGAAAATGACGGCGTCAATGTTATTTTCATCGGTCTGCACAAAGCTTCCTCCGTTGTCGAGCGTGCTGGCAGTGCTGTCCTTCAGGCTGATCACGACTTTGTCCGCGGAACGGACATAGATGGCGGCGGAACCGGAACTCGTGATGCTGACACCGTCCAGAATCAGACGGACGCGGTTTTCCTTGGCGGTGTCCACACAGATCTGTCCGTCAGACAGAGAGCCGGTGAGGGTATAGCTGCCCGCGTCAACGATGGTGACGGTGCTGCCGGAGAAGATGACGCTGCTGCAGGAACTGCTGCTCTGCGCGTCGCTGAGCAGGATGCTGTATTCGGGAAGATCTTCGTCTTCCGCACCTGCCCCGCTGCTCTCGGCCTGTGCTTCCGGACCGGTCATCGTCAGCATCAGGGACAGAAAGAGCATAAGCGTCAACAGGAAGGGGAGACCGCGAAGAAAGACCGGCCCGCTGCTCTTGCGGTTGCGTTTTGTCATGGCTGGGAATCCTCCTTTTACAGTTCGCTGCCTTCGCAGCGGGCAGCGAGATTGATTTCAAGATTTCCGTTCCGGCAGCGCAGCTCGTCGATCATGGCTTTTTCGGTACAGGGGCGCAGCATGCGCAGCTCGTAGCTCAGGCGGTTCAGAGAGCCGAGATTGGTGGTTTTTACCCGGACCAGTCTGGCGCCGGACGTGTAACGGTTGAAAATATCATCGAATAAGCCCGCGTATTCCAGATCTTCGGGAATAGTGATCTGCAGGGTTTTCTCCGCTTCTTCGTCTCCGGCGTCCGGGAAGATGAGGCGGGTGAAGAGCGCATACATCGCACAGAGGATCACGGTGAACAGGGCGGCCAGAAGTGGGAAGCCCATTCCGCAGGCAAGGCCGATCGCCATGGAGATGAAGACGGAGACGATTTCTTTTCCCGTACCGGGCGCGGAACGGAAGCGAACCAGGGAAAAGGTGCCGGCTACGGCCACGCCCGCGCCGATGCTGCTGCTGACCATCAGGATGACGACGGAGACGACCGCGGGGAGAAGGGAGAGCGTCAACGCAAAGCTGCGGCTGCAGTGCTCAATGGAGCGGTAGAGCAGGGCGTAGACAAGACCGAGGATCAGCGCCGAGGTGATGATTGCCAGAAAGACCGGCAGTGTGACCGAAGAGCTGCCGCTGTAGAGGGCGGTAAAAATGGTATCAAGCACAGGAAACACCTCTCATTTTATAATTGTTCAGCATGGCGGTATAAGCCGAGCCATATTTGGAAAAACTGGTTTTACGGATCTCTGCTTCGTTGAGCAGGGAGACAAGCCACATCGGAATTGCGGAAGCGGTTTTGATCTCCAGCAGGGACTCGCCGGCGCCGAGAATACTATGGCCGCAGGGGAGGGCGGAGAGACTGCAGTCTTCCGTCTGCCAGAGAATGTTGCGGTCAAAGGTGAGACGGAGTTCCGGATCAATACGGTCAAACCAGGCGTTCCGGTCATAGCTGATATGCGCAGCCGGGATCAGATCCCGGTAGCTGTGACAGAACCAGTCGATTTCTCTGCCGATCTGCGTATCAGACGGCATTGCAATTTCACCATGCATATAGGCTTCGGCCAGATCCAGCGGAAGTGAAATCCTGCGCTTGTATACCACGCCGTCGTACTTTTTCTTCAGCTCCAGAAAGACAGAATCGTTCCCGCAGACCGGACCGTAGCTGCGCATCCGGATCTTTTCCTTGTAGACCGGACGCTCCAGGGAACGCCGGACCAGAAGGTAATCGGGGGTGTCGTAATAGATGTTGCAGATCGTGCTTTCCCCGTGCTCATCCGGACGCATCCGGTCCTGGATCGCCCGTTCAAGAAAACGGCGCTGGCCTATATTTAAAAGAAACTTCATTTCGTGACGTTCAAAAATTGCACCGGACATAACATGTACCTCTTTTCCTGTGATGAGCAGAGTATAACAGCGGAAACTTAGAGGAAACTTAGGAAGAATTTGAACAAACTGAAAACAGGCGCAGACGGCAAAAGCAGGAAGAATGAAGGTTCATCCTGCCTGCCGATGCCGTGAAAAACTCCTGCATTTTCCTTGCGGCGGGTGTGCGTCCGCAAAACATCATAACAGCAGAAAACCTGTCCGTTTTCGGGACAGGTCTTCTGCTTGCTCAAAGAACAGCAATGTCGTATTTTCTCATTTGGGCAGGAGCTTACAGAAATTCCTTTCTGCAGCGATGCCAGGCGGCGACGGGATCCGCGGCTGCCGTGATGGGGCGGCCGACGACGATAAAGTCGCTTCCCAGTTCTTTCGCCTGTGCCGGGGTGGTGACGCGCTTCTGGTCTCCCTTGTCGCCGTCTGTGAACCGCACCCCCGGTGTCACGGTGAGAAAGCCATCGCCGCAGGCCTGATGCACCTTCCCCGCCTCAAGCGGCGAGCAGACCACGCCGTCGAGGCCGGCGGCCGCGGCGTTCTTTGCATAGGCGATCACGACCTCGTCGATGGGATGCGGAATAAGGAGCTCCTGCTCCATGCTCTGCTGGTCCGTGCTGGTGAGCTGCGTCACCGCGATCAGCAGCGGCCTGCTTCCGTCCGGCCTGGTCAGGCCCTCAAGCGCGGCCTCCATCATGGCCCTGGTGCCCGCGGCGTGCAGGTTCACAATATCCGCGCCAAGGCCGGAGAGCACGCGCATGGCCTTTTTTACGGTGTTTGGAATGTCATGCAGCTTCAGATCGAGAAACACCCGGTGCCCGCGCGCCTTGAGCTGACGGACGATGTCCGGTCCCGCGGCGTAGTACAGCTCCATTCCGATCTTGACGAAGGGCCGCTCGTCTCCGAACTTCCCGAGAAACACCATCGTTTCCTCAGCCGACGCGAAATCGCAGGCGACGATCACATCGCGTGCTCCATTGAGTTTATCTGTCATGTGCTCCTCCTGTAATATCTTTGAGTTCCCGGATCCCGTAGCGGTCCATGGCCTCCGGCAGCGCCTCGATGATCTTCGGGCAGGCCAGCGGGTCGCGCAGGTTTGCCGCGCCGACTTCCACGGCCGTTGCCCCGGCAAGCATCATCTCGATCACATCCTCGGCGCTCGAAATGCCGCCGAGACCCACGATGGGGATCTTCACCGCCTCATACACCTGCCACACGGCACGCAGGGCGATGGGGAAGACCGCGGGGCCGGAGAGTCCCCCGGTGACGTTTTTCAGCACCGGCCGCCGGGTTTTGAGGTCGATGCGCAGGGCGGTGACTGTATTGATGAGGCTGAGTCCGTCCGCCCCCGCCCCCTCGCAGGCTCTCGCAATCTCGGTGATATCCGTGACATTCGGCGTAAGCTTCATAATCACAGGCTTCTTTGTGACCTTCCGCACCGCCGCCGTGACGGCCGCGGCCTGTTTCGGATCGGTCCCGAAGCTCATGCCTCCGCCGTGTACGTTGGGACAGCTGATGTTGACCTCCAGCCAGCCGACCGACTCGTCCTGTTCCAGCATGGCACAGGTTGTGGCATAATCGTCTATGGAAAAGCCGCTGATGTTGGCCATCACCGGTTTATGAAAGCGCCGGCGCAGGGCCGGAAGCTCCTCGCGGAGCACCGCTTCCGCCCCGGGATTCTGAAGTCCGACTGCGTTGAGCATCCCGAACGGTGCTTCGGCGATTCGCGGAAGGGGATTGCCCTCGCGCGGAAAGAGCGTGGTTCCCTTGAAGGAGAGACTCCCCAGAACATCCAGATCATAGAATTCGGAGAATTCCTTCCCATACCCGAAGGTGCCGGAAGCGGGAATGACGGGGTTATCCAGCGCTATACCGCAGAGCGTCACGCTTAGTCTTCCCATACCAGATCCTCCTTCCCGAACACCGGACCGTCCTTGCAGACCCGCTTCATCCCGTCGCGGGTCTTCTTCGCACAGCCCATGCACGCCCCGAAGCCGCAGCCCATACGCACATCGAAGGCAACCTGGCCTCCGGTCTTCTCCCACCTGCAGAGCTCGGTCATGACGGCCTCCGAGCCGCAGGCGTAAAAGTAGTCATGATCTGTCTTCTCAAGGGCGGCAAACAGATCCTTAGTGTATTGAACATCCAGTCCGGGGAAGAGTTCAGCGCCGAAACGGCTGGCTTCCTCGCGAAACCCCAGCAGGACCGACGGCCTGACGCCGCAAGACACAAGTCTTTTTGCAAGCCCTGCCATCGGCGAGAGCCCGCTGCCGCAGCCGACAAGCACCGGGGTCCGGCTCTCGGGCCGGATCTTAAACCCGTTTCCAAGCCCGATCAGGATCTCAAGCTCTGCCCCGGGCTCCAGGGAATGAAGGAGTTCCGTTCCGGAGCCGACGCGTTCGATCAGCAGCGTGAGCCAGCCTTCGCCCCAGTCGCAGACCGAGAAGGGCCGGCGCAGGAACTTCCCCGGCACCGCGACGGAAACAAACTGCCCCGGGGCCGCGATGGCCGAGGTGTCGCCTGCAAGGCGCAGCAGATGCACCGTTGCGCTGAGGACACGGTTCTCCGTGAGGCGGAAACGACCGTCCCGGGCTGACCCGGGAGAAGACAGCGGGGACGGTTCTTGCTGTCTTGATGAAGACAGAAGAACCGTCCCTCTGTCTTCACACTTTTCGTTGATCTTCATCTTCCGCTGTCGATGGTGCTGACGGTGATGGTTGTCTCCTCCAGCACGTCCAGCAGCACCCGCACCGTGTCGAGAGAGGTGAAGATCGTCACGTTGTTCTCCGTGGCACAGCGGCGGATGATCACGCCGTCCTCCAGGTGTTTGCCGCTGTGGATTGCGCGGGTATTGATGATGTAGCTGACATAGCCCGCACGGATGGAATCGAGGATCTCTTCGCTTCCTTCGCTGATTTTATGACGCACACGGGTACGGATCCCGTTTTCCTTGAGAAAGCGGGCGGTTCCGGGTGTGGCCTCAATGTTGAAGCCCATGTCATAGAACCTTCGTACCAGCGGCAGCGCCTCTTCACGATCCTCCCGCGCAACCGTAACAAAGACGGTGCCGTAGTTCTGCAGTTTCATGCCCGAGGCCTGCAGGGCCTTGTACATGGCGCGGCTGATCTTGTCGTCATAGCCGATGGCCTCGCCGGTGGACTTCATCTCCGGCGAGAGGTAGGCGTCCAGACCCTTGATCTTGTTCCAGGAGAAAACCGGGACCTTGACATAGTGACGTTTGCGTTCTTCTGGATAGAGGTCAAAGATTCCCTGTTCCTTCAGGCTCTTGCCGAGAATCACTTCGGTTGCGATGTCCGCGAGGGAATAACCCGTGGCCTTCGAGAGGAAGGGCACCGTGCGGGAGGACCTGGGGTTTACCTCGATGATGTAGACGTTCTCCTCCTTGTCCACGATGAACTGGATGTTATAGAGGCCGACGATCCCGATCCCGAGTCCCAGCTTCTTTGCGTACTGGAGAATGATCCCCTTGACCCGGTTGGAGATGGAGAAGGCCGGATACACGCTGATGGAGTCGCCGGAGTGCACTCCCGTGCGTTCCACCAGCTCCATGATCCCCGGCACGAACACGTCGCGTCCGTCGCAGATCGCGTCGACCTCGACTTCCTTGCCCTGGATGTACTTATCCACCAGCACGGGCTTGTCCGCGTCGATCTCCACCGCGGTCTTGAGGTAGTGGCGCAGCATGTCCTCGCTTGCGACGATCTCCATGGCGCGTCCGCCCAGCACGAAGCTCGGCCGCACCAGCACCGGGTACCCGATCTCGGCCGCAGCGCGGACGCCGTCCTCGATGTTCGTGACGGCGCAGCCCATGGGCTGGGGAATGTTGAGGTCCAGCAGGATCTTCTCAAAACTGTCGCGGTTCTCGGCCCGCTCGATGGCGGCGCAGTCGGTCCCGACGATCTTTACGCCCCGGTCCATGAGCGGCTGGGCGAGGTTGATGGCGGTCTGCCCACCCAGGGAGGCGATGACGCCCTCAGGCTGCTCAAAGTCGAGGATTGCCATCACGTCTTCCGGTGTCAGCGGCTCGAAATACAGCTTGTCACCGGTGGTGTAGTCCGTCGAGACGGTCTCGGGATTGTTGTTGATGATGATCGCCTCATAGTCCGCCCGTTTGATGGTCTGCACCGCGTGCACCGTGGAATAGTCGAACTCCACGCCCTGACCGATGCGAATAGGCCCAGCGCCCAGAACCACGATCTTACGCTTGTCCGTGAGCCTGCTGTCATTCTTCCCGCTGTACGAGGAGTAGAGATAGGCGATGTATTTTCCGGTGTGCAGCGTATCCACCATCCGGAATACCGGCGTGATGCCGAGCTTCTTCCTGCGGGCATAGAGCTCCGTTTCCTCCAGATGCCAGGCCTTCGCGATCCACCGGTCCGAAAAACCCATCTTCTTGGCTTCGAGCAGGGTTTCCGCGTCGTTTACGTTCTCCCGGAGCTTCCGCTCCATCCCGACGATCTTCTGAAGCGACTCCAGGAACAGCTCCGTGATCATCGTGACCTCATGCAGCTTCTCGATGGAAACGCCCCTGCGCAGCAGCTCCATAATTGCGAAAATGTTGTCGTCCCGGAAGACGCGGATATACTCCATGAGCTCCTCATCCGTGCAGCTGTCAAACTTCGCGTTGTGCAGATGATAGACCCCTGTCTCCAGGCTGCGGACGCTCTTGAGGAAGCATTCTTCCAGATTCGAGCCGATTCCCATGACCTCTCCGGTGGCTTTCATCTGGGTCCCGAGGGTGTTCGGCGCATCCGGGAACTTGTCGAAGGGGAAGCGCGGGAACTTTGCCACGATGTAGTCGAGAGACGGCTCCATGGCGGCGGTGCCGCCCGCAACGGGGATCTCCTCCAGGGCCATGCCCATGGCAATCTTGGCCGTCACCCGCGCGATGGGATAGCCGCTGGCCTTGGACGCCAGGGCGGAGGAACGCGAGACTCTGGGGTTGACTTCGATGAGGTAGTATTCCGAGGTCTCCGGATGCAGGGCAAACTGCACGTTGCACCCGCCCTCGATCTTCAACTCGCGGATGATCTTCAGGGCACTGTCGTTGAGCATCTTCAGGTCATGCTCGTTCAGGCTCAGAATGGGCGCCACGACGATGGAGTCGCCCGTATGCACCCCCACCGGGTCCACGTTCTCCATCCCGCAGATGGTGATTGCATGGTCGTTGGAGTCGCGCATGACCTCAAACTCGATCTCTTTATATCCCTTTACGCTCTTCTCGATGAGAACCTGATGAACGGGGGAGAGCCGGAAGGCATTGGTGCCGATCTCGACGAGCTCTTCTTCATTGTTCGCAAAACCGCCGCCGGTTCCGCCGAGGGTAAAGGCAGGCCTCAGCACCACGGGATAGCCGATGTGCTCCGCCGCCGCCTTGGCTTCATCCAGGTTGTAGGTGATCTCGGAGGGAATGACCGGCTCTCCGATGCTCTGGCACATCTCTTTGAAGAGCTCCCGGTCCTCGGCCCGCTCGATGGAGGAGGAGCTGGTGCCGAGCAGTTTTGTGCCGCATTCCCGAAGAATCCCTTTCCGCTCCAGCTGCATCGCGAGATTCAGGCCCGTCTGCCCGCCGATGCCGGGAACAATGGCGTCCGGCCGTTCATAGCGCAGGATCTTCGCTACATACTCCAGGGTCAGGGGCTCCATGTAGACCTTGTCGGCGATGACGGTATCGGTCATGATGGTGGCGGGGTTTGAGTTGACAAGCACGACCTCATAGCCTTCCTCACGCAGCGCGAGGCAGGCCTGGGTTCCGGCATAGTCAAATTCGGCGGCCTGGCCGATCACGATGGGACCGGAGCCGATGATCAGAACTTTTTTCACATCCGTACGTTTTGCCATAAGTCATTTATCCTCCGAAATATAGATTGCTTTACCGTCTTTTACAGTCATCAGGCATCTGCCGAGCACCGGCCAGCCCTCAAAGGGGGTCGAGCGTCCTTTGGAGCGAAACTGTGTCGGGTCGATGGTATAGTCACGGTCCAGAAACCAGATCGCATAGTCGCCGGAGAGGGAGATGCCGAAGCGGGAAGCCGGAGCGGAAGACATCAGGGCGATGAGTTTTTCAAGGGGAACGATCCCTTCGGTAACGAGCCCGGTATAGAGTGCCGGAAACGCGGTTTCCAGACCGACAATGCCGTTCAGGCTCTTTTCAAATCCGCGGCTTTTCTCCTCCGCCGAATGCGGGGCGTGATCGGTGGCGATCATGTCGACGGTCCCGTCGACCACGGCTTCCAGCAGCGCGCCCTGGTCCTCCGCCTTGTGGATCGGCGGATTCATCTTGAACCTTCCGTCGTCGTCGATGAGCGCCGTGTTGAGCAGAAGGTAGTGCGGCGCCGTTTCGCAGCTGACATCAACACCGCTTTGCTTTGCATCCCGGATCAGCTGGACGGATTCCTTTGTGGAGATGTGGCAGACATGGAACGCACAGCCGGTCTCATCCGCAAGGCGCAGATTCCGCTCAATCTCTCTCCACTCCCGTTCGCGGGGATCCTCACAGCGCATATCTTCACAGTGCCCGGCGATCAGCTTTCCGAGCGCTTTGCAGCGCTGCATGGCTTCCCGCATCAGCCCTTCGTCCGCCACACCGACGCCGTCGTCCGAAAACGCGACAACGTAAGGGGCAAGCGCCTCGAGATCCGAGAGTTCCCGGCCTTTTTCACCCACGGTGATGGAGCCGTAGGGGAGAACCCTGACGGGGACTTCCGCAATTCGGTCCAGCTGCGGCTGAAGATGCGCGAGACTGTCGGGGACCGGATTCAGATTCGGCATGGTGCAGACCGCGGTGTAGCCGGATGCGGCCGCCGCGGCGGCGCCTGTCGCAACGGTCTCCTTATAAGAAAATCCCGGTTCGCGAAAATGCACATGCACATCACAAAAACCGGGAAACATCACGTATTCATTTTTGTTGAAACGGGAAAAAACGTCATCACAGCCCTCCAAAGGAAGCTGTTTCACAAAAGCACCGATTTTTTTGACTTTGTCAAACTCGACCATTCTTTCTCCTCCATCCGGAATCCAAAAAGAAAACCTCGCCGGAGACGGCAAGGCAGAAAACGGGCATACCATACCCGCAAATATCCACTTCATCTTGCCGATCTCACAGGGTCGCCTTAAAGTTTCTCCGATTATAATGTCAGGAGAGTTATTTGTCAACTGGCGATTTGTACAGAAACTGTCGCCGAAAGAGCAGGACGAATTTACGTTCCGTCATCCGCGGCGACGGCAGTCCGAAGCCGGGCCGGAAAGCGGCAAAAGAAATCTTTTGGTTTTTTATAAGTTTCTGTTGTAATTTGAGGGAGTGTTTTGTTATAATAAACAAAATAGAAATCTGACAGATGAACACGCGGTTAAGACTGCATTCGGCGTACGGAGCTGGTGTTGATCCCGGTGAAAGAGAGGAATCGATGAGCGAACACGGAAGCCTTCAGTTTGTATGGGATATCATGCTGCAAAGCGAGTGGTGGAAACAATACAGTCAGACGGTGGAACGCTCGTTGGCGGAGCAGGCCGGGGAGGGAAGCTTCGGCGGTGCAGGCGACGCCGGACTGCAGTCCGGCAGCCGGAGCGGGTCCTATGCCGGCATGCTGATGAGTTCCGGAAGCGGATCGGGGTTCGCCGTCGGCTCCGGCGAGTGGTGGACTTCTTCCTCCGGCAGCTGGTGGATGGAGATCCCGGAAGTCTGGTGGGGGTCCTTCTCCGGATCCTGGTGGACTTCCGCCGAGGGAAGCGCGGGTTCCGGCAGCGGCTTTGCCCTGGGATACGGGCTGCAGCTGATCTGAACGGGACGGATGGAAGCCTGTCATTCGTTCTGGTCTGAACCAAACCGCCGCCGCCATCAGGGGGAGATCCGCTTTCCCGATTATGAGCAGCTGACCGCGATCCTTTCCGCGCTGGAATGGAAACGGCACAGCGGCCCGGTCAGAATGCTGACCGATACCGACGGAGCGGCGTATTTCCGGGACATCGGTATTGCGGCTTTCTGGGACGGGACGGAGACCGTTTTGGACGGCCTGGCGGAAACAATTGATCCCGCTGCCTTCTGGGCAGCGGGAAAACTTCAGGCGCTGAGTTTCCAGACCCTGCCGTGCGTTATGCTGGATACGGACCTGGTGGTCTGGGGAAACGTCGAATCGCGGCTGAAGGGGGACGCGGCAGCGGCCCATCCGGAACCGCTGAATCCGCGCACTTATCCGGAGCCGTCCCGTTTTCCGTTTTCGGAAGGCTATGCGTTTCCGGCGCGGTGGGATTTCAGCCTGAACGCGGCAAACACGGCGTTCCTGTTCTTCCGGGACAAGGCGCTCCGGGAGGCGTATCTGGACGAGGCCTTTGATTTCATGCGGCATATCCGGCCCGAGGGACTGGACCCGGTGCAGACCATGTGCTTCGCGGAGCAGCGTATTCTGCCGATGTGCGCCGGGGAAAACGGAAAGACCCTGGGGTATCTTCTGAAGCCGGGAGAACTGCTTACCCAGAGCTCTGTGACCCACACCTGGGGCTTCAAGCAGGTGCTCCGTACGAGTGAGCAGGCGCGGGATGGGTTCTGTATGCGCTGTATACGGCGAATCCATCTGGACTTCCCGCAGGAGGCGGAGCTTCTTCCTGCCTGCAGGGATTTGAGAGACTATGAACGGCGCTACCGGGAGGCGAAGACCCTCCCCGATGCCGGAAAAGAATGAAAAAACACTGAAAACAGGACCGGAGCGGAAAACGCTTCGGTCCTGTTTTCAGCCTTGACCGGGAAAAGCATCGCCTGTTCCGGTCGGCTTCCCATATTATGTTATTTCAGCGCAGAGGCGCAGGCCATCCAGAGAATCGGGAGAAAAATGGCCGGCAGCATATTGGCAACTTTAATGCGCTCCCGGCTGCATTCCAGCATGTTCAGCGCCATACCGATCAGAATCACGCCTCCGACAGCGCTCATTTCTGTGACGGCGGCATCGGAGAGCAGAGACCCGAGAACCCCGGCCAGCAGCGTGAGTGCCCCCTGAAACACCAGAACAAAGGCGGCCGAGCAGGTGACGCCGAAGCCCATTGCGGCACCGAATGCCATGCTGGAGACGAAATCAAGCATGCTCTTGGCATAGATGATGCTGTAATTGTGGCGGATCCCGGCTTCCAGCGAGCCCATGATCGTCATGGAACCGATGCAAAACAGAATGCAGGCGGAGACAAAGCCCTCCGTGAAGCTTTCCATGGCACCGCCGCCGGCTTTTCCGCGCAGGAGCTTTGCCTTAATTGCGTCACCGGCGTGTTCAATTCCGTCGTCGATGCGCATCAGTTCTCCGAGCACGGTTCCAAGCACCATGCAGACGATCACGCAGAGCAAATCCTTGGTGGCAACGGCACTTGAAACGCCGATCAGCACGGTGCAGAGCCCCAGGGCTTTCATTACCGCATTTCGCAGGCTCTCTTTCAGCCTGTTGCGAAAGAGAATCCCGATCAGACTTCCGGCCAGTACCGTAAACGTATTGACAAAAACCGCGGGCATTTGTACCTCACTCCCGTCTGCATGTGAACAGAATAACCTGACGCCGCAGCGCGATCTTTTTCAGCAGGTTCATGGCCTGTTCATATCGTGTGTTGTCCAGATTGACGAGTACATCGTCCAAGATCAGAGGGCAGGGCTCTCCGAGGGGAAGGGCAAGCTCGCATACCGCCAGACGGACCGCAAGGTACAGAAGATCCATTGTCCCCGCGCTCAGGTATTCCGCAGAATGCGCTTCCGTGTCGTCCGAGGCACGCGCCTTGGCGGAGAAGTCCGAACCGATCAGAACATCCTCATAGCGTCCGCCGGTCATTTCGCTCATATATTCGGCCGCCAGTTTGCTGAGCTCCGGTGAGAAACGACTCTTGAGCTCAAGGTCTGCATCGCGCAGCAGCTCGGAAGCCAGGGTAATGGCTTCGTATTCGGCCTGTATGGTGTCACAGCGCTCCTGAAGGTAGGTAATCGAGCTTGCAAGCACCAGGGGATCGCCGAGAGCACTGAGTCTGCCGTTGAGTCCGGAAATCCTGGCCGAGAGCTCAGAGGCCTCGTTTCTGCGCTGCTGAAGCCGGCGGCTGAGCCGGGCGGCTTCGGAATCGCCCCCCGCAAAATCAAGCTCGGTGACAGCGCTCTCTTCCAGGGTGTGCAGCTGGCGGTCGGCGTTTTCCAGACGTTCTCTGCTGCGCTGTTCCTCGGCTTCGGCCAGACGGATGGATTCCTCCAGGGCAAGATGCCGCTGCAAGATGGCATCGAGGTCTTCCGGCACCGATATCTTGTATTTTCGAAGAATCAGATCGCGTTCTGCCGAGACGGCCTGAGATTCCTGATGCATCCGGGAATAGCGAAGAAAGAAGAAAATCGCAAAGACACAGCAGACGGCGGCAGCAAGAATCAAAGCAAGGTTCGAGCTCGCACCGTAGAAAGCGGCGGTGAGAATCGCAAGGAAGGAGCACAGGATTGCCGGAAACAGGCCGGAACGGCCCGTCGGTTCCCGGTCCGAGAGAGAATCCAGCGTTCTGCGGTCGGCTTCGATCTCGGAACGAAGCTCCTCGCCGGTCCGATCACCGAAGTCACTGCGGCGCAGGGCGTCTTTTGCACGGGAAACCTCGGCCAGTGCGGCGTCGTGACTGTCGCTGCGTTCCTGAACCAGAGCCCGTCCTTCCCGCAGGCGGTTCAGGGCGTCTGTGCGCTGCCGTCTTCGGGCTTCGGTAACCTGCTGCTCCAGGGTACTGCACTCCTGCCTGGCGTCAGCGAGCTGAGTCTCCATCTCCTGGACATTGCTGAACGAGTTTTCCATCTCGGCCAGCAGCTTTTTCGATTCGGCTATTTCATCTTCCAGGGCGGGCAGACTTCCCTTATGGTGATACCGGCGCTTGCGCTGCCAGGTCTGCAGTTTTTCGGCGGTTTCGGAATAGGAAACCTGCTCATCTCCGCTGGAAACAATGGATTGAATCCGTTTTTCCAGTTCGGGATTCCCTTTGACGACGACATCGCCCTGGCCGATAAAGGCGCTGCGCCGGAAGACATCACGGTTGACGCCGGTAAGCAGTTCCCCGCAGTTGCGGCCGGTCATTCCCTCCACGGGGGTGTTCGTTCCGCTGTAGTAAGCGCTGAACTCATGCATGGGGGCGTTTCGGGCGACCGTGGTTCTGGTCAGCGTCAGGTCGCAGCCGTCTGCCGTGACCTCCATGGTCCCCTCCATCGGGGCGCCGGACCAGGGGGTGTAGCGCGCCTGGTCCGAGATGCCGGACTGCTCCGCGGAGTCGATCCCGTAGAGCATGGCCCGGATAAACGCGCACCAGGTGCTTTTTCCGCTCTCATTAGGGGCATAGATGACGTTCAGACCGCCGTGAAACGAAAGGGTTTCTCCCTGCAGTTTCCCGAAAGAGGCGCAGAGCTTACGGATTCTCATGGACAGCCACCTCCTCGCCGTTGGTCAAAGCCGCGAGGCCCCATCGTGCGGCCTGCTCCAGACGCTGTTTTTCCTCGTCGGTTTTTGCCGCATCCCGCAGGCTGCAAAGCTTCTCGAGGAAAAGCCCTTTCAGACTGTCGCTTCCGGCGGATGCCCAGATTTCTTCCGGAAGCCGTGTCCTGTCCTTCAGGTGAAGAGAGAAGAACATCTCATCCAGATTCTGATGCAGCTTTCGCAGATCCGGCGCAAGAGCGCTCTCGCCGGTCAGTGTGATTCGATACACATCCCGCACCGAGTCGTCCGGGAGGGAAGTATGGATCAGCAGAAGAGGATCTTTCCCGGTGAGATCCAGATCCAGCAGGCCGCAGGCTGCAGCCCTCAGGGCTCAGTGTCACGACGTAAACACTGCGCTCCCCGCATTCGTCAAAGCTCCTTCCCTGCGGGCAGCCGGGCCAGGCATAGCTGCAGCCGCCGGTTCGCCTCAGGCCACTGGCGGTATGATCGTGACCCAGCGCGGCGTAGTCAATCCCGCTGGCAGCCAGGTCTTCTTCACTGATGGGGTTGCACAGGGACTGGGGATTGCCGACCTCTCCGTGCATGCAGAGAAGATTATAGACATCGTGTTTGCGCTCTGCGTGAAAGCCCCGCAGCAGAGCCGGGGCTGTGCGGTCTGTAAACGCTGCGCCGTAGACCCTGACGGAGGCCGAAGGAATCGAGACAAGATGGATGGCCTGCTCGCGAAAGACGGTCACGTTCTCCGGAAGCTTCAGTCTGGCCCAGGGAGAACGGTCGCTGTACCAGTCCTGGCTGCCGGGGGCGATGACCACGGGACAGGGAACACGGCTGAGCTGGCGCAGCAGTACTTCACCGGTTTCTCCGCGGGTGTTGGCGCTGTCCAGCAGGTCACCCGGAAGAAGCATCAGATCGGCCGATTCCGCTTCCGCCAGCTCCGCCAGACGCTGAAGCATCAGCGTCTGTTCCTGGCGGCAGACGGCGGCTTTGGAAGCGGGAAGGCTCTGAAACGGCGAGTCGAGATGAAAGTCCGCGGCGTGGATGAGTTTAACGGTTCTCATGTCAGTCTGATCGCCTCCGCACTCCGGCAGCGGCCGGTCTCCGTTTCGACGGTGAAAATACATCCTTCCATTTTGCAGGGGCCTTTTGCCGATTCATAGCGCCGCGGCGGATCTCCCATAAACTTACCGATGCTCTGCTCCGGATCAATGCCGAGCACGGAATGAATCGGACCGGTCATGCCGAGATCGGTGATATATCCGGTGCCCTTCGGCAGAACGGCCGCGTCCGAGGTCTGTACATGTGTATGGGTGCCCCATACGGCCGAGGCCTTCCCGTCAAGCAGATAGCCCATCGCCCGCTTTTCACTGGTGCCTTCGGCGTGGAAGTCCACCAGGATGATCTTCTCCTGAATCTCCGCCATGTAGCCGTCGGCGATGGGGAAGGGGTTATCCGTGTTGTTGTCCAGCGTGAACCGTCCGAGAAGGTTCAGGACGCACACGTCCCCGAAAGGCTTGTGATAGACCGCGATGCCTCTGCCGGGGCACTGCGGGCCGTAATTCCCGGGGCGGAGGATCCGTGTGCGTTCGTCCAGATAGGGACGGAGCTCCGTCCTTGTCCAGGTGTGATTCCCGAGGGTGATGACGTCCGCGCCCGCACGGAGAATGAGATCCGCCTGCTTCGGGGTAATCCCGACCACATTCGCGTTCTCACCGTTGACCACGGTGAAGGAGATTTGCATGTCCGAGATATATTCCTTCAGACGGTTTGAGAGAAAGCTCATGCCCGGCTCTCCGCAAACGTCGCCCACTGCCAGAATTCTGATTTCCATCTGCTGTCGCCTCTGTGAAAAAAGATATACCATAAAACATCATGTTGTATCCGGAGCTCTCACCGCCGGAGACGGGGAGTGATCCTTCACCGGTTAAACGGGTCTACCTACAAAGAATAAGAATGAGTGTATTTTAACATCTCATGAAAAAAATGGCAATGGGTCATTCTAAGCTTCTCAGATTCTTGATAGATCCTTTATTGCAGTGCAGTGCGGGATCTCTTCCCGCCGGAGCCGGATTGGGATACCGGCGATTGGCAATCAATTTCGCAAAGCAGTATAAAATCATGTTGTAAAATGGATATGCTGTGTGCTATAATCGGCGCGAAATTGATTTTTATGAGTCGGAGGATAAGCAAATGTCTGAAAACAAACGCCCTGAAAGCATGCAGCGGATCACCACCCCGGAACTTGCCCAGACCTTCATCGACGAGCAGCTTGCAGCGCTGCGCGAGCAGATCGGTGACAAGAAGGTTCTGCTGGCACTGTCCGGCGGCGTTGACTCTTCTGTTGTCGCGGCACTTCTAATCAAAGCGGTCGGAAAGCAGCTGACCTGTGTGCATGTCAACCACGGCCTGCTCCGGAAGGGTGAGCCCGAGCAGGTGATCGAGGTCTTTCGGAACCAGATGGACGCCAACCTGATCTATGTGGATGCGGTCGACCGTTTCCTGGACAAGCTGGCGGGCGTTGCGGATCCCGAGACCAAGCGCAAGATCATCGGCAAGGAGTTCATCGATGTCTTTGCCGAGGAAGCCTATAAGCTTGACGGCATCAGCTTCCTGGCCCAGGGAACCATTTATCCCGACATTCTCGAAAGCGGCCCGGTCAAGTCCCACCATAACGTCGGCGGCCTGCCCGAGGACCTGAAGTTTGAACTGGTGGAGCCGGTGAAGTTTCTGTACAAGGACGAAGTCCGCGTTGTGGGCAAACAGCTCGGCCTGCCGGATAACATGGTCTATCGTCAGCCGTTCCCGGGTCCCGGCCTGGGCGTGCGCTGCGTCGGCGCGATCACCCGCGACCGTCTGGAAGCTGTCCGTGAATCCGATGCGATCCTGAGGGAAGAATTCAAGGCCAACGGTCTTGAGGGCAAGGTATGGCAGTACTTCACCATTGTACCCGACTTCAAGTCCACCGGCATTACCGACGGCCTGCGCACCTATGACTGGCCGGTCGTGATCCGTGCCGTCAACACAGTGGATGCCGTGACCGCAGAGGTGGCGGAGCTTGACTTCCGGATGATGGCCCACATCGTCGATCGGATCACCCATGAAGTCAAGGGCGTCAACCGCGTCCTCTGGGATCTGACCCCGAAGCCCACCGGAACCATCGAGTGGGAATAACTGACAAAACCCGCAAAGCCTTGAAAACACTGGGTTTTTGAAGCGGAAACGGGGCATTTGATAGCAAATTGATAGCAGATACCAAAACCGGATTTACTTTGCTCACTCCTGTATAGCGGGTGGTTTGCGGGTAAATCCTCCATATCCTAAGAAAAAGGTCTTGCTGACTTTCACCAGTCGGCAAGACCTTTTTTGCTAGTGCGCCCGGCGAGCGCACGTTCTAAAGGGTGAAAGTCCCGAGACCGCCCGGCAGTGGGAAGGTCATAGCCAAAGCCAAGGGTGTCCGCTGCGAGG
>CADAPN010000002.1 GCA_902789835.1 Oscillospiraceae bacterium
CTGACATTAAATCTGCAGAGGAGGCTACGGCTTCTTTTGCGCGCGTTTTTCAGATTTTACCTTGAACCGCAAATAATGCTGCTTGTGCAGTAAACACTATTTATTAAGCCCATTCAGAGAGGATTGCTTCTTCCGCTTTGGAGAACTTCGGCTTGAGATGAACCAGGTCGCGGTTTTTGTTGTACCAGGTACGTTCATACTTTTCCAGCTTCTTGCCGGTGCGGAGCTTTTCCCGGATGCGGAGGACACGGGCGAAGATACTTTCGGGCGGGATCTCCAGATAGGCAGAGAGGAAGGTCCGCCAGTGGAGGTATTCCGAAGCTCGGCATTCAAAACCGAGGATGTGATTGATCGGGGCAACCATAAGGTCAAAGTCCTGGGACCAATCTATGAGACGGCCGGAAGACTTTTTGCCCTGGTTACCATGACGCGGATCAACGAAGTCAGTGAAGGCCTGGAGGGCGGCTTCTGCGTCAGGCGGTCGGTTCCCTTCTGGGCTAGCTTCGCGTCGTACATAAAACATTCGGAGCAGGGCTGCGGTCTTGTCTGCATCGGTGAGATCCGGATCATCGAGCATGACGAAGATCTCGAGGATCACGCGGAAGTCCGTGCGGATCGGGTATTCACAGCCGGAGACGGTGACGGAAGTGGGTAAATCAAACATATCAACAGAAAATCGGTGATTGTTTTCATGACAGATGCCTGCTATAATATGGACACAGACGGACTACTTTTACAGGAGGTCTTTAGAATGGATAACAAAAGCGGAAATGAGAACCTGAATGATGACTGGCTGGAAAAGGTCTCCGGCGGCTTTTCATTTGAGCATAGTTGTCCCAAATGTCATAGTCATAGCATAGACCTTTATTTCGGTCCGTTTGGGCCATACTACATATGCGGTGCATGTGGAGCGGAATCGAAACCGGAAGAATTAGAATGATCTGAGAAGGAAGAGCCTTCGGGCTCTTTTTTATTTCTGATACTTCTCCACATACTTGGCGATCCGCTGCTCACGGGCTGCGAGTTCGCCCTGGAGGGCGCTCTGGACTTCATCCGTGACGGCAAGCATCAGGTTGGCCCAGACGGGCAGGCCGCCGGAGGAGGCGAAGAGGTTCATGGAGCCGAAGAGCGGCTCACAGATTTCCTTTCCGAAAAGATCATTCAGGATCCCGCGCATCTTGCCGTCCAGCTCACGGGCGATGGGGAACACTTCCCTGTCGTCCGTGATTTTTTCTCTCGTGGCACGGACTTCTTCCTGCAGCGCGTCAAGCTCAGAAAAGGCACGGGAGAGGCGTTCCAGAAAATTCATGTCGGTGGGGTTGAACGAGACCGCCACCTTCCCGGCGAGGAGATACTCCTCCACGCCGAGATTCAGGTTTAATGATTTCATTTACTTATCCTCATGCAGGCTTCGGACAAGGGGACGGTCACACTGTCCTCACGGACAGCTGAAACAGTCCCCGTGTCCTACGCTCAAGATGCCGTGAATGTGACCACGCCGGTTTCGGCGTTACGGGACGCGGTGCCGGTGGTGCGGGTGCCGCCGTAGGTGACGGAAATGGGCATGCCCACGTTGCCGCCGCCCTCACCGCCAAGGCCGGTGACCTCGATCATGCAGGAAGCGAAGCGCTCGGCGAAGGGCGTGGCGCTCTCCCCGGCGTAAAAGTGGACAATCAGCATGTCCTGGGCAGCCAGCGCCTGGGCATCCTGGTCCTTGACGGCCAGGTTCCAGATCTTCAGCTGTGCGGCATCCGCGCCGTCCAGGTCGCAGGGCTCGAAGGTCTGGGTAATCTTCGGCTTCTTCAGCGTACCGTAGGTGGCCCCGAGGATATCGCGGGAGATTTCGCTCTCCCAGTCCAGCTCGGTGGAGCTTTCCTCCACACGCTTGCCCAGCGGGCTCCAGACAGGAGCGGAAGCAGTGCCGGTATTGAGATATGCGATGAGCAGTTCTCTTGCTATAGTCTGCCCGGAGGGGGTATTGAATGTAAGATCGGCCACAGGAGGGCCTCCTTTCTTGGAATGAGGAATTGTTTACATGATAAAGTCTGTGTGATACAATCAGGTCGATAAATCAGGATATGTCTAGATGACACCATTCGCGCCCTTCCCCCAGTAAAAAACCATCATGAAGGAAGAACTGATATGAACAGAGTAACGATCCATCGTTTTATTTCGTTTTTGCTGGTGCTCATCGTCGCTTTTTCTATCACCGGCTGCAAAAGCGGTAAAAGCGGAAAGGCTTCCAAAGATCCGATTTTTATCGAAAAAACCGTTGAAGAAATCGCTGTCGATTACGGCACCTATGGGACAGAGGCGAAAGACCGGATCAGCCAGCTGTTAAAGGAACTGTCCGCCGCAGATCAGAGCACCGGGACACGGTGGGAAAAGATCATGAACCTGTGGATGTCTCCGGAACTCGGGCAACCACTGCATTACGATGTTCTCCCGGATGGACTTCCGGATACGGACGAACTGGGTATCATTGTTCTGGGCTTTCAACTGAATCCTGACGGGACGATGAAAGATGAACTGATTGAGCGTCTGACCATTGCGCTGGCAAGCGCAGAAAAATATCCGAACGCCTATATCGTCTGCACAGGTGGCGGAACGGCGGCAGAAAACGAAAGCGCTACTGAATCCAGTGAGATGGCGAAATGGCTCATTGCGAACGGAATTGATAAAAAGCGAGTCATCATTGAAGACAACTCCATCACGACCGCACAGAATGCTTTGTTCACCTATGATATTCTGACTTCCCTATACCCTTCGGTCAAAAAGCTCGCAATCATCTCCAGTGACTATCACATCGCAACCGGGGAACTTCTATTTAAGGCCGAAGCAATCCTCAGGGCTAATGCGCCGGGAAATGAAAAGCTTGAAGTAATCTCAAACGCCGCATGGAAAGCGCCTTCCGGCTCACTCTCTGCTATGTTCCAGGCAGGTGCACTCATTGAGCTGTTCGGTGATGTGAAGACCGCATTTGAGATCTACTATGAAACCTACGATATACACAGCCTGCCGCCACTGAATTAAATAGTTTGTCGAGCAAATTCTCCGGTGAGAAATCATCGGAGTTTTTTTATTCGGTAAGCATCAGCGTGATGGAAATGTCTTCAATGCCGGAGTTGTTGCGGCTGGTGAATTCGGGAAGGCCGGTGACCTTCAGATGGGTGTTCTCCGGCGGGTTCGCTTTGGCCCAGGCGGCAAGGTCTTTCAGGGTTTCGACGATCTTGAGGCGTTCCTCGTTCGACTGTATCGTATATCGCCGGGTGATCTTCAGCTGCCACCATTCACGGCGGTTTCCGAGGATGTCGGTGCGAGTCTCGGCCTTCGGGATCGTCAAGGACCAGCCGGAATAGCTTGGGAGAAAAGACCAGTTGATCTTCTCCCCCTGCAAGACCGGGGAACTTTCGAGCCATGCAATTAATTTCTGTAAGGACATTCTTTTCTCCAAAAGTGCAGAGTGTAAAGTGCAGAGTGCAACTCCCGCCCCTTTGCAATTCCACTTTTCACTTTTCACTTTGTTCTTTAATTGTACCGGTAATACCTCGAAGAGACCTTGGAAACGACCTCATAGTGCTGCATGCTCCGGCTTCCGTAATCGTGCAGCTGCCATCCGGCGACGATGTAGACGAAGTCGTACTTCTCGCGGGCTTCGGCTAAGGTACAGGCTTCCGGGATCTCGCCCTTCACGAAGAAGCTGCATCGTCCGGCGCTCTCCCCTTCCGGCTGCAGGGTCCAGTGCTTTTCCGGGTCCGGACAGCGGGTGTATTCCATGGGCGGCAGAAAGCTTACGGGCTCCCCAGCCGCGTTCTCCGCGCGGACGGAAAGCGGGATGTAAAGAGCTGCGTTCGTCTCTTCCTGATCCCCGCGGCGCTGGACGCTCCGGCCGTTCATGGCCTGAAGCATCACACCGCGCAGGATGACCGGATACCGGCGGCCGGAATGCGTATTGATGAGGGAAACAGTATGGGGGCAATACACGGGAGACCTCCGGGAGATTTTTTAAAAAGTGTAAAGTGCAATTATAGAGTGAAGCGGAGGATCGCGCCATGGCAGGTGTCGTGTATCAATGGTTTGTATCAATGGGACGTTTCTCTCGGCGCACTCAGCAGTCTGTAAATACCGGCACGCCGCGATAGAGCAGGCCTGTCCCGAACAGATACATCTCCGCCAGAGCCGCAAGCTCTGTGTTCAATTCCGCCCGTCCGGCTGTGCGGTATCGGATCTGCCAGTCTCCGACCTTCTCCGAGACCACCGACCCGCTCCCGGGGTCACGGCGCTTCCGTTCCTCCTGCTCATAGAGCTTCTCCGTCACCGCGCAGCAGGCCAGGGCCAGTTTTCCGTCCCGATCCTGGAACTTTGCCGCGCGTCCGCCGGTCAGCCGGTCAAGCAGCGGTCCGGCCCGGAGGGCGAGGCGGTTGAAATCCGCCTCGTCGGGGATCGCCCTCCCGCCGAATCGTTCGATATAGTCCTGATAACTTGCATACATAACATAACCTCCAGGATCATAGGAAACTGTCCCCTGTTCAACCTTTCGCGATCTCGGAGAAGAGCCCAACGAAGTGGGTCTTCTCCGAAAAAGGAGGATTAGCGGAACGACCGAGCTTTCCCGACGCTTCGGGGAAGCGAGTGGATGTGGAGCTTAATCCGACGTGGCCGGCAGATAGACCGCGAAGGGGCTGAAGTTGGTCAGCGTGTCACGGTAGGCGCTGATGGGATTCGGGATCTCCCAGCCCAGACGAATAACCGCGCGGAGCGCCACCATGTCCTGCTGGGCCAGGGAATAGACCACGCTGCGGCTGGCGGGATCCACGATGGTCGCCTCGGTCAGGACCTTGTAGGTCACGTCCTGGCGGATGGAGTAGACCAGCTGATGGAAGTCTCCGACGATCATCAGCGCCTCCTCCGGGTCCCAGGATCCGTTCATCGGGAAGCACATCTCCATGCCGTCGAGCATGTAGGGGGTCTTGCTCTGCATGCTGGAGACAAAGATGGGCTGGCCCGTGGTGTCGGTCAGGCCGCGGAGCTTGGCGCGCATCTGAACCGCCGCCATGACGCCGGTAGGCATGTAGCCGCTCTCCTCCGCCTTGGCGATCACGCCGCCGACGCCCATGATGTCCCCGAAGACATCCTCGGGATCCGCGCTGGTCCCGGCGTGGGCCTTGACGAAGTTTCCGGCGTCCTTGGCCGTCTTCACGATGCCGTGACGCCAGGTGGACGGCCGGCCGATGCCGAAGAGGATGGCCTCGTCGATGCGGCGGCCCATGGCCTCCACGATTCTGGGCTTCACTTCGCCCCAGATGTCATAATTGCTGTCGTCCAGCACCGCCTCGGGGATCGGGATGATGACGGCCAGCTCCTCGGCGAACAGGCGCTTCTTCTCCCAGGCCTGGGAGGAGGTCTCCTTGTAGCCGGTATCGCCCTCAACCCAGTAGGCCATCGGCAGCATGTCCAGAACGTTGATGCTCTGGGTCTTGCTGGTCATGTTGGGGAGACGGCGGCCGTACTTCAGCACGGCGCTCTGCTCCACCACGCCCTGAAAGATTTCGCGGCTGACGGGTTCCGGGATCAGGCCCGCCAGATTGTCTCTCTGAATCAAACCACTCACAATAGTTACCTCTTTTCTTTAGTTTCCTCTGAGAATTCTGTTCATGGTTTCATTGGTGCTGCGGGGTCTCGCGGTTCTGCCGGCCAGACTCGCCCCGGTATTGCGCGGCGCGGCTGAACGGTGCTGCTTCAGGAATTCTTTCGCCGCCTTCGCAAAGTCCTTCTCCTCGCTGACCAGTTTCCCGATCTTGAACACGTAATAGTCCAGGTCCTCTTCCGGTACGCCCTGCGAAAGCAGGGCCCTTTCCCTCTCCAGCTGGGTTACCCGTTCCCGGGCCCGGGTGAGTGCGGCCCAAAGTTCCTCCGCTGTGTCCCGCGCTCCGGCGGCCGCGCCGTCCTTCCTTCCCGCTCCGGCGGCTTCGGGACTGTCCGAAGCCGCTTTCCCCGGCGTTCTTCCCGCCGAAGCGGGCTCGTTCTGCTCTTCGCCGCCCAAGACTTCGGTCTCCGTGACCTCGGTCTCTGTTCCGCCGTCTTCTTCCGTTCTTATGATCTCATCCGTCTCTGGGTTCATCGTTTTCCTCCTTCCGACTCGCTGATTTTATTGTATTTTGCACTTTGTTCTTTCCACTTTTCACTTTGTTATTTGCACTCTGCACTTTGTTCTTTATTCTTTCCACCTTTTCCGAAACTCCTCCTTCCCCAGCACGCCCAGCTCCAGCATGCGGCAGTCGCGCTCGAACTCCCTGCTGCGGTCCTCAATGATGCTGTCGTCGAAATCGACCGTGACCTCCGCCTCTTCCCGCAGGCCGAGCGCGAAGTGGTCGTTTCCCATCCGCAGAAGAATCCCGATCAGCTCCCGCAGCGCGGCCTCCAGGATCAGCTCGTGCCGCCGGACATTTCGGTACAGGGCACTGTTCTCGCTGATCACCTGGGTCGCCGTGAGCACGCTCCCCCGCTCAAAGCGGTAGTGCTGTTCTCCGAAGCCGCACTTGAGCCCCAGCAGGTTCAGCATGTCCTGGATTCCCTCATGGTGCTCCGCCGTGCGCAGCGTCATGTCGATTTCCTTAATGATGCTCTCGTTTCCCGAATCCTCCGGCAGGATGTAGAAGGCCAGCTCGTCGGCGTCGAAGAGCGGCGCCCCGTCGAAGTCCTTCGTGGCCTCGGGCTTGAGCATGATCCGCTTTTTCCCGAGGATGAACTCGTTGACATAGCTGTCATAGGCCACATCCGCCCCGCGCAGCTGATCCACCGCATTGGCAAACACCGACAGTCCCATCGGGGAAGCGGGGTCCAGGTTGTTCACGATGTTCATCCGGTCCAGGACAAAGCTCCGCTCCGCCCTGCCGGTGTACACCGTCTCCGGGATCTCCCCGAAGCCCGGCACCTCCGCCGGGTTCAGGCGCTCCAGGCGGTCTCCCTCCGTGTCGAAAAGAAGGTTTTCGATCCGATATCCGCCGTCCGCCCGGTGGTGCACCTGAAGATACAGCAGGTCGCGGTCGCCCCGCCTCTGGACACCGGCAAAGGCACAGTCCGTCACCCGCCCGTTCTCCCAGCTCATAGGCAGGATTCCCTCCGCCGGGAGGAAGTCGATGCGGATTTTTCCGTCGGTCACCCGGGGGATATATGCCGCGGTCCCCAGCGCCGCCTTGTGCTCCTGCATGCGGTTGGCCATCAGGAAGAAGCTGTTCTCCCGCAGGATTCCGTCCACGAAGCCCTGTTCCCGCTCTCCCTCCACACGGATGCGCACCCGCTCGTTCATCAGCAGGTTGGCCCAGTCCTCGCAGACCTTCTTCGCCATGCCGAGGCCCGCCCGGCGGCAGAGGACGCGCTTCTGGCCGTTGTAGACCCGGTAACTGTGAAAGTGCCTCACATTCCCCTCGTACCAGCTTCGCCAGAGCGAAAGCAGCTCCTCTGTCCCGCCGTCACCTCCGTTTGGAAAGCCCAGTTCACTCAGCTTCCGATAAATCTCTTCTCTCATTTCGCCCCCCCAGGAAGACAGAGTGCCCAGGGGGAGACAGCAGGGACGGTTCTTGCTGTCTGCGGCCAGACAGAAGAACCGTCCCTCTGTCTCCCCCTCTATCTTCCCAATTCCTCACGCCCTTGATCTGTACTTCCCGTACACCCTCTCCAGCGCGTAGCGCACCGCGTCGATCGTGTGGTTGTCCCGGTCGGGATAGCCGGAGATGAAGTTTCCGTCCCGGTCCCGCTCGAACTCGTAGCCGCAGAATTCGCGCCAGGCCTCCGGCGTGCGTCTTCGGTCGATCACGATCTTCCTCCCCTGCAGCCATTTCATCCCGTACTCCACACTGCCCGGCCCCTTTACCGCCATCCGCGCATTGAGCCCGAGGCTTCGATAGTCCGCCACGCTCTTCGGCTCGGCACTGTCACAGGTGATGACGCCGTCCTGCCAGCCCCGCCGCAGCAGCTCCCCGGCGGTCTCGCTGTTGGTCTGCCGCCGCACATAGAGCTCGTCGATGAGAAAGATCGTCTCCCGCGCCGGGTCATAGTGCAGCCGGACGAAGGCAAAGGGATCCGGCGCAAAGCCCCAGTCCACGCCCATATAGATCCGGTCAAAGCGTTTTACTTCCTCGTCGGAAATTTCTCTCAGCTCAAGATGCTCGAAGACGTTTCCGCCCGTCCCGACCGCAAGGCCCAGGTACTCATGCTGATACGCCCGCTCATCGCTGTCCCTCAGGCTCTCGGCCTCGGCGATAAACTGCTCGCCCAGCCATTCCCGCGGCGCCTCCAGATAGGTGCTCCGGTGGCAGAGCCGGTCCGGGCGCTCCAGGGCCGAATCAAGGTTGGCCCAGTTGTCCCGGCTGAGCGGCGGGTTGTAGCTCTCGAAGTTCCAGAACCGCTCCCCTCCGCGCATGGTGGACTGGAGAATCGTCCGGATCTCCGCCCGTCCGGCAAACTGGTCTTTTTCCTCAAAGTGGGTCACCGCGATGCTCCCGAAGGGGACCTTGATGGACTTGATCTTCATGGGGTCGTCCGCCCCGCGAAAAAGGATCTTCTGTCCGGTGGGCCGGAATACCAGCTCCATCGGGCTGAGTCTGCAGTCGAAGAACTGCTGCACGCCCAGCTGTTCCAGGGCCCAGAGATACTGGGCATAGACCGAGTCGCGCATGGTGTTGGCCACCTTCCGCAGGACCAGGGCATGAGCCTCTTTCTCCAGCATCAGCAGATACACCACCGCCAGGGATACAAAGCTGCTCTTCATGCTTCCGCGGCCGCCCGGAAGATCATAATGGGTATGTCCGTGGACCAGCACGTCCCCCAGCACCGGCGCAAAGCCCGGCGCGATGCTCCGTCCGATCCGCTCGGACGCCGCGGCCAGGGCAAGTTCCCGTTCTCCGGCGGCGCTCTCTTCTTCATGGATCTCAAAGAGCTTCAGGAGGCCGCTGCAGGCCTTCAGGCGGTCCCCGACCGAGACCGTTTTCCCGCCTGGTTCCGTGAGCGTTCCGCGCATCACGTCGCTCAGGAAACGAAACGCCTCGGCTTCCGTGGCGATGTCCTGCTTTCGTTCCGCCGCCTCCGCTGAATCCACCCGCTCACCCGCCCTTTCAGATCTTGGCTGTACTGTAGGCGCTAAAGGTGTCAGGCTGTGCAACCGTTAAAAATTTTTTTCCGCAAAAAAGCACCCTCTGTCGTCTTCCGACAGAAGGTGCTTCATGCTCTTTGTATTCTGTTTTTTATTCGATTGGAACGCCGCCCGCGGTCATCACCGGCATCAGCTTGCCGTGCAGCACCGAACGCGCATCCTCAAACACATAGGCGCAGGTCGACATGACGATGTAGTGCGCATTGGGGTCCAGATCCGGGTTGATGTGCCAGTCGGACGAGGACTCCGCCATCCAGAGATACTGCGACGGGTCCGAACCGGCCACTGGGATCGCATAGGTGTCGCTGTAGGCCGAGGTGGTGTAGGCGCTGTAGAGCTCGACCTTGTAGTCCTGATCCGGGGTCAGAAGCCACATGACGGGGTGCTCCTCGCGGTAGCTTCCAAGCTGCCACCACTCCAGCGTAGCGAACATCGCGCCGCTGGCCATGTGGTGTCCGTAGAGGATGGTCACCGGATCGGCGTAGTTCCTCTGGTTCCGCTCGTCTATAAAGATCGAACCGGACGCGTTGTAGGTCTTGTCATAGCTGTGGTGGAGGTAGGTGTCGTTGGTCTTGCCGTGCATCACCGGATAGTCGATCACCGTGCCCGGGCAGTAGATCCACCCGTCCACATCGGGGTTAATCTTCATGAGGGCTTCGAAGTCGACCTTGATCGGCGCGTTCTCCGGCAGGCGGTATACGCCGTCGTTGAGACGGGAGGGTTTCTCGGTCTCTGTCGGCGCGGGCACGGGCGTCGGTTCCGCGGCCGCCGCGACCGGCGAGGTGAACGTGTCCGAGGCAGCGCGGTACAGGCGCTTGCTCACGGCGTACTGATGCTGTACCACCGCCACCGTTCCGCCGCAGAACAGGAAGATCGCCCCAAGGACAATCATCAGGACTCTTCGTATTTTCTTCCACATAGGTGTTTTCTCCGTGTCTTACCGGCTCTGTTTCCGGATCTGTTCCATCTCCGCCCTGTTGCGTTCGGCCTGCCGCCGCTCCCAGCGTTCCACCTGTTCGCGGAATTTCTCTTCCGACCGCCTGCGCATCTGCCCGGCCAGGATGTTGAACATGACGCCGCAGAACGCAAGAACCATGAGGTAGACCTTTGTGATCTGATTGGAATAGATCATCAGGTAGTTGCCGAGATAGGGGAAGTGGTATTTCACAACGCCTACCAGGTCGCGATAGTGGGCATTGCTGAAGTCTTCCATTTCGTTCGCGTCGCCTTTGGTGACAAATTCGCCTTCGACAAAGCGGTTTTCCACCACACGGTGGGTCACAACCACAGCGTCGACATAAAACGCGATAATGTCCCCTTCCTGAACCGTTTCCGGCTCAACCGGTTTTACATAGATGACGCTTCCCACGGGGAGTGTCGGCTCCATGCTTCCGCTGGTGACGTTATAGGTTTCATAACCAAGCAAAGCCGGGACCGCCAGAGGAATGCTCGTGGCGATCACGGCGATCAGAATCAGCGTCCCGATAACATTGCAAAGGGCGGGAATAAACATCCCGCCCTTTTTGATCGGGCGCCTTGAATAGGACGTCCTACTGTCTGCCATTGACGCGGTGCTCCTTAAAAGTCATCATCCTCGTATCCGAGAATTTCAAAATCCTCGCCGATATTGGCATACTTTTTCTTCTTGCGATAGAACAGCAGATACCAGTACAGCATCGCGATCAGTCCGACCAGAAGCACCATGCCGGCAATCAAGGCCCAGTTCGGAATTCTGCCGTGCTGATTCGGTTCAATCACCTGAGGAGCATTCGGTACCGATACAGTCCCGACTCCCGGGATCTGCGGCACGGCCAAAGGCACTTCGTCCTCATCGATCATTTCCAGCGGCGCCGCCGGTGCGGCCGGCTGTGTCCCGTTGGCGGGGGTATTCCCTGCCGGGTTGTTCGCGGCGTTGTTGGCCGCGTTGTTCACGTTCGGGTTGTTCGCGTCATTCGGATTGTTGGCTGCGTTCGGGTTGTTTGCCGCATTGGCGTTGGCCGCGTTGGCATTCGCATTCGCATTTGCCGCCGCTCCGCCGGCGAATGCAACTCCGCCGCCACCGGTCGTGGTCGTGGTCGTCGTGGTGGTCGTGGTCGCCGCCGGGGTCCGTCGGTACGTAAACGTGAAGAGGTAGGTTCCGTCGCTCTGCAGCAGCGTGGAGCTGTCGTTGAGAACCGCCGTCCTGTTGTACGCGTCGGGCGTGTACCCGTCTACCTCGACATACGCGACATAAACTCTGTCGCCTTTGTTTGCGACGAAAGGTCCGCTCCGTCCGTTGGGAACAAGAGAGGTCGGCGCAACGTTGTTTCCGTTGGCATCTACATAGCGGACATAATAGGTAACCTGGTCCCCTTTAATTCCGTATGTAAGGACGAAGTCGCGGTCTCTCTCAACGGCGAAAGAAACAGGAAACTCTTCCTCTTTTCCGCTTTCTCTAACCGTACTCTTTATATAGTATTTTGTTCCGTCGACATTTGTGCCCAGCAGGGATCCGAGTTCTGTACTGAAGTTGCACATCTTTCCGCGCTCGACCGGAATGACAACGCTCCAGCCCGGTTTTTGTGCGCCACCGAATACACGGACAAGGCATTCATCTGCCGGAGCGGCTGCCTCTGCCGTAGTCGCCATCAGGCCGATTGCCATGCAAACCAGCATGAGGATAGCGGCTAATCTTTTCCCAACTCTCATGCTTTGCCCTTTCCTTTCTTATACAGCCGGTCTGTATATGCATCCAGTGCAAAGTACAGGAACAGCAGTCCGCTGATGATCATGGCGATGTAGTATGGAAGAAGATTATGCTCATCGCCTGTTTTCGGTGCAGTACCGCGTGAAGTGGTCGTCGTCGTTCCCGGGGTATCCTGTACCTGAACCGCAAAGTTCATACGCAGGTCTGCCAGACGGTCCTGGTAATTGTTGCCCTGTGTCTCACCGTCGAGGGCAATCTTCAAAACGATCTGTCCGCCCTGTCCGCGTGCAAGGTTGTCCAGGTAAAAATAGCTTACGCCGTTTCTGTTATAGTCTTCCTTGATGGCCTGGTTTACTTCCCGTAATCCCTGTTCGCTCTGAGCCTGCCCGGTCGCGGCATCGCCGCCGACCGTATCGCTGTTGTACAGCATACGTGACTTGCTGCTGTCCGTGTTGTTGACGTACTGCAGCTGGTACGTGTATCCGCCGCCCTTGGCTGTACCCTCTTCAAGCGAATCGATGATTTCACTGGTCATGTACCAGTTGCTGCCCTTTGTGTAGTCGTTGCGGAGGTTGACAACAAAGGTGACATCATCCCCCGGCTGAAGCGTGTTCAGGCGGGAATAGAGCGTTTCCGTGAGGTTGTTCTTCGCGAAGTCATTGTGCATTGCCTTGCCGTCGGTATCAAACCATACGGTTCCGACATCGCTTTTAAAGGAATCCGCGCAGGCAGCAACCGAAGAAATGCTGCAGATCAAGCAGAGAAGGCATATGATACTGAGTACTTTTCTCTTCATCTTAGACTTCCTCTCTTCGCTTATGGTTCAATCACGATGCCAAAATTGTTGATTTGTGCATCCGTCAGACCCCATGCACTTTTCATCGCAGCTCTGGCATTGTGGTTCTGTACACCGTCCGCTTCCGCTTCAATTCGAAATTCCAGCCCGTCTGCCACCCAGGACCAGGTCCATGACAGCACGTTGCCCGCTGCGTCTGTTTCTGTCGGGACTTTCATGCCATAATCTACAATCTTGTTATTAATGGTCAGCGTATCCGTGAAGGGTGTTGTATCTTTTCCCTTATCAAGCAAATGCTTATAGTACAGGACTGTCCGCTCTTTGGTGGTGGCCCCGGGATCAATCACCCAGTCTTTGTCTGATCCTTGGAGGAAATTCAAGTCAATCAGCTTGTTCAGGATTTCCTTTCCCTCGGCATCATAGGCATCGAATCTGGTCTCATTTCCTTTCTCATCCACGGATACCCAATACTTGTATACCGTCACGCGGACATACTCCGGGATCAGACCGGTGTTCCTTACAGACAGGCTCTCAGGATAGGCCTTACCGATCTTCAGTTTTTCGCTTCCAAGCATACCTGCCAGGAGGATGCCCTGTTCTGCATTATTGGTATTATTCGAGGAAACATCAAATGCCTGTTTGGTCTTATTATAATTGCGTGAACTGACGGGCGAACCGTTTTCCAAAAGGGTAATGCCTATTTCGTCCAGCTCAAGTCCGCCGTAATAGAAGTCCGGGTTGAAGATCTGCGGTGTCGCACGCACGCCGCCGATGGTGCCGGTCATCAGGAGCAGAACGGCCAGCATGAACATGAAGGTGGTGCCCATCGCGGAGTGGAAAAACGATCTCATCTTTTTCATCAGCTGTTCCCTCCTATGCTGCCTGTTGTGCTTCCGACTTCTACGATTTGTGCATTCCAATCTGCGTACGCCGTTCCGGCTGCGTTGTATCGTACCGGCGTGCTTTCATAGACGACAACCACACTGAAGCTTTCTCCGTCTTTGAGCTGGTTAAACGCAGTGTTGTCGGCTTTTTCATCTGTGGAATATGCCGGAATGCCTTTGATTTCAACAAACAATTGTGTCGTGTCCCCGTTGGCATTCAAAGCAGTAAGCGCGGTTTGGCTGGTTCCATAATAATAATAACCGTCTTGCTGTAGCGCTGTCCAGCCGCTTCCACTGACCTCAATATCGTACTTTCCCTCATACAGCACTTTCGCCCGGATATAAACCGGTTCAGATTTCTCGTCATTGTGGATCGTAACTTTCTTGGTCCAACCGGAGAATTCCTCTTTTATCGTCGTTGTATCTCCCATTGTAACCGGGTGTCCGCCTTTTGCACGTACATAAGTCGTGAAGTATGCTATAGCAGGTTGAATTGTCGCACAAATGATCAGGGCAAACACCAATGTAATAAGAATCAGATTCCTTTTTCTCATGATCAGCTTACCTCTTTCCATTCCTTTGTGCTCTGTACACTGCCGTTAGCGATCCAGTTCCACTTGCTCTGCTCTGGGTTTGTATCATCTTTTACAAATACAAACTTATTCTCGATTCCATGGCCGCCCCTGTGTGTGTTGTTATTGACATTTTCGAAGGCGACACTTGTGGTAACGGTCTTAGTTGTTCCATCTTCCCCAGTTGCATAAGGAGCTTTTATCTCGACAACATTTTCGGTTTTTGGCCGTCCATCAGCATGGGCTCCGCTGTAGCTCTCCGTCACGGTCACTGTCGTTCCTACCGGAATGTCATCCAGTGTCGCAACTACTTGTTCATCCACCGGAGACTTAACACTCAAGGCAACTACTTTATTATAAACTGTCGCTCCTGCCTTATTTTTACCGACAACACTGAAGGTGAATGTCATCGGCTCGAAATATGTGCCGTCCTTGCTCAGATCAGCATAATTCGTGAGTGTCTTCGTAATCGTCAGGATTCCGTTCCGCGGCTTTGCAGTGGGTTTCAAAACTGCTGTCGGATTGTATATCCATGCTCCGGGGTTGGAAGTCTTTATGACATCTTCGTCCCCCTCTGTGATGGGTTCCTTTGTCGGAATCGAAATCAGCTGCGGCGCATAATAGTAGTCCCAGTTATCCGTATGTGCCAAAGTTGAAACTGTGTTGTTCTCATTAACAACGTAATCAGACGGCTTATTCCAAGCGAAATCGTTGCTGCGCGTAATCACCAGATACAAGCCAGCACTGATCGTCTGACCTGTTGACACTTCATACCCCGGAATTGGAAGCTCGGTGCCCATAGCGTTGCCGACATAGCTTGCAGAAGCTCCTATCGGCTGACTCTGCGCTCCCTCCTCATTCAATCCCAATGCGATCTTTGCAGCTTGTTGTGCCAACGCCGCCCAAAACTCCGCATTTCGTTCCGTTGGTGCATCCGCCTTAATATTAAGGTCTGCAAATGGAGCAACCAAAGTATAGTCATAGGTGTCGTAGCCCGGAACTTCCTTTGCATATGCTACGCGATACAGATCATACACAAAAGGATTTGTTGCACTATTGATGTCACTGACAAACGTAGTTTTCTGCGGGTCATCATGCTTTGCATCCGCCGCAGCCGGTTGAACCGTAAGCTTACAAGCTTCTCCAAAATTCACCGCCCAGCCGGCCGGCGCAAGGGCCAGCAGCAGGACCAGGCTGAGCAATGCTGCAAGGATACGCTGTGTTTTCATTCTCATTGGCCGTCTCTCCTCACTTTTCTTCTTCGCCCGCCGGAGCGTCCTCCGGGGCGTCGTGGTTTGGTTCTTCCGCTGAGATATCAGCGTTTTCTTTGGGTTCGGGTTTCGCTTCCGGTTCCTTCACCGGGTCGTCTTTCTTTTTTACATCGGAGGTCTTCTTCGCCGTGCCCGTGGTGTAGCTTGACGGCGGGGTCGACTCCGTTACTTCCTCAATCATGCGGTAGAGGTCCGCTTTTCTGAGCTTCGGTCTTCTGCGTCCCGAGACGATCAAAAGGACAATCAGCGTAAGGAACAGAAGCGGCACGCCGATGGCCGGGATCGTAATGTAGTTCGGGATCCGGAAGGCTTCCGCCGGTACCACCAGCTCGCCGGCCTCGTTCGCGACACGTGTGCCGCGGATCAGCAGGCGGTGGGTGTTGATGCCGTAGGGGGTGCAGGTGACAAGCGTGCAGTAGTCCTTGCCGGGTACGATCGCGAGCTCTGAGATGTCGCCGGGTTCCACAATGCGGATCTGGTCGACCTCATAGGTGATCATCTGGTTCAGGACCGTGATGGTGAAGGTGTCACCCTCTCTCATCTGGTCCAGGTCGGTGAAGAGCTTCGCGCTGGGCAGGCCCCTGTGTCCGGAGACGACCGCGTGGGTGCTCTCTCCGCCCACCGGCAGCGAGCTCCAGTCGAGATGCCCGATGGCAATCTGCAGGACGGATTCCTCCGTGCCGTGGTAAATCGGGATATAAACCCCGATGGACTTGATGGTGATGTAACCGATGATGCCCGTTCCGGAGAGGTCCAGGAGCGAGTTGTACTCCTTCAGGTCCTCCTCCGACATGACATAGGGATTTGCCTTCTTCACCAGGCGCTCGTTGTATTCATGCGCGGCCCGGATCATGTCGTCCAGTTTTTCCTTGTCCACATGTTCGACGGCGCTGGAATACGAGGCGATGGCGCGGGAGGCGTGGAAGGAGTTCCACCAGTCGCTCACCGTCGGGTAAGCCATAATCCCGAGTCCCACCAGCATCACCAGAACAAGGAGCCAGCTGGTCAGAGCCGATCTCTTTCTTCTCTTTTTCTCCTCTGGGGTCAGAGGTCTTTTTCTTCTACTCATCAATTGCTCCGATTAATAGCTATATTAAGCAATTTAGTATATCATATATTCTTTAAATTCTCAAGGACACATTCACAGTTTTTTCTTTGAAAAATCGTGGAATTCCAAGTTTTTCCTTCTGATCCGGGATTCTGATTCATTGTACCACAGACAGAATCAAGAAAAGCGTCAATAATCGGGAAAACTTTGCGTCAGATTGACGGAATTTTCATTCCGGATGAAAAAACAGCAGGACTTCTTTCGAAGTCCTGCTGCGGCCCTTGTGCCGCGGTTTCGGTTCGGATCAGGCGCGTCCCTTCCGCTTCCTGAGCGTCAGGATCGCCCCGGCCGTCGCGGTCATGATTCCGCCGAGGACCGTGAAGAGCGCGGTGCCGCGCCCGCCGGTCTGCGGGAGTTCATAGCCGGTGGAGTTTTCGACTTTGATCTGCCAGATGGTGTTTCCGTTCTCTGTGATCTTTTTGCACTCCAGATATCCGGTTCCGCTTAAGAAGGCCGTAACATTGTCCGACTCTGCGGATGATTGTATCTGGATTGGCCCCGAGAGCAGATTGTAGCCCGGCAGCGTTTCCGTTTCATAGAGGAAGTACAGTCCTTCCAGACCGCCAAGCGTCAGAATGCCATTCGCGTCCGTCGTGCCCTCAATCGCGGGAGTTTCTCCCTGTTTGGGCAATCCGTCCTCGCCGACCTGATTGGACCGGTACAGTTCAAATTTGACCCCGGTGAGAGGATTTCCGCTAAGCATCTCCACCTTCTTGATCCGGACCGGGTCTTTGGGCGTATTCTTGAGCGTGATCTGAAGCAGGCTGTCGCTGATCGATTTAATTTCAGCGATATCCGAAGAAACATCGTCGATAAGCCAATCCTCTCCCGCTGCAGTACGTTCTGCGCTCTGTATCGTCACCTGCCCGGAAGAGGACAGATTGATACGGATATCAATCCCCAGGGAAACATACCCGGCGGGCGTCTCCACTTCTCTCAGATAGTAGTGCCCGGCAGGCAGACCGTCGGGATTTTCGGCGTTCTTCAGAACAATTCGGGGAATCACACCGTTACTGTCTGTAATCAGCTCTTTGTACCCTTCCATCGGCGTATAATCCGGCATGGGACGCTTCGGATCCGGCATTCCGCCGGTCGTTGCGAATACCTCTTTGTAGAGAGCAAACTTCACACCCGAAAGGGGACGACCCGAAGCGGAATCAATTTTAACGGCTTTCAGCGCGACGCCCTGATTCCTGATCGTCACTGTCGGCATATTGGTCGCTGTCGGATTCGGAACTTGGCTGACGGTGTAGTAGCCGTTTTCGGGATCAGTGGCCGAGCCGTTGACATACACCTTGCCATCCTCACCGACGCGGATCGTAAGGGAATCGATCAGCGCCTGATATCCATAAGGCGCGGCGGATTCGGTCAGGGAATACTCCGTACCCGGCAGCAGATAGGCAACCACGACCAGTCCGTTTTGATCGGAACTGAAGGTCTTTGTCAGGCTGTTCTGGTTTGAGAATGTAAAGCCTGCGCCTTCCAGTGGCACCCCATTCATATCCGTTTTGACGATTTTGATGCCGGGCCTGGAGTTGCTGACCGTATCCGTGCGGACATTCGGGTACTTTCCGTCCGTTCCGGGCTTCAGCACCTCACGGGAATAAGCGGCAACGTATTCCATGCTTGCGGAGTATCCGTGTTCGTTTGAAGTGCCGCCCGCGGTAAGAACACCGCCTTCTTCGATGCGGATGAGGTTTCCTTCCGTTATGTCATGAGCCGTGCTTGTGTCACCGCTAACTGTCGTGTAGCCGGTAACTTTTCCCGAAGAGTCTACCGTTACCTCCCCAAGTTTGCTTCCGGCCGGAACCTTCAGCATGACCTCGTAGACCACATAGTCATTGAGGTTTTTCCCCGCCTCCAGATCCGGGAAGAACCAGCTGAGCGAGGTACCCGTCTTGCCAAGCTGGCGCACGGAACCGTCGATCAGAGAAAGGTCGCCTTTCCGATAGACTGCGAAATAGATCTCATCATGATCATCCATGAAGGCCGCGTCGGACCAGACCTTTTTTGCAATCAGGGTGTAGCCATGCTGGTTGTGTACCGTAACCTCCTGGTCGCCGGCGATCGTTCCTGCCATCAGGAGACCGGCCTCGCGGTCTTCCGTGGTTCCTGTCAGGAGCTCGCCGGAAATAACGGAACCTGATCCATTGGCCTCGTATCCCAGTCGGTTATACCCGGAAGGAATCTCATTGTCACGTTCGGCAACGATAAACGGCGTCCCGTTTAAGAGTCCGGGAATTTCCACGGTATATCCGGCCTTGATCTTGGTTATGGAGCCGCGTCCGGTATGGAAGGTGCAGCGCTGCTGCAGGGTATCCCCTTGCAGGATTTGGGGATCGTTATGGACAATGTCGTTAGTGATTTCTCCGAAGTCTTTCTTGCCTGTAGAAACAAACGCTCCGTTATGGAAATAGCAATACTCTCCCGCCGGGTTCTTGACGCGGTACGGACCGTTTTTGTAGATCGTGTAGGTTTCGCCCTCCATGCCGATATAAACACGGAAGCTGAACTCTGTGTTGTCCGCGTATTCGCCGGTGCCGCTGAAGATCTCTGTCGTCATCCTCTCATCCTGCCAGAGACGCTTCTTGATGGTCAGGTTTTTCATCGCGGTTTCATCCACGTGGTTTTCATAGATCACTTTTTTGCGCTCGGAAACCGTGGCCTGAGCAGCATTGAAGTCCAGCAGACCGGAGACCGGAATATCTGTGCCTTCTGTTACAGGGCTGTCATTGTATTTCTGCGGACTTACGTCGCTTCCCGGTGTCTCGATGTCGTTGATTTTCACCCATTCATAGGTAGCCGGTGAATCCATCGCGCATTCCCTGATGTAATACGCTGTGTCTTCCGAAGGCAGCTGAATATTGACGGTCTGCCCGGCCTTCAGGAAGAAAACATTCTTATAGACCAGGGTGTCGTCTCCGGCCTGAACAGAGTACTCTGCTTCATAGGGTACCTGCTCTCCGGTCTGGGAATCCGTCACCGCAACGGTTCCGTCTGCTCTTACCATCACATACGTATCAGGGTCCCGATACCAGATCTGGAAGGGGAACAGCTGATCAGAATTCTCGGTTCCTGAAACTTTCTTCTGCAGCTGAATCCCGCCATCTTTGTACTCCGAGATGTTAAAGCGCATATGAAGGTTGGAGGCGCCGGCGCCGCGCTCCAGGTAGAACATCCGCATGGTATGGCTGGAGTAATCCTTGAAGACATCCGTGATGGTTTCCTGCTCTTCGCCGTCGACAACAACGGTTTCCACCTTGAAGATGCCCTTCAGCCAGTTCTGAAGATTCTCTTCCAGGTTCTCTTCCCCGGCGTGCTGTGCTCTGTAGGCTGCTTCAAAGCGTTGTTTAAGGGTGAATGGCGTTCCGTTTTCGACAATTTCGCCTGTTCTGAAGTTCACGTTGCCGTCCAGGGCGGAGTGGATACCGCCCAGGTCAAGCACCAGGACATCGTCCACATACAGCCAGAAGTCGTCGTCACCGGAGAACTCGAAGATCAGGTCGTGGCCCCAGGCGTCCAGTCCGCTCGCGCTCTGCATGAAGCTGGCTGACATCTCCATGCCGAAGAAGTGGTCCACATACGGCAGTTTGTGGGTCTTATTCCAGGAGATTTCATAAAGCTTTTCGCCATAGGCCGGATCCAGTGAGGACAGAGGATCCGCATGGATGTCACGGGTGTTGGAATACTGTGTCGAGACTTTGATGGGAATGGGAATGCGGTTGCCGTTCTCATCCAGAACAGGGTTCCCTTCTTCATCCGTTTTGAACCCGCCAATGATATCATTATAGGGAAGGAACTGCCCGTGTCTCAGCGTATCTTTATTTCCTTCGGAAGAAGTTCCGAGCTGACCGTAGATGACAAAGTCACCCACGCCGTAAGTCCCGCCGCTCGGCGCCTCCACGCCATACCAGGGATCTGAGGTGCTCGTAATCAGGTGGGCGAAGTTTTGTGTGGAGTCATATTCGAAATAGCCGGTTTCATAATACGTGGTCGTCAGGAACTGATGATTAACCTCCAAGGGATTGGAAAACAGCGCGCCTAACGACTTATTAGAATTTGTCGCAATCGGATAGTCGCTTCCCCCGGCGATATAGTTTTGCAGAAGTTCCTTCGATCCGGTCCATTGGTTATAGGGGGTATTTCCCAGAATATTGCTCATCTCTGCGCTTCGGCCGCTTGTCAGGTTGTCGTTTTCGCCGAAATCCTGCATTTTCAGCGTGATGCCGAATTGGGTACTGTCCACCGTGGAAACCGTGGTCACTTCCATGGTCTCCGTATCCGTCGACATCTTCGCGAAGTAGAAGTCGCTTGCCTGGGAAAGGGTGGAAGACAGAAGCGCGATCTGTTCCTCATCCACCTTCAGGGACGCATAGTAGTAATCATCCCAAGCCAGGATTGTCGTATAATAATCGCCGTTGCCGCGCCCGTTCAGATTGACTCCGTAGGCGCTGTCGGCAAAGAAGGTCTCGCTCCCGTTCGATGTCTTCGGCGCGATATACTTCCCGGAATAGAGGTTGCTCAGATCATAATAGCCGTTCGGTGTGTCTGTACCGGCATAGTAATGTTCCTTGAAGTCCCACAGCATGGTATTCACCTGGCTGCCTACCCAGGAAATCGTATCGCCGGACTCGTAGGCCTTTACCAGCTTTCCGTCATAATCCACCACATAGTAATCATAACGATGGTCTTTGTCGTTCCAGATACGGGTATAGAGAATAACCATATCTCCGTCGTTCACTTCTCCGGCGGCCTCTGAGATGCTGACCTTCTGGGCGGTATAGGTCACAAAGTCATCTTCGTTCAGATCGGAAAGCTCGGCAAAGTTCATCCAGGCATCTGCACTTTTATAGGACGTCCCCGCACGTTCGAAATTGCTGCCATTGAGCCTGAGCACACCGTTCATCGTGCTGAATTTGTATTTTCCCGCGTTTGTACCCGTTCCTGCACTCACCGTAAATACACAGCCGGCTTCAGATGAATCATCTACCAGCGAGATCCCGCTCTCGCTGACATTCAGATATTTCGTTTTGCCGCCTGCCTGAGTCGTGATGTAATACTTCCCTTCCTCAGAAGCTTCATAGAACGTCCACATGGTGATATTGCTGTCATTTGCCACATAGACATAATCCGTCCGGTTGACCGTGTTGATCCGGACGGTTGTGGTTTTTCCCTGCAGCTTGGTGCCGTTTTCCTGTGCAGTGGACATCATGGCGACACCGGAAGGTTTGGCGCCGTCCTTTGTGTTGATCAGGCCATAGGTTTTATTATTGAGCGCCCCAAGATCAACATTCTCCGCAACCGCATAGACCGAGAAACCGCTTGCCCGGAAACTGACGGCAGCCCCTTCGGTAACGCTTTCCAGAAGCTCGGGCTCTGTTTTATCCTCGCTCTGACTCTCCGCAAAGTGTACGATATTCAGACTCTTCCCGTCTTTCACATCTGCCAGTTCAATCTTGACCTCAACCGTCGTACCTTCCGCGGGCTGCAGTTTTTCTTCTTCCGCGCTGAGGATCGTAATGTCGAAGAAACGGGCATAGGGAAGCGACCCGGCCTCCAGGCCGAGCACGGTTTCCGTCTCGCTTACATATTCGTTATAGCGCTCGGATTCGCTCAGGATCTCCTCGACGCTGAGCACCGCGTCCACGGGGATCTTCGCATCCGCGCCGTAGGTCACGCTGACGTTGTAGGTGTTTCCGTCAGAGGCAGTGATTGTCTTCTCCAGGGTAGTCACGATGACGCCGTAGACGGAGAAGCCTTCGGCGGAGAACGCCGTCTCGCTTCCGGCACTCTCCGCCATCCCGGCGTCTGTGGTTTTCTCCGGGAGGCTGGTGACCTCCGCGTCGATCACTTCGACTTCTTCTCCGAAGTGGATCGCCTTGGCGCCATCCTCCAGCGTATCCGCCAGTTCGATCTTCACATCCACCGGAGCGGCGGGCTGGATTTCCTGCCCGCCGGAGAGGATCGTGATGTCGAAGAACCTGGCAAAGGAGACCATCTCGTTCTCAACGGAGTTCTCCGCCATCTCCAGATATGCCTTGTATTCCTCGGAGTCCGGCAGGATTTCCTCCACCGCCAGTTCCGCGTCCGCCGGGATTCCGGCGTCGGCGTCGTAGCTCAGCGTGATGCGGTAGGTCTCGCCGTCCGAGGCGAGGACGGTTTTCTCAAGGGTGTTAGAATAGACCAGGATATACACCGAGAAGCTGTCCGCGGCGAAGCTCACCGTGCTGTTCTCTGTGCCGTCTCCCTCTTTCTGCCCCACGACGGTCGTGTTTCCGTTGTTGTCCAGATGGAGGATGGTCTGCAGGTTTCCGTCGGGAGCCGCGGCGGCTTCCTCGGTCTCGCCATTACCGGAGTCAGCGACCGGGATCATGTCCACATGGATCGGCACCACCGGTTCGATTTCGTTTCCGTCCGCGTCAAAGAAGCTGATGTCCACCGCCTGCACACGGGTAATCTCTCCGCCGACGGATTCCTGGACGACACCCATGACACTTTCGATCTCGATCTGCGTCACACGCATGGTCGTATTCGGCGGGAACGCGCCGTCCGGCGCTGTGACGCGCACCGTGACCGTGTCTGTGGATTCTTCAAAGTTCTGCGCGGGCATTCTGACGCTCAGAGGCTCTTCGGCGGTTTCGTCGCCGGTCAGGTCCACGACTGCGAAGGGGGAGAATCCAAAGGCCGTGAAGCTCACGGTACCGGCTTCCAGATCGAAGTCGGCTTCTCTGATCCGCTCTGCCGTTCCGTTCATCAGCTGATACACCTTTGGGGCGCTCATGCCGCGGATTTCCTCCGTCTGAAGGGTGAAGCGGATCTGCGTCTCGCCTTCCGGAATCACGGGCTCCCCGTCCGCCATGAGGCCGATGTCGATCACATAGAGCGCGGTGATTTCCCGCTCTTCCCCTTCGGCCGCGTTCTCATTGACCGCCGAGAGGATCGCGGCTCTTGCCTCGTCCGCGCTGTAGTCGTTGAGGCTCAGCCGGGCAATCTCGCCCAGGATGCTCTCCGGAACTTCCGCCAGGACGCTTGCGCCGTCCTTCTCACCGCCGAGCTGAACGCAGGGGATTGCCTCGGGAGTCTCTTCGGTCTCCTGGGTTTCTTCGGTCTCCTGGGTTTCTTTGCTCTCCTGCTCGCCTTCGGCTGTCTCTTTGTCTGCGGAATTCTCTTCCTCTTTGTCTTCTTCGGTGTTTTCTTTCTCTTCGGTCTCCTGAACGTCTGCGGGATCAGCTTCCTGATTTTCCTGCTCCGTGCTTTCTTCGTCTGCCGCTTCGGTCTCGGCGGTTTCGGTCTCTGCCGTCCGGGCCTCATCGGCATTCTCCGGATTGGCATTCTCCGGATCGGTGTTGTCTGTATCGGTGTCTTCTGTGCTGATCCATGTATCGGTCTCGATCTCGGTTTCATCCTCTTCCGGATACAGGAAAATGAAACCGTCTTCAGGGGCACCTTCTGTATTCCCGGCATCGGGTGCTTCCGGTGCGGGCGTTATTTCTTCCGTGTCCGTCTCGGCGGCGGAGTCCTCAACGTTGGAGTCCTCGGTGGTATAGACAGCCTGCTCCCCGGTCTCTTCCGGCTCCCCGTCGTCCAGCTCGTAGACGGTGAAGCACTCCGGTCCGTGAACGTGCTCGGTGAGCTCCTGCATGCCGCAGATCAGAGAAGCATTTCCGGCTTCATCCACCGTGTAGCAGGCGTCCGTGTGGACATGCGGAATAAGCTCCGTCTTGTCACAGATGAGCGTCGTGACCGTCCGCCAGCAGCTTTCGTCGTGGTGATGGGCGCCCTCGCCCTCTGCCATGCCGCAGCTGAGTTCCTCATGCCATGCATAGCACTCGTCCGTATGGACATGTCCCTCTTCGAGGACGTTTCCCTCCTCATCCAGAACCGGCTCGGTGGAACGCTCACAGCTCAGGTCTCCGCGGACGCGCGTATAACAGTCCGCGGTATGCTTATGGCCGTCGGATTCCGGAATCGCACAGTCCAGCTCCTGTGACACAACAAAGCAGTTCTCATCATGCACATGGGCCTTGATCTCCGGCAGGGGGCAGACCAGGCTTCCGTTCTCGTCGAAGCAGTCGTCGTTGTGCGTATGCAGGAAGAAGCCCGCATAGCCCGGTCCCGCCGGTGCTTCGGCCGGGCAGGTCAGGACCCGCTTCTGATAGGTTTTCGCTCTGGCAGGGAGGTGGAAGAATCCGGCGACTCCTGCGACCACCAGCAGGCAAAGGCAGAACAGCATGCCGATCTGCCATCTGCGCTTTTTCATCTCACGCAGTTTCATTGCAATTCTCTCTTCTGACCGGTTGTTCATTTGTCTCCCCCTCTCTTATTCTTTCGTTCTGTCATGATTGTATCCGATTCACCGTCAATAAAGGAATCAATAAATTCATCTTTTTGCGGTTTTTCATCTTTCTTTTTTCAGTTAAATCAATTGATTATAGCAGTAATTTGTGAACAAACGAAGAAATCCGATCTCATTTAATGAATATTTAAGATCTGGGCGCTCCTTATGCCGGCTGTTTTCATCCGGTTTTTCAGGGTTCGCAAAAAGCAGGCCGGGAATGGCTGTTTTCCATTCCCGGCCTGCTCATTCCTGATTCAATTGTCTCCGCCGTTTATTCCACCGTGCCGAAGGCCTCGAACGGCCAGATCCGCAGCAGAAGTCTCCCGACGACCTTGTCATTCGGGATGCAGCCGACGGATTTGTTGCGGCTGTCGATGCTGGTGGCCCGGTGGTCGCCCAGCACGAAGCAGCAGCCCTCCGGTACCTGATACGGCAGATTGATGTTGCACTCGCCGAAGGCTTTTTCATGGATGTACGGCTCATCCAGGCGGACGTTGTTCACATACACCGTTCCGTCCTGATCGATGTCGACCCAGTCGGTCTCCGTGGCAATCACGCGCTTGATGAGCACTTCGTTGTTGTAATAGAAGCCGATCACGTCGCCGGGTTTATAGCGGTGGTTGTTCAGGGCCACCACAACGTCTCCGTCAAACAGCGTCTCTTCCATGGAAACGCCCTGGATAGTCAGCACCGGCAGGATCAGAATTGTCAGGATCACCGCAATCGCCGCCACAATCAGCAGGGTGAACACCGTGCTTCGGGCGGAGCTTCTCCGGCGTCCCTGCCGGCGCATTCTGCCGAGCTCGGCCTCCAGCGCTTCGACCGGCGGAACTTCGACCCGCTGTCGGTTTGTCTTTTTCGGTTCGCTCATTTCCGTGTTCTTTCAGTTCAGGATCGTGAACGACTTCAGCGGCCAGATCCGCGCCAGAAGCCTTCCCATGACCACGTCGTTTGAGATACAGCCGACCGCCGTGTTGCGGCTGTCAATGCTTACCGCGCGGTTATCCCCAAGGACAAAGCACTTTCCCTGCGGCACCTGGTACGGCAGGTTGATGTTGCACTCGCCGAGGGCCTTTTCCGTGACATACGGCTCGTCCAGCTCCACGCCGTTGACCGTGACGGTGCCGTCGTCGGCGATGTCGACCCAGTCTCCGCTCGTGGCGATCACGCGCTTGATCAGGACCACGTTGTTGTAATAAAAGCCGATGATATCGCCGGTTTTGTACTTTCCGTCATTGAGGGAAAGCACCGTGTCGCCGTCGGAGAGCGTGCCCTCCATGGAATCCCCGGAGATCTGCAGCACCGGCAGCAGCAGTACCGCGATAATGACGGCGGTGGCGGCCACAAGCAGCAGGGAGAAGATCGTCGTGCGGAGCGTTCTGCGATAGCGGCGGTTATATCGGGTGCGCTTCAGCTCCCCTTCCAGAAGTTCAACGGACGGGATTTCCAGCTGCTGCACTTCCTTCTTCTCGCTCATGCCTCTTCCTTCCGGACCTCTGCCGCGGCGGCCTCCGTCTCGGCTAGCTGCTTTTTGAGCTCCTGCAGGCGCTCGTCGGCGCTCTTCCCGCTCCGGTCGCCGGCGCCACGCACCGACGGGGACGCCGTCCCGGTCATCATGTCAAGGCGTGCGCGCACCGCATCGAGGGCCGCGTCCTTTTCATCCAGTCTGGAGCGCAGGAACTCCATGGTTCCGGACATTTCTTCCGCATTCGCCTTGAGCTTGTTCATGGTCTCGTCCTTGGCGTCCAGACGGCGCTTCAGGTGGGCAATATTTTCGTCCTTCTCGTCCAGGCGATGCTTCAGCGTCTCGAGGCTTGCATCCTTCTCGTCGAGCTTTGCTTTCAGCCGGTCGATCAGTTCATGATCTTTTTCGGCGTTGTTTTTCAGTTCTTCAATGATCGCTCTCTGGCGGGAGACTTCCTTGCTCTGCGCCAGAAGCAGCTGTAGCAGATCCTGCCGGCTCAGCCGGTGTAGTTCCTTCTCTGTCACGTTGGCGACTCTCCTTCCATGGATTCGGGTACTTCAAAAAGGTATTATATCATATTTTTCAGAAATCTCAATGGCTTTATCTCCGTTCCCGCGCTGTTTTTCCCGTTTCTTCTCCGGACGGCGGCTGTGGGCCCGCCGGCTCCGCATTTTTTCGCTTTCGGGACGCGGCGCAGGCTTGACGCGGTTCGGGGGAATGCGTATAATGCCTGTAACAGGCAGATCTGCGCTTTTCTGCGCCGGATCCGAAAAGGAGCGATACAGCATGGATTCCCGTACCAGCAAACAGAATTATTATCTGGACATAGCAGATTCCGTCCTTGAACGGTCCACGTGTCTGCGCCGCAAGTACGGCGCGATCATCGTGCGCAATGATGAGATCATCTCCACCGGCTACAACGGCGCGCCGCGCGGCCGCCGCAACTGCAGCGATCTGGGTGTCTGCACCCGCGAGACGCTGAACATCCCTTCCGGAGAGCGCTATGAGCTCTGTCGAAGCGTCCACGCCGAGGCCAACGCCATCATCTCCGCCTCCCGCCGGGACATGATCGGCGCGACGATCTATCTGGTCGGGCGCGACGCCCGCACCAACGAGCTGCTGAGCGATGCGATGAGCTGTTCCATGTGCAAGCGCCAGATCATCAACGCCGGCATCGACAAGATCGTCATCCGCATCTCCCCCACCGAATACCGCACCATTCCGGTCAGCGACTGGATCGAAAACGACGACTCGATCTTCATGCTCTGACCCGCGCCTCTTCCGCCCCCCGTTCCACATTCATTTTTATCCGTTTCGAGGTATCTGATTATGCACCCGACTCATTGGGATCCGGCCGCCTATGCCGCCGCCGCGCGCAGGGCCGCCGCCGAAGGCATTGTCCTTCTCAAAAATGACCGGGAGGCGCTTCCGCTGCGCGACGGCGAGCGCCTCTCTCTTTTCGGCCGTGCCCAGTTTCATTATTATAAAAGCGGCACCGGCTCCGGCGGCTCTGTCAACACCGACTATGTCGTCGGGATCCGTGACGCGCTGGAGGGGTCCGGACGCTACCGCCTGAACACCGCGCTCTCCGCCGCCTATGAGGCCTGGCTTGAGGACCATCCCTTCGACGCCGGAGAGGGCTGGGCCTCCGAGCCCTGGTTTCAGGAGGAGATGCCCCTTTCCGAGGACCTGGTCCGCCGCGCGGCCGAGGACTCCGATGTTGCGCTGGTCCTGATCGGCCGCACCGCCGGTGAGGACCAGGACAACCGCGCCGAAGCCGGAAGCTTCCTGCTTACCGAGACGGAGCGGGATATGCTCCGCCTTGTCTGCCGCTATTTCCCCAGGACCGCGGTTCTTCTGAACACCGGGAACATCGTGGACATGGGCTGGGTCCGGGAGTTTGACCCCGCCGCCGTGCTCTATGCCTGGCAGGGCGGCCAGGAGGGCGGCAACGCCGTTCTGGACGTGCTTTCCGGTGATGTAACCCCCTCCGGACACCTGTCGGACACCGTCGCGGAACGCATCGACCTCTGGCCATCGTACAACAGCTTCGGCTCGAAGACTGAAAACGTCCAGACCGAGGACCTCTATGTCGGCTACCGCTACTTTGAGACCTTCTGCCCGGACAAAGTGCTCTATCCCTTCGGCTTCGGCCTCTCTTATACGACGTTCCGAATGGAGACGAAGTCCTTCTCCGCCCATGCGCCGGAGTCGGTCTCGCTCTCGGTTGCGGTCCGGAACACCGGCTCCGTCTCCGGAAAGCAGGTTGTCCAGGTCTACGCAAGCGCCCCCCAGGGGGCCCTCGGAAAGCCTGCGCGGGTCCTGATCGGTTTTCAAAAGACCGAGCTCCTCGCCCCCGGGGACACGCAGACGCTTTGCTTTGACCTTCCGCTCTCCCTTCTCGCCTCCTACGACGACAGCGGCCTGAGCGGGCATCGCTCCGCCTGGGCGCTGGAGCGCGGCGAGTACCGGATCCTTGTCGGCGCCGATGTGCGCAGTGCGGCCGAAGCCGGTCGCTTCACCCTGTCGGAGACCGTCTGTGTCCGCGCCTGCGAAGAGGCCATGGCGCCCGTACGGGCTTTTGAACGCCTGCGTCCGGCGTGCCCGAAAGGCAACGATTCCGGCGACGGACCGTTTCTCCCGTCCCGGGAGCCTGTGCCGCTGCAGACCGTTTCTCCGCAGGACAAGCGCCTTCGTCGGCTCCCCTCCTGTCTTCCCTTCGCGGGGGATCAGGGCTGGAAGCTTCGCGACGTGGCCGAGGGCCGGAGGACGATGCCGGAGTTTCTTTCCCAGCTTCGTGATGCCGATCTCTGCGCCATGGTGCGCGGCGAGGGCATGTGCTCGCCCAAGGTCACGCCCGGGATCGCGGGGGCCTTCGGCGGTGTGACGGAGGCGCTGAAGGGCTTCGGCATTCCGGTGGGCGGCTGTTCCGACGGGCCCAGCGGAATCCGCATGGACTGCGGCACCCACGCCTTCTCCCTGCCGAACGGGACCTGTCTCGCCTGCAGCTTCAACGAGGAGCTCAACGAAGAGCTCTTCGCCTGGGAGGGTCTGGAGCTGCGCCGCAACCGGATCGACTGTCTCCTGGGGCCGGGGATGAACATCCACCGCAGTCCTCTGAACGGGCGAAACTTTGAATACTTCTCCGAAGACCCCCTGCTCACCGGGCGCATGGCCTCGGCACAGCTTCGCGGGCTGCACCGCTTCGGCGTCACCGGCGTCATCAAGCACTTCTGTGACAATACCCAGGAAACGCTGCGCCACCATGTCAACGCGGTGGTCTCGGAACGGGCTCTGCGGGAGGTCTATCTCCGCGGCTTCGAGCTCGCCGTCCGCGAGGGCCGCGCTCGCGCGGTCATGAGCACCTACGGCCCGGTAAACGGGCTCTGGACCTCCGGAAACTATGACCTGCTGACCGTGATTCTCCGCGGCGAATGGGGCTTCGAGGGCATAGTCATGACCGACTGGTGGGCCATGGCCAACGACGCCGCCGGGCTGCCCGGGAGTTATCAAAATGTCTCGGCCCAGGTCCGGGCCCAGAACGACCTGAACATGGTCAACGCCGACGCCGCTTCCAACAGCAATGAAGACGATCTGGACAGCGCTCTGGCCGAGGGCCGTCTCACGCGGGCCGAGCTCGTGCGCAGCGCCGAGAACATCTGCCGCTTCCTGCTGACGCTGCCCTGCTGGCCGCACAGTCTGGGCCGGGAGTCCGACCTGGACCGGGAGCTCCGCGACAGCCTCTCTCAGGAGGACCTCTCCATGCACAACGCCGTCCCCATTGTGGTCGACGGGCCGGAGGTGTCCATCGATCCGTCGCTGATCAAAGCTCAGCGGGGCGAAACTTCGGTCCTGGCCGTCACGACGCCGCATCGCGGCATCGTCCGTCTTGAGCTCGAGGCCAGAGCCGTGAATCAGCCACGCATGGCACAGCTTCCCTTCAGCGTGTTTCAGGACCGCGAGCTGGTCCGCGAGGTCACCCTGACCGGCGCAGACACCGAGTGGACTCCCGTCTCGGTGGAACTTGCGCTCTGCTATACCGCCAACTACCTTCTGAAGTTCTACTTCGCCCAGAGCGGCCTGGAGCTGCGGAATGTCCGCCTTGTTCTGGCCCAGGACCTGGAGGCGCAGTTCCGTGAGACCCAGGCGGCCCGGCGTGCCGGGGAAGAGGGCAACGCCGACCCGGTATAAGACCCGTCTTTTTCCGCAAGACCGACCGAACAGCAGTCAGCGGCCCCGTTTCCGGGGCCGCTGACTTTATTGATGCGGGCTGCTATGCGTTTTTTCCTGCCATTTGTCCGCCTCAGGGGGTGTAGACCGGGATCGGTCTGCGCTTATGCTCGCTGCGGGCATGATAGCGCTCGATGATCGCAAGGTCTTCCTCGCTGACTTTGCCTTCCGTCAGATACTCGTCGATCGCCTGATAGGTCACGCCCATCTCCTTCTCGTCCGTCTGTCCGTCAAAGAGGCCCGCTGACGGGGCTTTTTCAACGATGCTCCGCGGTGCGCCGAGGTAACGAAGAAACTCCCGCACCTCCGTCGCCGTCAGGTCCGCAATGGGGTTGAAGTCGCAGGCTCCGTCTCCCCACTTGGTATAATATCCCATATAGGCCTCGCTCCGGTTTCCGGTTCCGGCCACGAGACGCCCCTCGGCCGCCGCGATGGTATAGAGCGTTGTCATGCGAAGACGCGGCGCGATGTTTGCCAGGGCGAGGTCGCTTACCTCGGTGATTCCTCTCAGGGCCGCCAGCTCTGCTTCCCGCACACCGGTCAAATCCACCACGCAGGTCTCGATGCCGTACTGCTCCGCCAGGGCGCGGCCGTCATCGGCATCCTCGCCGTAGTTGCGCCTGGAGGCGCAGGGCATGATGACGCCGACCGTGTTTTCGCAGGCGGCCTTGCAGAGAATCCCCACCAGAGCACTGTCTTTCCCGCCGGAATTGCCGAAAATGATGCCCCTGACCCCGCTGTCTTCCACCAAGCCGCGGATCCACGCGACACGGCCTTCCAGTTCCGCTTTCCAGTCTCTGCTGATCATACTTCTTCACGCTCCTTGTCTGTTTCGGATTGCCTTCCCATCATAAAAAACGGCGCGGCAAAAGTCAAGCGCTTTTCCATACGATTTCACCTCGGATCATCATTCGGATCAAAAATGCTTTTATTGTTCAAACTATACAAAATTTTGAATCAAAAAATGTGTAAAATGCCAAATTTTCGGCTTGACTTTTGGTATAATAGCTGATATAGTACGCACATCCGGACGAAAGTCCGTTCTGAATATAGTGTTTCGATATAAGCAAATGATATGGATTTGAAGTCTCTACCCGGACACCGTAAATGACCGGACTATCGAACGAATCAGGAAGCTGTGTAAGAGGTTTTTGATGTACTGCTGCTTCCGAGTTCATTCTTTTCTCCACCGGGAACATTTACAAGTCCGTTCCACGGTGTTTTTTGTTTCTTTATAACCGGCAGGCTTGTGTTTCTCTTTACATCCCTGAGACTTATATTTCCCTTTTTATCCCGGAGGCCTGTGTCCCTCCCCACATACTTTTCCTTTGAAAAGTATTATGTTTTTTTCTTTCTTTTGTATCTCGGAGGCCTGTGTCTCTACAGATAAACCGGAAGTGCCGTCCCCACAACGGCACTTCCAATAAAATAAAATCTGATAAGGAGTATCAAGAAGAATGAAAAAGATCATCGCGCTCGCGCTTACTCTGGTCATGATCTTCGCCCTGGCTGTCCCCGCTGCCTCCGCTGAAGCCAAGGAAGTCAAAGTCGGCTTCATTTTCCTGCATGATGAGCAGTCCACCTATGACCTCAACTTCATGAAGGCCGCCCAGGCCGCCTGCGAAAAGCTCGGCATCGAGTATGTCAACAAGGTCGGCATCCCTGAGGGTCAGGAGTGCTACGAGGCCGCCATGGACCTGGTCGATGAAGGCTGCAACATCGTCTTCGCCGACTCCTTCGGTCATGAAGACTACATGATCCAGGCCGCCATGGAGTGCCCGGATGTGGAGTTCTGCCACGCCACCGGCACCCGTGCCCACACCGAGGGTCTTGCCAACTACCACAACGCGTTCGCTTCCATCTATGAAGGCCGCTTCCTCGCCGGTATCGCTGCCGGTATGAAGCTCAAGTCCATGATTGACAACGGCGACATCACCGCTGATCAGGCCAAGATCGGTTACGTCGGCGCCTTCACCTATGCCGAAGTTATTTCCGGTTATACCTCCTTCTTCCTCGGCGTCCGCCACGTTGTTCCCGAGGCCACCATGGAAGTCACCTTCACCGGTTCCTGGTACGATCTGTCCCTGGAAGCCGAAGGTGCCCAGAAGCTGATTGACGACGGCTGCGTCCTCATCAGCCAGCACGCCGACTCCCTCGGCGCCCCCTCCACCTGCGAAGCCGCCGGCATCCCCAACGTCTCCTACAACGGCTCCACCATCGAGGCCGGCCCGAACACCTTCATCGTTTCCTCCCGCATCAACTGGGAGCCCTACTTTGAGTACATCATCGGTCAGGTTCAGAACGGTGAGGCCATTGATGCCGACTGGACCGGCTCCATCGCCACGGGCTCTGTCGAGCTCACCGACGTGAACGAGGCCGTTGCCGCCGAGGGTACCGTCGAGGCCATCGAGGCCGCGAAGGCCGCTTTCGAAGCCGGCGAGCTTCATGTCTTCGACACCGACACCTTCACCGTGGACGGCAGCAAGCTTGAGAGCTACATGGCCGACGTCGACACCGACCCCGCCTATGAGGGCGACACCGAGGTCATCTCCGACGGTTACTTCCACGAGTCCGAGTTCCGCTCCGCTCCGTACTTTGATCTGCAGATCGACGGCATCACGCTGCTCGACACCGCATTCTGATGAAACTCCTGTGGCTAAGCCCGAGAACCTCGGGCTTAGCCATTGATGCTGCAAAGGGCAGCGCAGTGACTTTTTCGCCGCCGCGCTGCCCTTTGCGGCATTGTTGCCATTAGCCATTAATAAAGATAAAGGAGGGTGATGTCCTTGGACAACAAGATCGCCGCAGTCGAAATGCGGAACATCACCAAGCGCTTCGGCTCCGTCCTGGCCAACGACAAGGTCTGGCTGGACATCTACCGCGGCGAGATTCTTGCCCTGCTGGGTGAAAACGGCAGCGGCAAGACCACGCTGATGAACATGCTCTCGGGAATCTACTTCCCCGACGAGGGGACCATCAGCATTGACGGAAAGGAAGTCGTCATCCGCTCTCCGAAAGACGCCTTCGATCTCGGCATCGGCATGATCCACCAGCATTTCAAGCTGGTCGACGTGCTGACGGCGGCGGAGAACATTGTCCTCGGTCTGGGCGGGAAGCTGGATCTGAAGACCGCTTCCCGGAAGATCCGTGAGATCTGCGACGCCTACGGCTTTGAGGTCGACCCGGACCAGAAGATCTACGACATGTCCGTTTCCCAGAAGCAGACCGTCGAAATCGTAAAGGTTCTCTACCGCGGTGCGGATATTCTGATTCTCGATGAGCCCACCGCCGTGCTCACGCCGCAGGAGACGGACAAGCTCTTTGCGGTTCTGCGCAACATGCGCGATGCCGGCAAGGCCATCGTCATCATCACCCACAAGATGCACGAGGTGGAGTCGCTCTCCGACCGCGTGGCGATTCTCCGGCACGGCCAGTTCATCGGCGACATGCCCACCGGCAAGACCAACGCCCAGGAGATGACCAACATGATGGTCGGGCACGCCGTCAAGCTGAACATCGACCGTCCCGAACCCGTCAACCCGAAGCTGCGCATTGAGGTCAAGAACCTCACGGTCCGCAGCATCGACGGCATCCTCAAGCTGGATGATGTCAGCTTCAATGCCTATTCCGGTGAGATTCTCGGCATTGCGGGCATCTCCGGCTGCGGTCAGAAGGAACTGCTCGAAGCCATCGCCGGGCTGCAGCCCGTGGAATCCGGCAGCATCTCCTACGTGGAAGACGACGGGACGCGCGAAGAACTCATCGGTAAAGATCCGCTCAGCATCGCCGAAATGGGGGTCAGCCTCTCCTTCGTCCCGGAAGACCGTCTCGGCATGGGCCTGGTCGCCAACATGGACCTGGCCGACAATATGATGCTCCGCTCTTTCCGCAAGGGCCACTCTCTTTTCACCGACCGCCGCACGCCGAAGGAGCTGGCCCAGGCCGTTGTGCAGAACCTTGAGGTCAGCACGCCCGGCATCTCCACCCCGGTCCGCCGTCTGTCCGGCGGCAACGTCCAGAAGGTGCTGGTCGGCCGTGAAATTTCCTCCGCTCCCACCGTGCTGCTCACCGCCTACGCGGTGCGCGGCCTTGATATCAACTCGTCCTATACGATCTACGACCTGATCAACAAACAGAAGGCCGAGGGCGTCGCCGTCATCTATGTCGGCGAGGACCTGGACGTTCTGCTGGAGCTGGCCGACCGGATTCTGGTCCTCTGCGGCGGCAAAGTCAGCGGGATCGTTCCCGGCCGCGGCGCCAGCAAGCGCAACGTCGGCCTGATGATGACAAAGCTGGGAGGGAAGCTGGATGAATAACAAAGTCCATACCCCGCTCTTTCACGTCTCCAGACGTGCGGCGCTGCCCTGGTACACCGCCTGGGGGATCCGTGCCGCGGCGCTGGTGATTGCGCTGCTCGCCTGCGCGCTGATCACGAACCTTATTACAGGCCTGAACCCCCTGGAGGTCTACGGCACCATCTGGCAGGGCTCCTTCGGCAGTGCCCGGCGCACCTGGGTCCTGTTCCAGAACATCGCGATGCTCCTGTGCGTCTCCCTCGCCATCACCCCGGCTTTTCGGATGCGCTGCTGGAACCTGGGCGGCGACGGCCAGATGCTGATCGGCTGTCTCGCCACCACCGCCTGCATGATCCTCCTCGGCGGCAAGCTGCCGAACGGGGTCGTGATTCTCTGCATGTTTGTCTCAAGTGTTCTGGCCGGAGCCGTCTGGGCCGCCATTCCCGCCTTCTTCAAGGCCAAATGGAACACCAACGAGACGCTCTTCACCCTCATGATGAACTATATTGCGACCCAGCTCGTCGCCTATTACATCATCATCTGGGAGGTGCCGAAGGGCGCCGGCAAGATCGGCATCATCAACCAGAGCACCCAGGCCGGCTGGCTGCCCCAGATCGGGAGCTACAAATATCTCCTGAACATCCTCATTGTCGCGCTGGTCTGCGTTTTCATGTACGTCTACCTCAACTACTCCAAGCACGGCTACGAGATCGCCGTTGTCGGCGAGAGCGAGCGCACGGCCCGTTATGTTGGCATCAAGGTCGACCGGGTCATCATCCGGACCATGTTCCTGTCCGGCGCCGTCTGCGGCCTCGCCGGAATGCTGCTCGTCGGTGGGACCGAGCATACCCTCACCACCACCATCACCTCCGGCCGCGGCTTCACCGCCGTCATGGTCTCATGGCTGGCCAAGTTCAATCCCATCTGGATGATTCTCACCAGTTTCCTTCTGGTCTTTCTTGAGCGCGGCGCCGGACAGATTGCCACGAGCTTCGGCCTGAGCGCATCCTATGCCGATATTCTCACCGGTCTCATTCTGTTCTTCATCATCGGCAGTGAGTTTTTCATCAACTATCAGATCAAGTTCCGCCGTGCCGCGGGAAAGGAGGCCTGAGTCATGTTTGATTTTGTTTCCTTCATTCCCCGCGCCATCATGCAGGGCATCCCTCTGCTCTACGGCAGCACGGGTGAAACGCTCACCGAAAAGTCCGGCAACCTGAACCTCGGAATCCCGGGCATCATGTATGTCGGCGCCATCAGCGGCGTTATGGGCGCCTTCTTCTATGAAACGAAGGTCGGCGCAGCCAACATGAACGGCTTTCTCGCGGTGGCGATTCCTCTCTTCTGCTGTCTGCTGGGCTCGTTCCTGATGGGCCTGCTCTACTGCTTCCTGACCGTGTCTCTCCGGGCCAACCAGAACGTCACCGGTCTGGCGCTGACCACCTTCGGCGTCGGCTTCGGCAACTTCTTCGGCGGTTCCCTCATCAAGCTCTCCGGAAGCGACGTGCCCGCCATCGTGCTCTCCGGCACCAGCTCCTACTTCCGCAAGACCCTCTCCGCCGCCGGCACTACGGGCTGGTTCGGAAAGATCTTCCTGAGCTATGGCTTCCTTGCGTACCTCGCGGTCCTGATCGCCCTGGTCGCCGCTTTCGTTCTCAAGCGCACCCGCGTCGGCCTGCATCTGCGCGCCGTCGGCGAGAGCCCGAACACCGCCGATGCCGCCGGCATCAACGTCAGCCGTTATAAATACGTCGCCACCTGCATCGGCTCCATGGTCGCCGGACTCGGCGGACTGTACTACATCATGGACTATACCTCCGGCATCTGGTCCAGCGATGCCTTCGGCGACCGCGGCTGGCTCGCCATCGCGCTGGTGATCTTCACGGTCTGGCGTCCCAACGTGGGCGTGCTGGCCTCCTTCCTGTTCGGCGGACTCTATATTCTGCACATGTACATTCCCTCCGGCATGAACCTGGCCGTCAAGGAGCTGTATAAAATGCTTCCCTATGTGGTCACCATCATCGTTCTGGTGATCTCGAGTCTGCGCAACAAGCGCGAGAACCAGCCCCCCGCCTCTCTGGGGCTGCCCTACTTCCGCGAAGAACGGTAAGGGTTCTCTTTCTTCCCGTCTCCGTCTGATTTTCAGGCTCCCCGGGGTTCCGTCCTCGCGGCCGTACAAGTTCAAAGCCACGCAGCACCTTCCGGTGCCGCGTGGCTTTTCTCATTGCGGTTGATGTAAAACTTTTATCAGGTCTCCGGCCTCTGGTTTTTTACATGTGCGTTGATGACGAGATCCGTAAACACCGCCGCGCCCCTGGGTGACAGATGGTCTGAGTTTCTGAAGTATTCCGCCGCGTTGGTAAAGCGTTCATCATGGCTGTAGTCATAGTACTCGACCGCTTCGTCCTGGCAGATTTTGTCTATTACTTCGTAAAACTGACGGCAATACGCTTCTTCAAACTGATCGTTGTATTCCCAGCGAAAGGGCACGGTAATCAGGATCGGCCGAATTCCGTGCGCCTTGCACAAGCGCACCATCCCGTATACCGCGTTGAGTTCTTCTTCTCTGACGAGAAGATCTCCGTTCTGATCAACAATGCGGTAGAGTATTCTTTTCTCCTCCGCATGGCTTTGAAAGTCAAACTCCGTCTCTTCCGTTTCGTCCGGAAACGTTTCCCCTTCTTCCGTCATTTCACCCGCAGCAACGGCCTGCTCTGCTTCTTGGACTTCCTCCGCCGCCTCCGCGCCGTCAGTCCGTTCTGCCGTCCTTGCCTTGTTCAGGGAATTCCGAATCTCCCGAATAACCGTTGTCGGGTCGGATAACAGGGGCAAAAAGTGCTTGATCCCGATATCCGTTACCACATCATAGTCTTTGATATACTGCGGTTCGAGGAACGAATAGTAGCGTTCATTCTTGGACCTGAAATCCTCCTTTGACTCCTCATCCCAGCCGAAGGTAAAATAGCTGATCGGGATAAACGCGACTCCCCCCTCCGCAAGCTTTCCGATATACTGCTGAAGGATCCGGTAGTCATAGGAAGCGGTCTGCATCACCAGCGCGAAATTAAAGGTCGTATACTCATCCTGCCACTGGGTGTAATTAAAATCGTCTTTGCCGTGGCTGCTTCCGAAGTTGCAGATCTGAATCCCGTCCGGGACATTCTGAAACTTGTACTCATCGTTTTTGGAAGGATCAATCTTGCAGATCCGCCGGTAGGCCGCATCATACCCGGCAAAGATCATCACCATGATCAGCATGAGGGCTGTCAGCTTTATCAGAAACCGTTTCATCACAGATTCCTCCCTAAAACCCTGCATAGATGAACTGGACCGATGTCCCTTTCATGGAGCACTGTGCGATCAGGAACAGGAAGCATACGTAGATCCCCCAGCGGATGACCGGCGGAAGCGCGGATATTCTGTTGATCACATTCGTCTTCAGCGAGCAGTAGTCGTACAAGGTCAGAAGGATCAGTTCCAACGCAATTACGGCGAGTTTCGGTTTCGTCAGGCCCAGTGCCACGAGACTGTACAGGTAGACATGGAGATCCCGGATTCCGTCAAACATGTGCCGCAGCAGATAGGAAGCGTTCTCGAAACTTGGCGCCCGGAAAAACACCCACAGAATGCTGCATATTGAAAAAACAGCCGCTGTCCGGATGAGCTTGATCACGCGGTTCTTCGACGTTCTGCCGTTCAGCCCGGACATGGATTCTGCCGCCTGGGCTAGTCCGTGGAGTCCTCCCCATGCGACAAAGGTCCAGGAAGCCCCGTGCCAGATCCCGCTCACCAGCATGGTGATCAGGATATTGACGGCTTTTCTGGCCTTTCCTCTTCGGCTTCCGCCGAGGGGGATATATACATAGTCCCGAAGCCAGCTTGAAAGCGAAATATGCCATCTTCTCCAGAATTCCGAAAAGGACTCCGAAAAATAAGGACTGTCAAAATTCTTTGTCAGCCTGATGCCGAATAGCTTTGCAATCCCGACCGCCATATCGGAATAGCCCGCGAAATCGCAGTAGATCATCAGGGTATAAAATAGGGATGCCACCAGAAGCGGGGCGCCGAAGTATGCATGGACATCAGCGAAAACGATGTCCACATAAACCGCCAGGTTATCTGCAAGCACCTTCTTTTCAAACAGACCCCAGGCGATCTGCTTCAGGCCATAAGTCGCTTCTGTATAGTCAAACGCATTTCCCTCGACAAGCTGAGGAACAAGCTTATTCTGCCTCTCGATCGGGCCGGACACCAGACAGGGAAAGAACGCGATTCCGGCTGCCAGATGCAGGGGGTTCTGTATGGCGGGGTATTTCTTTTTCGCCACATCAATTACATAACCCAGTGCGGAAAAGGAATAGAACGAAATCCCCAGCGGCTGGATAATCTGCATCGTGGTCAGGCTCCTGGCCGATTTCATCGCCCGGAGGATGATATTCAGGTTTTCCGTCAGAAACCCGGTGTATTTAAACACAAGCAGCGGCAGAATCACCGCACAGACCGCGATAGCCATACACCATTTGCTGATACGCTGTGCTTTTTCGAGGTATCTTGCCGCCAGGAACGCCGCCGCCGTAACATAGGCAAGCAGGAGAATGTACTGGATCCCGGCGAAGCCGTAAAAGACATAGCTCGCTGCCAGGAGGACAAGCCATCTGCTGCTTTTCGGGCAAACATAATAAAGGCCGAATACAATCGGCAGAAAGATCCAGAATTCCGGTGAAGTGAATGACATCATACGATCTCCATGATATCCGATAATCCCGCTAAAAACCGTTTTTTGTGAATGATCTGCTGGCAGGAATTATAACATGCTTCTTCATCGAGTACAATGTTTTTCCGTCCGCCGACCGGTTTTCATCGTTCACCTCGTCTTCATGATTATTTTCATTATTTGTGATAGTATAAGTATTTGTGTAATTATGTTTACCGATCAGATGCCGGTTCTGTTTTTGCTTTTACAGGCGGAAAGGGCATGTTCGAAGACGGGAGAGGAGGGGCACCGATGAAGAAAAAGCGCCGTGGGAAACGGTTTCTGACCGTTCTCGCCGTCCTGGTCTTTCTGATCGCCGGCTCTCTGGTCGCGCTCTATCTATACCAGCATGAGGATGACTGGCTCTCTTCCACCCAGGCCCTGCGCATTGCCGTCCACGACGCCGGCACCGACGAAGGCCGTGTCTACGATGTCAGCACCGTCTACGGCACCACCGACGCCGAACTGCCGGTATACGAGATTCTTTTTACCGACCACACGGCGGAATACCGCTATGTAATCGACGCGCAGACCGGCCATATTCTCGATACCGCGAAAAAACCGACCGATCCCCAATCCTGACAGGGAGGAACCCCGATGAGACCGATTCAAATGAAAAAAACATCTTTGCTGGCGGTTGTCATTCTGATCCTCTGCCTTCTCACCGCCTGCGGAAAGCAGAAGGAGAAGGACGAGCCCGAGGAGGCAGCCCCCACAGGGCCGAAGATCGTGGAAGTGAAGATCACCGGCGCCAATTTCTACGACTATTTCGACTATAAGGATTATCCGAGCTTTGCCACCGACGAGGACGGGAACATCACCGCCTGCAATCTCAGCTGCGGCTTCTCGTTGAAGGAGGGCCTCGTCGCGGCCAATGACCCCGAATACAAGGACAGCCTGAAGGTAAGCTTCAGCGCCGACGTTCTGTCCCAGCACGGTGAATTCAGCATCGACTTTCAGGACACCGCCTCCGGCAATGTTCCTCGCTACGAGGCGCTCTGGATCGACCCCGAGGGGACGCAAACCGGAACCATCTCCGAAACCCTTCCCTTCTGGCCCCAGGGGAACCGGACCATGACCTGGCAGTACGGTTTCCTCAGCAGCAGCTACATCACCACCATCCAGAGCTTCACCGTCACCGCGGTCAGCGGCAGTATCTTTCTGATCGGCGGATAAGCGCGCCGATCCCGACATTCTTTCATAACTCTCCGGCGAAGGAGGTGTTCGCGTGCAGGGAGATTTTTATGCCTATACACTGGCGGCCAGCAAGGCAATCCTGATTCTGCTTTCCTTTGCCATTCTGCTGCGCTGCCTGCGCTCCATGCTGCGCGAAGAATACGACCCGGAAACCTGGGCCTATCTCCGATACGGACGTGACCGTCTTCCCGTTCAGCACTGGGAGGTGATCATCGGCCGCTCCCCGGATGCCGACGTCTACATTCCCGAGCGGGAGATTGCCCGCACCCACGCCATTCTCCGGCGCAACGACCTGGGCGAGTGGCGTGTTTACGACGTGTTCTCCCGCGGCGGCGTCTGGGTCAACAACATCTTTGTCGATGACGGCGGCGCGGAGGTTCATCACGGCGATGTACTCAACCTCAACGGCATCTGTGTTCGTTTTGAAGACCTCAGCATGGAAAAGCGGGAGCGTCTCGAGTCGAAGCGCAGCGGTGTCGGCCGGCGGTATTCCCCGAGTCTGACCCTGCTGATGCTGACGGCGTTTCAGCTTTTTCTCCTGCTTCAGCATTCTTTTTACGCAAAGCCCGAGGTCATCTCGGATATTGCCCTCGGTTTCGGCAGCCTCATCGTCATGGAGTGGAGCTGCTTCAATGCCATGCGCATCATCAACCGCGCCGGCTTTGAGATTGAGACCCTGGCCTTTTATCTCTCGTCGCTGGGCATGTCCGTTGCGGCCTCCTCCACCCCGGAGGACATGTACAAGCAGATTCTCCTGACGCTTGCCGGTGTCGTGCTCTTCCTGCTCTGCGGCTGGTGGCAGCGCTCTCTGCAACGCACCGCTTCCACCCGGATCCTCGTCGCCCTCGGGGCCCTTCTGCTGCTCGGCATCAACGTCGTGGCCAGCGATGTCGTCCTCGGTGCGAGAAACTGGCTGGAATTCTGGGGTTTCTCCTTCCAGCCTTCCGAGATCGTCAAGGTCGCCTATGTATACGTCGGCGCGGCCACGCTGGACCGGCTGTTCCGCCGGAACAACCTGTACGTCTTCATCGGCTTCTCCGCCATCTGCGTCATGGCGCTGGCGCTGATCGGCGACTTCGGTACCGCCCTGGTGTTCTTCGTCTGCTTCCTGGTAATCTCTTTCATGCGTTCCGGCTCCATCGCCACGGTCATGCTGGCGGTGACCGGTGCAGGCCTCGCCGGTTTTCTGGCCGTGAGTGCCCGCCCTTATATTGCCCAGCGTTTTGCCTCCTGGGGGCACGTCTGGGAGGACATCTATGACAAGGGCTTCCAGCAGACCCGCGCCATGAGCGCCGCCGCAGCCGGCGGACTCTTCGGCAAGGGGGCCGGAAACGGCTGGCTCCACCGGATTTTTGCCGCCAACACCGACCTGGTCTTCGGCATGGTCTGTGAAGAGCTGGGGCTGCTGATCGCCTGCATGATGGTGCTGGCCGTGATTCTTCTGGCCTGCTTTGCCATCCGCAGCGCCCGCACCGGGCGCAGCGCCTATTACAGCATTGCCGCCTGTGCGGCCATGACCATTCTGCTGACCCAGCTGGCGCTGAATGTCTTCGGCTCCATGGACATTCTTCCCTTCACGGGCGTTACCTTTCCCTTTGTCTCCCGAGGCGGCTCCTCCATGCTCTCCTGCTGGATGATGATGGCCTACCTCAAGAGCGCGGACAACCGGCGCGAGGCCAGCTTTGCTGTCCGACCCGGTGAGACCATCCGTTCGGCGGGTGACCGGGAAGCGGTCCGCGAAGCCAGGATGGAACGGCGCGCCGCGAAAAAACAGGCCGCCAAAGACAGCCGTGCCGCCAGAAAGCAGGCCGCCCGGGACAGCCGCACCGTGAAGAAACAGAACCGGAGGGGGGATGCCTCATGAAAAAACTCAATCGCCGCGCCCTCTCCGTGATGATGATCGCGCTCTTTATCATTTTGGGGCTCTTCACCTATATCGAGCGCTTTCTCCGGGACGGGGAAAGCTGGGCAAGCTACTTTTCCCGGCTCAATTCCCTCTCGGAAGGATATGTCACCGACCGCAACGGCGTCCTCCTGGCTGCCTTCACCGCCAACGACAACAGCTATAACGAGGACCGCAACACCCGCATTGCAAACTACCATGTCACCGGCGACTTCTGGAACCGCACCGGTAGCGGCATTCTCACGAATTTTGCCCGCCAGCTGCACGGCTACAGCCCGGTCACCGGCATGACCCAGACCAAGCGCATCTCCCTGAAGCTGAACGTCGACTCGGTCCTCGACAACAAGGCCTATGCCGCTCTCGCCGGCCGCAAGGGTGCCGTCGGGGTCGTCAACTACCGCACCGGGGAGCTCATCTGCATGGTCTCCTCCCCTGCCATCGACCCCATCGAGAGCGATCCCGTGGCGCCGGAGGGCGTGTACATCAATCGCCTGCTCTCCGCGACCTTTACCCCCGGCTCCATCTTCAAGCTGGTGACGGCCGCCGCGGCCATCGAGTGCGTTCCCTCCATCTGGCAGCGCAGCTTCTTCTGTCTCGGCGAGGAGGAGATCTCCGGTGTTCTCTTCCATTGTCCCTTTGAGCATTATACCAACGACTTTCGCGGGGCGCTGGCAAACTCCTGCAACATCGCCTTTGCCCAGATTGCCATTTCGGTCGGCCAGCAGGAAATGGTCAACCATGTCCGGGCTTATGGCTTTCTGGATTCCCACAGTCTCGACGGCATCCCCACCGCGGCCGGGTCTTATCCTCTGGAATTTGTCGGCGATCCGGAAACCGGCTGGTCCGGCATCGGTCAGTCCACGGATCTGATCTGCCCGTACTCCATGCTGCGTTTTGTTTCCGCCATTGCCAACGACGGCGTTCTGGTGGAGCCCAAGCTCATCGACGATGGCAAACCGGCCGAACAGTCCCTCCTGGTCAATCCGGATACCGCCAGAACCATGCAGGATCTCATGCGCAACAACGTCATCCAGACCTACGGCGACAACCGCTTCCCCGGCCTGGAGGTCTGCGGCAAGACCGGCACGGCCGAAGTCGGAGACGGAACCGACCACGCCTGGTTCACGGGTTTCCTGAAGGATGAGGATCATCCCTATGCCTTCATCGTCTTCGTCGAGCAGGGCGGCGGCGGTCTTTCTGTCGCCACCCCCATCGCAAATACCGTTCTGCAGGCCGCCATGCGGCGTGGAACGGATATGGAGTATTGATCTATGATCGACATCACCGTAAGCTCTCTGGTCAAATCCTTTGAAATCGGAAACAACATCCTCGACGGGCTCAGCTTCCAGGTGGAAGCGGGCGAGCGCGTCGGGATTCTCGGTCCCAACGGCTGCGGCAAGACGACGCTTTTCCGCATTCTGACCGGCGCGCTCGATTATGACGAGGGCCAGGTCAGCATCGCTCCTTCCAAGCGTCTCGGTCTCATCTCCCAGCTGCCGGTCTATCCGGAGGGCTGGACCGCCGAGGACGTGCTTCAGAACGCCTTCCGTCATGTCGATGCCATCCGGATCCGCCTGGAAAAGCTGACCGAACAGATGGAGCATGACAGCTCTCCCGCCCTCCTCGCGGAATACGACCGCCTCGCCGCGGACTTTGAGCGTCTCGGCGGCTATGAAACGGATGTGGCCGTGAACCGCGTGGCCAACGGTCTTCAGATCGGTCCCGAGATGCGCGCCCAGAGCTTTGAGAGTCTCTCCGGCGGGGAGAAGACCCGCCTGAACCTCGCCCGCCTGATTCTTGAGGACACGGAGATCCTTCTGCTGGACGAGCCGACAAACCATCTGGACCTTCACGCCGTCGAGTGGCTGGAAAACTATCTTCTCCACTTCAAGGGAACCGTCCTCGCCATCAGCCATGACCGCTACTTTCTAGACGTGGTGGCCCAGCGCTGCATCGAACTGGTGGACGGCAAAGCGGAGTTCTACAGCGGCAACTACAGCTTCTTTCTCGAAGAGCGGCAGCGCCGCTTTGAAGAGAAGCGGAAACAGTATGAAAAGGACCAGGCCAAGATCGAACAGCTCACCCGTGCCGCCGAGCAGATGCATCTCTGGGCCTTCATGGGCAACGACAAGCTTCACAAGCGCGCCTTCTCCATGGAAAAGCGTATCGAAAAGCTCTCGCGCAGCGAGAAGCCCAAGGAGCAGAAAAAGCTCTCGGTCAAGTTCAAAGAGCGGGCCTTTGCCGGGGACGAGGTTCTCGTGGCCGACAGCCTGAAGAAGGGCTTCGGCGACCGGGTACTCTTTTCCGACCTCTCCTTCATTGTCGAAGGCCAGGAGCGCATCGCCGTCATCGGCGACAACGGCAGCGGCAAGTCCACCCTTGTAAAGCTTATCACCGGCGAGGAGAGCCCGGACGCGGGCTGGATCTCCCTCGGTCCCTCGGTGCGCAGCGCCTGCCTGCCGCAGATCGTGCGTTTTCAGGACGACAGCCGCACCGCCTATGACACCATGCTCTGGGAATGCCGCTGTACGCCGCAGGAAGCGCGGGACCGGCTGGCCGCCTTCGGTTTCCGGGGTGAGGACGTGTTCAAGCCCGTCTCTACCCTCTCCGGCGGCGAACGCAGCCGTCTGAAGCTCTGCATGCTCATGGGCAGCGATATCAATCTTCTCATTCTGGACGAGCCCACCAACCACCTCGATATCATCAGCCGTGAGTGGATGGAAGACGCCCTCTCCGATTATAACGAGACTCTGCTCTTTGTCTCCCACGACCGCTATTTTATCGAGAAGTTTGCCACCCGCATCTGGGCCTTTGAAAACGGCGTTCTCACCGATTACCGCGGCGGATACGCCGCCTACGTCGCCTGGAAGGAGCATCAGGCGGTTGTGGCCTCTGCCGAGAAGAAAGCCGCGGAAAAAAGCGGCGGGAAAAAGTCCTCCGCCGAGGGCACTCCGGAGGCCGGCCGAAAACCGGAAGGCCGGCCGAAGGGCGGGAACCAGGCCCGCCAGATGCAGCGTGCGGAGAAGGAGATCGCCCGTCTCGAAGGGCAGCTGGCCGCGCTGGAGGAAGAATGCGCCCTCTATGCCACCGATTACCAGAAGCTCATGGAGCTGGAGGAGCAGAAAGAAGTGCTGAACACCGCGCTTATGGAACAGTACGAACGTTGGGAGGCTCTGAGTGATGAAACCTGAGCAAAGAACGGGACAAAAGAAAAAAGACCCGGTCCGGGTCATCGTCTGCGCGGTGCTCGCGGCGCTGGGCTGTTTCTTCCGCTTTGCGCTGCGCGGCTACGTCTACTGGGGCTATCTCTGCTTCTTCCTGATCGCGCTGATCCTCGCCCAGCGGTTTCTTCCCCTGTTTCTCTGGCGGATCGTGCTCGGCCTGACCTGCCTCGGCGTCATCTATTTCTGCATTGTTGAGGTCCCGATCGTCAAAAATGCCCGCACCGATCCGGAGCCGGAGCGGCCGTATCTCATTGTGCTCGGCGCCGCCGTCTACGGCGAACGTCCCTCTCTTACACTGGTGCGGCGTCTCGAAGGAGCCCTGGATTATCTGAACCAATATCCCGATTCCGTCGCCATCGTCTCCGGCGGCATGGGCAAAGGCGAGGACATCACGGAGGCTAAGGCCATGCATGACTGGCTCGTGCAGCACGGGCTGCCGGAGGAGCGCGTCCTCATGGAGCCGAAGGCAACCTCCACCGAAGAGAACCTGCGCTACTCGTTTGAGATCATCCGGGATCGAGGCGACGACCCGAACGGCAACGTGGCCGTGGTCTCCAGCGCTTATCATCTCTTCCGGGCCAAGTCCATGGCGCGCCTGCAGGGCGTGGAAGCCGCCGGTGTGGCCGCCCCCTGGGGCTACAAGATGGTCATGCTGAACTACTTCATCCGTGAGGCTTTTGGCGTGACGCATCTCTGGGTCTTCGGCTGGTAACTGAGCCCTGCCTTCGCCTTGGGCGGAAGCTTCGGCTTCGCCACCGGGCTCTCCCATCCTCATTTGCGCTTCCGTTCCCCATCAACAAAACCCCCTCCGTCTCCGGCAGCATGTTCTGCGGGACAGAGGGGTTTTGCATTTCCGTATGGTATTTTTCGGGGGGGATCGCACCGGTATTTTTCGAACTGCTGCCTATTTCATCGGCAGCATGAATTCCGCCGCAAAGTGCTTTTCATCCCGCGCGGTGCCGAAGCTTCCGCCCAGGGCATCCAGGATTTTCTCGCAGGTCCGCAGGCCGATCTTGGTGCTCTCGGTTCCGCTGCCGCGGTTGGAGAGGCCGTTGGAGATGGTCACCGAGACCTGTCCGTCCTTGATCTCCGTCAGGAAGACCACCGGCCGCGCCAGATCCGCGTATTTCTTGATGTTTGAGATCAGGTTGTCGATCACGCGCTTGAGCATGCCGGCGTCGGTGTTCAGGAGCCATCCGTCCTCCAGGCGGTCAATGCTCTGGACGTTAAAGCCGGAGTCCCGCAGGTCAAATTCCGCCTCGCCCAGAAGCTGCATCAGCAGCATGTGGATGTCATAGTCCTCTTTCTGCAGCTCCAGCTCCGAACGGCCAAACACCAGAAAGTACTTGAACAGCTCGTCCGTCAGCTCCTTCAGCGCCAGGGACTTTCCGTAAGCCGCCTCGAGATAGCGTCTACGCTCCTCCTCGGTAAGGGACTCGGTGTTGTTCAGCAGGCCGAGATAGCCGATCAGGGAGGTCATCGGTGTCCGGATGTCGTGGCTCATGGCGGTGATCAGCTCGCTGTTGGCCTCCCAGGCGCGCTTCTCGTTTCCCATGCGCTCAATAATGGCGTCGCGCATGCCATCGATGTCCGAGGCCAGTGCCGCGACCTCATCCACGCCGTCCACGGTGATGGGCCCGTCCAGATCACCCGCGCCGACCGTTGCCGCCTCCTGGGACAGGCGGATAATCCGCCAGGTCAGCCGGTTGGTGTACCAGAAGAGCACGCTTACCAGCACCAGGATCGCCACAATAAGCCCCATGATCCGGTTGAGGGTGTCCTCCCGCTGGCGGGAGTTGTCGGTGATGGAAATGTAGCTGATTCCGTCCGAAAACCGCATCGGGTAGAGGCGCCCGCTGATCCCGCTTCGCCGGGGCGCCTCATAGCTCTGCAGCGTCACGGCGCGCCCGCCGGCGGTCAGGTCACCGGGAAGTTCCAGCATCTCGGCCGAATAGACGGAGACCGAGATGTAGTCGTGCTCCGAAAGGAACCGCTGCAGCGCCTCCGTGTCTCCGCTTGAATAGCCGCCCTGCTGCACGTAACGGTTAAACTCCGTATAGATCTCCGCTTTGCGCGCTGCCGCGGCATCCGGGTTCATGTAATAGCGGTTGACAAAGAGCGTACCGATGCCGAACACGGCCAGATAGGCACCCACCGCACAAAGCACGCTGAGCAGCGCCGCCAGCAGCAGCTTGGTGCTCAGCGAGTGCAGCATCGGAAGTCTCTGTTCAGTCAACCTGATATCCCCTGCCCCAGACCGTCCGAATGATCTTGGGCGACGAGGGGACCTCCTCGATCTTGCGGCGCAGATTCAGCACATGCACCATAATCGTGTTGCCCGAGCCGGGCAAAAACTTCTCGTTCCACACGCTCTCATAGAGCTCCTGGGTCGTGACGGTCCGGCCCCGGTTCTTCACCAGGCACTCAAGAATGGAATACTCCGTATCTGTCAGCGGGACGGTCTCCCCGGCATTGCGCACCATTCGCGTGCCCAGATCCACTTCCAGGTTTCCGCAGGTCCAGATCGACGAGGCCGGCTTGCCCCGGTACTGCTGGTAACGGCGCAGGAGAGACTTCACCTTGGCCAGAAGCTCCGGCTGGGAGAAGGGCTTGGAAAGGAAGTCGTCTCCGCCGCTCTGATAAGCGGCCAGGCGGTCCCGCTCCGCGCTCTTGGCGGTCAGGAAGAGAACGGGGGCGTTGGAAAACTCTCGGATCTTTTCACAGGTTTCAATGCCGTCCATGCCGGGCATCATGACGTCCAGGATGATCAGGTCCGTCTCCCGGTGGCTCTGCATATAGGCCACGGCGTCCCGCCCGTTGGCCGCTTCCGCCGTATCGTATTCCCTTCTCAGCAGCAGGTTCAGAATATTACGAATATCGGGATCATCATCCACGATCAGAATTCTTGTCTCTTCGCTCATCGGTCTCCTCCAGAGGGATAATTCTCATGGATACAGTATATCACAAGTCATTTTTATTTTTCCATGTATTCTGTGAACTTTAAGAAAAATAAAGATTCTCTCCGACCTGCTCAGACTGTTCAAAAAAACCGAACACCGCGTCAAAAGTTTCTTGTAAAACAGGCCGTAACATGCTATAGTAATGAGAGCTTTCGGGATTAATTCATGGTTCCGGAAGAGAAAAACAAAATTAGGAGGAAAACATGAAGAAGTATCTTTCCATCGTGCTTGCACTGGCGCTGGTCTTCTCTCTGGCTGCCTTTGCGATGCCCACTGCCTTCGCGGAAGATGATTTCCATATCGGCATCATCACCGGTTCCGTCTCCCAGAGCGAAGACGACCGCCGCGGCGCGGAAGCTTTCCAGGCGATGTACGGCGAGGACCGCGTAAAGCTCGCGATCTATCCCGACAACTTCACCGAAGAGCTTGAGACCACCATCCAGACCATCGTCAACATGTCCGACGATCCTCTGATGAAGGCCATAATCGTCAACCAGGCTGTCCCCGGCACCACCGAGGCCTTCCGTCAGATCAAAGAGCGTCGCCCCGACATTCTCTGCATCGCCGGTGAAAGCCACGAAGACCTGCCCGAAATCGGCAGCGCTGCCGATCTGGTCTGCAACAACGACTTCGTTGCCCGCGGCTACCTGATCATCCGCACCGCTCACGAGCTGGGCTGCGACACCTTTGTCCACATCTCCTTCCCGCGCCACATGTCCTATGAGACCATGAGCCGCCGTGTTGCCATCATGAAGGCCGCCTGCGAAGAGTTCGGCATGACCTTCGTCCTTGAGACCGCTCCCGACCCCACCACGGACGTCGGTGTTGCCGGTGCTCAGGCCTACATCCTTGAGAAGGTTCCCGAGTGGGTTGAGAAGTACGGAAAGAACGCTGCTTACTTCTGCACCAACGACGCCCACACCGAGCCTCTGCTCAAGCAGCTGCTTGAGTACGGCGGCTACTTCATCGAAGCCGACCTGCCCTCTCCCACCATGGGCTATCCCGGTGCTCTGGGCATTGACCTGACCGAAGAGGCCGGCGACTATGCCAAGATCCTTGCGAAGGTTGAGCAGGCCATCTGCGAAAAGGGCGGCGCTGGCAAGTTCGGCACCTGGGCCTACTCCTATGGTTACACCGTTTCCGCCGGTCTTGCCCAGCACGCTGTGAACGTCATCAACGGCGAGAGCGATCTGCTTGATATGGACGACATCGCGAAGGCCTATGAGGTCTTCTCCCCCGGTGCCGCCTGGAACGGCTCCAACTACACCAATGCCGAGACCGGTGTCAAGGCCGACAACACCTTCCTTGTGTACCAGGATACCTACATCATGGGCAATCCGGGCCACTACATGGGCTCCACCGATATCGAAGTTCCCGAAGTCTACTTCACTGTGAAGTAATTCTATTCATTGCTGCATCACCCTCCCTGCCGAAAGGCAGGGAGGTGACGCTTCTCTTTTGACCATTTCGGGGAGGATTTGTTCCTCCCCCACTGATTTCAGGCAGGGTATTTATATGTTAAGTGAGAACACCCCACTATTGGAAATGCGCAACATCAAAAAGGATTTCTTCGGCAACCAGGTTCTGACCGACATCAACCTGACGCTGGCCGAGGGCGAGGTGCTTGGCCTCTGCGGCGAAAACGGCGCCGGCAAGAGCACGCTCATGAAAATCCTTTTCGGGATGGATGTAATCCGGGAAACGGGCGGCTATGAGGGTGAAATTCTGCTGAACGGAAAACCCGTCAGCTTTTCCACACCATTCGACGCGCTGGCCGCCGGGATCGGCATGGTCCACCAGGAGTTTTCCCTGATTCCGGGCTTCACCGCCACGGAAAACATTCTTCTCAACCGCGAACCGAAAAAACGCAACGTCATCTCCGAGGTCTTCGGTGAGCGTCTGGACACTCTTGATTACAACGAAATGACCGGACGTGCCGAGGCCGCTATCGATAAAATGGGATTCAAGATCGACAAGGGCATGCGCATCAACGAAATGCCGGTCGGTCACAAGCAGTTTACCGAAATCGCCCGCGAGCTCAGCAAGGATAATCTGAAGCTTCTGATTCTGGACGAACCGACGGCCGTTCTGACCGAAAAGGAAGCGGACGCGCTTCTCAGCTCCATCCGCTCCATGTCTGAAAAGGGCATCGCCGTCATCTTCATTACCCACCGACTTCATGAGATTCTGTCGGTCTGCGACAAGGTTGTGGTCATGCGCGACGGATACGTCGTATCCGATGTTCCCGCCGCCAAAACCAGTGTAAGTGAGATTTCAAAATGGATGGTTGGCCGCTCGGTAGAAAACACGGCCAGCGTTGATATAAGAGACACCTCCAACGCCAGGACGGTGATGTCCATCCGCAATCTCTGGGTGGATATGCCCGGTGAAACGGTCCGCAACGTCACCCTCGACATCAAGGAGGGCGAAATCCTCGGCATCGGGGGCCTCGCCGGCCAGGGCAAGCTCGGCATCCCAAACGGGATCATGGGCCTCTATGAGGCCGGCGGCACCGTGGAGCTCGACGGAAAGCCCATCCCCCTCAACAGCCCGAGAAAGTGCCTGGACGCCTCTCTGGCCTTTGTGTCGGAAGACCGGCGCGGCGTCGGTCTGCTGCTGGACGAGTCGCTGGAGTGGAACGTCGCCTTCCCCGCCATGCAGGTACAGAACAAGTTTCTCAAGCGCTACCTCGGCGGTCTGGTCAAGTGGCGCGACGAGAAAGCGATCCGTGAGGTCACCGACCGCTACATCGAAGAGCTCGCCATCAAATGCACCGGTTCCAAGCAGAAAGCCCGTGAGCTCTCCGGCGGCAACCAGCAGAAAATCTGCCTGGCAAAGGCCTTCGCCCTGGAGCCGAAGTTCCTCTTTGTCTCCGAGCCGACCCGCGGCATCGACATCGGCGCCAAGGCCCTGGTGCTGCAGGCCCTGAAGAAGTTCAACCGCGAGAGCGGCGTCACCGTCGTGATGATTTCTTCGGAACTGGAAGAGCTGCGCCAGATCTGTGACCGCATCGCGATCGTCTCCGGCGGCCGGATTGCCGGCATCCGTCCGGCTTCGGATCCGTCCGAGGAATTTGGCCTTCTGATGGTCAGCATGGTAAAGTGAGGAGGGCAGCATGAACGAAACACTCGTAGACAGAAACAACATTACGCTCCGTGACCGGGTAAAAAACATGGTCGCAAGCTTCGGTCTGCCGCGCCTCATCATTGCCGGCTTCCTGCTGCTGCTGTTCATTGCGGCGCCTTTCGTGGGCGCGGATTTCTGGACGCAGATCAGCAACACCGTCAACCGCTTCAGCTGGAACGCCATCATGGTTCTCGCCATGGTGCCGATGATCCACTCCGGCTGCGGGCTGAACTTCGGTCTGCCCCTCGGAATCATCTCCGGCCTGCTGGGCGCCACGCTTTCCATTGAGCTCGGCTTCACGGGACCGCTGAGCTTTGTCATGGCGATCCTGATCGCCACGCCCTTTGCCCTGGTTCTCGGCGCCGCCTACGGCTGGCTGCTGAACAAGATCAAGGGCGGCGAGATGATGATCGCGACGTACGTCGGCTTCTCTTCCGTCTCCTTCATGTGCATGATGTGGCTGCTCCTGCCGTATCACAGCCCGACGATGGTCTGGGGCTTTGCCGGCAAGGGCCTTCGTACCACAATCTCTCTGGAGGGCTTCTACGACAAGGTGCTGGCAAACTTCCTGCAGATCAACATCGGCAATCTCTCGATTCCCACCGGCACGCTGCTGTTCTTCGCGCTGCTCGCCTGGCTGATGTGGGCCTTTCTCCACACCAAGACCGGCACGGCCATGACGGCCGTGGGCTCGAACCCCACCTTTGCCCGTGCAGCCGGCGTAAACGTCGACAAGATGCGCCTGCTCTCCGTGGTCATGTCCACCTGGCTCGCCGCCATCGGCATCCTGGTCTATGAACAGGGCTTCGGCTTTATCCAGCTGTACATGGCTCCCTTCTACATGGCTCTGCCGGCCGTCTCCGCCATTCTGATCGGCGGCGCCTCCGTCAACAAAGCCAGCATCGCCAATGTCATCATCGGCACCTTCCTGTTCCAGGGCATCGTCACCATGACGCCGACCGTCATGAACAGTGCCATCCACATGGACATGAGCGAGGTCATCCGCGTGGTCGCCTCTCAGGGCATGATCCTCTACGCATTGACCAGAAAGACGGAGGGTGCGAAATGAACGAAAAAAGCTTCGGCAAAAAAGTACTTGGGTTTATCCAGGACAACACTGTCCCGCTGATGTTCGTGCTGATCTGCGCGGTCTGCATCCCCCTCTCCGGATTCTCCGCCAGCTACCTGATCAATGAAATCGTCACCCGTATGGGGCGCAACATCTTCCTGATTCTCTGCCTGCTGATCCCGATCATGGCCGGCATGGGTCTGAACTTCGGCATGACGCTCGGCGCTATGGCCGGTGAGATTGCGCTGATCCTGGTCTCCGACTGGCAGATCTGGGGGATTCCCGGCGTGGTGCTTGCGATGATTCTCTCGATCCCCATCTCCGTGCTGCTCGGCTACTTCTGCGGAAAGATCCTGAACATGGCCAAGGGCCGCGAGATGATCACAAGCTACATCATCAGCTACTTCATGAACGGTATCTATCAGCTGATCGTGCTGTATATGATGGGCCCGATCATCCCCATCAAGCACTCCACCATCAAGCTGCCGCGCGGCTACGGCGTGCGCAACACGGTGTCCCTGCTGAACATGCGCCAGTGCCTCGATAACCTCCTCGCCGTGCGCATCGGCGGTGTCAAGGTTCCGGTCCTCACCTTCCTGATCATCGGTGTTCTCTGCCTCTTCATCATCTGGTTCCGCAAGACCAAGCTCGGGCAGGACATGCGCGCCGTCGGACAGGATATGAACGTCGCCCGCGACGCCGGCATCAAGGTTGAGCGTACCCGTATCATCTCCATGATCATGTCCACGGTTCTGGCCGGCTTCGGCATGGTCATCTACCTGCAGAACATGGGCAACATCGCAACCTACAGCTCCCACTCCCAGATCGGCATGTTCTGCATCGCGGCCCTGCTGGTCGGCGGCGCTTCGGTTGACCGCGCCTCCATCGGCAACGTCTTCCTGGGCGTGATTCTGTTCCACACCATGTTCATCGTGGCGCCGAAAGCGGGTGCCGCCATCACCGGCGACTCCATGATCGGCGAATACTTCCGCGTGTTTGCCTCCTACGGTGTTGTCACAATCTCTCTGATCATGTATGAGACAAAGAAGCGCAAGAACAAGAGCCTGGTCGGACAGCAGCTTGCTCAGGCCCAGAAGGAGGAGGCACAGAACAATGGATAATGCGAACAAAACGCGCCGTCTCCTGTTCCGCCTCGGCACCGTTCTGATTCTGATCGGCATCTGTGTCGTGATGATGATCATCGGCCGCGGCCACACGGTCTACTTTGACAACAAAAAACTCGAATACAACGGCACGACCTATGAATGCCCGTACAAGATCAAGGTCCTTGTCAAGGATGAGCAGGTTGCAAACCTCAAGGCCAAGGAACGCGGCATGGCCACGACCATCGGCCAGAACTTTGCCATGACCCTCAAAATCACCCAGGAAAAGGGCGGCGACGAGGTTGTAGAGACCTATCAGCTGAAGCTGCCCTACAGCATGGATGGCATCGTTATCAATCTCCCCGCCTATCTGGAGGGGCTCCCGGAGGAAGCCTGGATGTCTGAATTCGTACCTGTCGCGACGGAATCCTCGCCCGAGGATGAAGAAGTCCCCGGCAGCGATGAATTCGAGATGGAAGACCTGGGCGATTTCTGATCCCCGGCCTCTTCTGACCCAAGCTGCGGTTTTCTTCACACGGCCGGCGCGTTCATTTGCGCCGGCCGTGCTTTTTTGACGGATTTAAGAAATCTTCAGACACAAAAACATCTGCTTATGCTACAATGAGACCGCTCAAAGAGGCGGTATCGTTTCAAGGCGTTTTCACCTGCTCAGTGTCCCGCTCGATGAGCCAAAATATCATTGCAAGGAGATCAGAATGAAGAAGCAGATGATCCGTGTTCTCACTCTGGCTCTGTGCGTGGTCATGGTGCTCGGCCTTGCAGCCTGCGGCAGCAACGGCCAGGGGACCGCTCCCGCTCAGGAGACCCAGAGTGCTCAGGGCACACAGAATACACAGAATGCGCAGTCCGACGGCACCGCTGCTGCTTCGGAGTATGCCTGGAAGAGCAGCTTTGTTACCATCCCGACGGATGAAGACACCCCGATGTTCCAGCCGCTTCTCTTTACGGATAACGGCTTCCTCGCCACCGGCCAGGTGACGCTCGGCCGCCGTGAACCCGCCGAGGGCGAGGTTGAGGAATACGAAGGCCAGTTCAACATCTACGGCAGCATGCTCTACTTTATCTCCGGTGACGGAAAGATCGAGCCTCTTTCAAAGTACGTCCCGGTCCAGCCAAAGTCCAACACCGAAAACTACAAGGATTTCTACGCCTACCATAACCTCGGCGCCCCGATTGTCAATGCCGACGGAAACTTCATGCTTCTTGAGATGGACGGCGCAGGCTGGTTCGATGGCCCGGAGAACGTGTACGGAACCGAAGAACAGTATATGGGCGACTATTATCATAACGAACAGGTTTATGACATTGTTGTCCTCACCCCGGAGGGGGAGGAGCTGAGCCGCACCCCCATCGATCTTGAAACCGCAGACGTCTGGCTCAACATCTTTAATGTCGCCAAGGATCCCGATGGGAATCTCATTGTTGTCATGGATACGACCCTCCAGGCCATTGCGCCCGACGGAAGCGTCGCCTGGTCCATGCAGACCGACAGTTTCATCAACTCCATGGTCACCCTGGCCGACGGCCGTGTCGCGGTCATGCTCTACGGTGACAAAGGTCCCGAGCTTCGTCCCATCGACTGGGAAAAGAAAGAACTCGGCGAGAGCTTCCCGATCCCCGATTCCGCCTGGTCCCTGTACCCCGGCGACGACAGTTATGACTTCTACTATACCAGTGGCATGTATCTCTACGGTTTCAAGCTGGGCGGCGAAGATCCGGTCCCGGTCCTGAACTGGATGAGCTGCGATATCAACGGCAATACGGTGGCCGGTCAGGCACTGAATATTTCTCCCGACGGCACCATCACCGGTGTCACCACGGACTACACCGGCGGCAGCGTTGACAGCCAGATCTTCACCCTGACCCGCGTCCCGGCCGATTCCCTGCCGAAGAAGCAGATCCTGACCGTGGCTCAGCTGGAATACACTCCCGATTATCAGCTTACCAACCGCATGGTCCGCTTCAACCGCACTCATGACAACGTTCGCCTGGAGTATCTGGACTATTCCCAGTACAATACGGAGACCGACTTCTCCGCCGGCCTCACCAAGTTCAACACCGAGGTCATGGCCGGCAACCTCCCCGACATCATCCCCACCAATCAGATCGCCTACCGCCAGATCGCATCCAAGGGCCTGCTGGAAGATCTCTACCCCTATCTGGACAAGGATCCGGAGCTGAAGCGGGAGGACTTCTTCCCCAATCTGCTCTCCGCGCTGGAGGTCAACGGCGGCCTGTATCAGATCGTCTCCGGCTTCTCCGTTGAGACGCTGTGCGGCGCGGCCAGCATCGTCGGCGACACACCGGGTTGGACCTATGCCGACTTCAACGCCGCGCTGGAACAGATGCCGGAAGGCTGCACCCCTCTGGAGCCCTACGTCACCCGGGATCAGGTCATGAGCTCGCTGCTTTACGCGGATATGGACAGCTTTGTCGACTGGACCACCGGGAAGGTCAATTTCGAAAGCGACAACTTTAAGGAGCTCCTGGAGTTTGTCAAGCAGTTCCCCGCGGAATACAACTGGGATGAACATGACACTTCCGAGAGCACCCAGGATCTTCTCCGCCAGGGGCGCCAGATGCTGACCCAGACCTATCTCTACGGTCTTGATTCCATTCTCTGGAACGGTGCCAACTTCGGCGGCAAGGCCACCTATATCGGCTGGCCGTCAAGCAGCGGCGTCGGCAGCATCATGCGCTTTGAAAACGGCTTTGCCATGAGTAAAAACTGCGCCGACAAGGACGCCGCCTGGGAGTTCCTCCGCTCCATGCTCACGGAATCCGGTCAGACCGGTCAGTACAACATTCCCTCCAACCGCAATGTCTTCAACAAGCAGCTGGAAGATTTCATGACGCCGAAATACCGCAAGGATGCGGACGGCAACATTCTTCTGGATGAAAATGGCGAGAAGATCGAGGAAAGCCGCGGCAGCTGGATCGACGACAGCGGTGTGGAACACCACATCTACGCCATGACCCAGGAGCAGGCCGATGAAGTGCTCTCCATCATCGAGACCTGCACCAAGGTCGCAAGCTATGACACCAGCATCTTTGACATCGTCAACGAGCAGGCCCAGGCCTTCTTCGCCGACCAGAAGAGCGTCGATGAAGTCGCCCGCCTGATTCAGAGCAAAGCGAACATCTATGTAAACGAGCAGCGCTGAGCTCCTCCCCCTGCGGCTTCTGCCGAAAAGCGGGACCGGGAGGAACCGGGCGCCCGTTTGCGATGCAGGAAAAAGCCCATTCCGATCACATTCGATCAGAATGGGTTTTTTCTTGTGTGACTATTGATTTCTCTTCGGTGATGCGATACAATAGAAGTACCAGATTACAGGAGGCTGAAGAGATGAGCGACGAATTCGGAAGCGATTTTATCACCATCGTAGACGACGACGGCCAGGAGTTCGAGCTGGAAGTGATCGAATCCATGGACTATAACGGCCAGACCTATATGTCCTTCCTCCCTGCGGATATGAAGGAAGACGATCCTGACTACGGCTTCATTCTCCTGCGTGTTGTGGAAGATGAAAACGGCGATGAGGTCTTTGAATCCATCGACGATGAAGCAGAGCTTCAGGATGTCTATGAGCGTTTCATGGCGCTCCTCTACGACGACGAAGACGAGGAAGAATCATCTGAAGAATAATTTTTCTGCTGTGTCCGTGTAGTCTTTTCAGACTTCACGGCCCATGAAACCCACATCTCTCATAAGGGATGCTGATTTGAATCTGCGGATTGCAGGCCTCCCGGAGACTTGTCCCGGAAGTTGGAAGCAGTGAAAGTTACCTATGGGCCGGCACGGCATAAGCGGGCGCCCCCCGGAGAAATCCGGAGGGCGTATTATTTTGCCTGAAACTCACTGCATGAACTTGTCGATGGCATCGTTCAGGGCGCGCAGCTGCTCTTCGGTGTTGGCCCCGTCTTCGCTGATGCAGTGCTCAAGGTGATCCTTCAGGATGACCTTCGCCGTGCTGCTGAGGGCCGAGCGTACCGCGGCAAGCTGGATCAGGACCTCCGTGCAGTCCCGGCCGCTCTCCACCATGCTCTTGACCGATTCCAGATGGCCGATGGCCCTGGCAAGCCGGTTCACCACCGCCTTGGTCTGCGTATGGGTGTGGGTATGTCCGTGGTCATGGTCATGCGCATGCTCCGGCGAGATGCTGCCGTCCTCCAGATGCTGATGCCGGTGTACGGTGCCGTCCGCGTGGCGGTGGTAGCCCTCCGGAAGCGGTTCCTCCGCCGGGATGGTGGTTTTTATTTCCATTTGATCGCCCGATTTCTGTATCATATTCTCTCCTGAAAGCCCGGCAGATCCGCATATTCGGCTGCCCAGGCCGCAACCGCATCCGCGGCTTCGTGCTTGGCATCTTCCGTGATGATGAGCAGCTCCGTCTCCGGATCTTCGGCCAGCCGCTCAAAAAGCCGTTCGGAAAACTCCGTGAATCTGGTCCCCGGGCCGAGGAGGCGCCGCATCTGCTCGCTGTCCTCCCGGCTCTTAACCACACCGAGAATCGGCAGCTCGGAGGCCAGAAGGCTCTCCAGCGCATTGCGAAACTGCGGAATGATCAGGTCGATTCCCCCGATCTCATCCAGTACCGCAAAGGGATACCAGGTCGCCTCGTCCAGCAGCCGAACGCCGAGAGATCGAAACACCTCGCTGTCATGTGCCGGCGGAAAGCGCCTCATATCAAGAAACAGTTCCCGCTCCAGTCCCTGCACGCCGCCTGCCGAGGCGGCCGGGATCATGGCACAGCCGAGCACGCTCCCGTCCGGCGCTTTGCAGAGCTCCGTACAGAAGCCCCCGGCGTTCTGAAGGCCGCTGCCGAGCTGCTCCCGGATCAGCCGGCTCTTCCCGCTGAAGGCCGGACCGCTCAGGAACAGGTGTCTCTTCATTTTCCGTCGCCCCCGAATCTTTCGTTTGCCTACTTGCTTCTTCCTGTATCTTTGTATTATAATGGATCAATCCGCATCCGTCAAATAAAAACAGCGGCCGCGGACGGAGGGAAGCATGAGAAGAAGACGTCCCGGAAAACTGAGATATCTTATCATCGGCGCCGCTTTGATCATCGCCCTGATCGGCATCATCCGTATGACCCTCCCGGAACCGGTACCGGATGAGCATGCCGGGCAGGTCTATCTGAACGATGGATTTGATATGGTCTGGATTACGCCGTTTGAAAATGTCCCGGTAAACACGCTGAAACCGGAGGACTTTCGCACCACAGACGGCATTCCGACCTATACCGGCTCGGAGTATACCACCTATGTCGGCATCGACACCTCCGAACACCAGTGGGAAGTCAACTGGAACGCCGCCGCTCAGGTTCTGGACTTTGCCTATGTCCGTCTGGGTTACCGCGGCTACACCGAGGGCGGACTCTTTCTGGACCCCTGGTTTGAGACCAATCTGGCCGGTGCCTCTGCCGCCGGACTTGATACGGGGGTTTATTTCTTCTCGCAGGCGACCAACGTCAGCGAAGCCATCGAGGAAGCCGAGTTTGTCATCGATCACCTCCGGGGCTTCCGTGTGAACCTGCCGATCATCTACGACTGGGAAAAGATCGATGAGGAACAGGCCCGTACCACCGGTCTGGGTGATCTGACGCTGACCGACTGTGCGGTGGCCTTCTGCCGTACCATTGAGAACGCGGGTTATGACGCCGGCGTGTATTTCAACCGCTATCTGGGTTACTATGGCTTCGACCTCTCCCGTCTGACGGACTACGCCTTCTGGGTGTCCGTCCCCGGTGATTTCCCCGATTATTATTATGCCTGCGACTTCTGGCAGTGCAGCTTTGAGGCCTCGATCCCCGGCGTAAGCGGAAACGCGGATCTGAATCTGCGCTTTGTGAAAAAGTGAGCCCGTGACCGCCCCGCGCCGGCGGAGATTTCGCTGTTTTTTTCAGGAATTCGATTTTTTCTATTGCAATACGTTTCAAAATGTGCTATTATACTTGGGCTGTCAGAAATGACAGTCCGAATATCCGGGTGTAGCGCAGATGGTAGCGCGCTTGAATGGGGTTCAAGAGGCCGCTGGTTCAAATCCAGTCACTCGGACCAGGTTTAAGGCTTGAAACGTATCGTTTCAAGCCTTTTATTTTTCTCCCTTGACTTTCAATCGCAAACAGGGTAAAGCCTAATCTCTGAACCTAAACTTTTCAAAAAGTATAACATACAAGAAAAGACAAGTTGAAAAAGTACATAAGTACTGGCAAAAGTCGAAGCAAGCGAAACAATTTTGAAGAAAACGCTTGCTTCATTTTTGAAAGTATAGTATACTTATACTATACTTCGTTGAGATAAGTGAGGGCTG
>CADAPN010000003.1 GCA_902789835.1 Oscillospiraceae bacterium
CTTGAGCTGTGGTCCGGCAATAGATGTGTACGGTACCGCTCTGCGGGATGAAGATATTGAGGCAGCTCTTGGTTGTAGGGCGATCCTATTTGGGAATATCGGTGACGCCCAGAAAGTCAGCGAAGATCCGACCCACTCCCCCGTCTATGCACTTACAAGCATGCGCAAGGCTTTCCGTGTATGCACCAACAGCCGTCCGGTTCGAATTCTCTCAGAGACAGCAAGTCTTTCACCCCTGAAAGAAAGCATTACCGCTCATGGAATGGACATTCTGATTGTTCGGGATCTCATGGGTGGCATGATTACCGGACAACGTCATCGATCGCATGGAGTATACGGTGACGAGGCAAGCGATCTGGAATACTACACGGAAGACATGATACGGCATAGCGCTGATTTTGCATTCCGCGCAGCTAAACGGAGAAAGCAGAAGCTTGCGAGCGTGGATAAAGCCAACATACTATACTCCGGCAAGCTTTGGAGACAGACTGTGAGTGATGTTGGCAAACAATTTCCGGAAGTTCATCTGACTCATCACTATGTAGATAATGCTGCCATGGAACTGTTGGTTAGTCCTTCAGAATTCGATGTTGTACTTGCAAGCAATGTGTTTGGAGATATCCTGGCTGACGAGATTTCACAGATATCCGGCACGCCATGGCTCTTTGGTTCTGCTGAGCTTGCTATGGATGGTCGCGGAGTATATACGCCGAATCAGCTTCATCATCCCAACGGGATGCAATGGGCTGGTCAAGGAATTGCTAGCCCCTATGGCATCATAGATGCCACTTCTCTGTTGCTTCGGTACAGTTGCGGTCGAAACGACCTTGCAGACGCCATTGACCATGCTGTTAAAGAGGCAATTAGTAAGAAACTGTTTACGGGTGAGTCCGCGCCCCAAGACAGTATAATTTGCACTACTGACGAGTTAGGTGATTACGTGGCAAAAGGAATTCTCTCGTTGTAGGATATATCAATCTATTGTCGGTTTATAAGGGAAAGCATATTATTCGGAGAGGAACACTCCATGAACAGTGTCTGCAGAGAAATATTCCGGGCAATCCACGAAGGGAAATGGCTCAGCATTGAGTACCGGAACAAAGACAGCCTGGTTACAAAATACTGGATCGGCATCAAGGATCTCGATCCAGTCAGGAAAAGACTTCTTGTAGATGGTCTGCACCTGGGTCAACTGACAACGACTGAGCTGAACATCTATGTTGACTCTATCCAGCAGGCCGCCATCGTTGATGGCAGCTACTGCCCTGTCAACCGCGAGTTGGTCGAGGATATTGCTCTCAATCCACAGAAGTACAGTTCTCTGTTCGAGCAGATTGTCAAAGCTTGAAGTGTATTATGGCTCTGAAACTTGAGAAAGTGAGGGAATCATGAAACGAATCATTGTTGTTTGCTTTTTCGTTCTGGCTTTTCTGATCTCAGTCCCCGGATATGCTGACAAGCCTCCTGTCCGTCCCATCCTGTATACTTATTATCGTCAATTGGGCTGGGGAGACAGCGTCCAGATCGGCTATGTGGACAGCAACGGAGATCTTTGGGCGCTGAAGGGCAATGATTCGGAGCTTGAATGGCCCGGCGGCCGGGAAAACCAGCTCCGATATCTGGCAGAACATGAATTTGAAAAAATCGGAAAGCTGGACTATGACGATCTGTTTGATTTGAAAAGCCTGGTCGATGTCGTGAAAAAAGATGAAGGACCCGCTCTGCCCGGGGCAAATGATGCGGGCACAGAGTCTACCTATGCGATACAGTATGACAGAGACGGGAATGCCGTGCCCGTTCTCCTCGGAATGTCCGGTGACGACGTATATGAGAACATGGATCCCAGCGCACAGGGCCTCTATCTTGCAGCCCGACGTCTGTTTCCTTATGTGACCTGTTACGGTGGAGACATCGGGCCTGTTGGCTTCATCCCTGTCAGTCTTACTTCCTTCTGTCATCTCGGAGGCCTCAGCAGAGCAAGCGTAAAGGCCTATTACATGGACTGTGAAACGGGCGCGAAACAAAGAGAACTTAGTGAAGAGGAACAATCAGAAATCATAAATGAAATCATGAACAGCAACGTTACCGGGAAAGTAAGCGCAACTGATATAACCGGGGGCTTCACAGATTACTACTTCTATAATGGAAATGAAGTGCTTGGACATATCAGCATTTATAACGGCAAGCTGTATCATTCCGACGGTATGTATTCAATTGCGATAAAGACAGAATAAGTTTGTACGATACCAAACTTGTATCATTATGCTTATTTCATATGTATTTCCATTTTCGTTCTTTCCGTGTTATCATACAATCGTCCTGAGGGAACAGGAACAACAACACAGAAAGAAGGCGCTGAAAATGCTGAAAGAGTTCTATGAAAGCTTCTCTCACCGTGAAGGCAAATGATTGAGGCCGCTCTCAGTTCCATGAACACACTACGGAAAGAAGGCGCCAGAATGATGAAAGAATACTATGTGTTGAAGGAATTCTATGATAGCTTCTCTCATCGGGAAGGCAAATAATACGACAACCAGAAGCAAACGGACTGCGTCCTAGTTTAGGATGCAGTCCATTTTTGCCTTCTTCCAGGTTTCATGGTTTTCCTCCTTGTTACAGCGGAGGGGCTTTCATCTTCTCATAATTGTCTTTCTGTACTTTGCCGCTTTCCTGAGTGATCATTCCAATCTTCTCCTTAAAAGGGCATCAAGTCCATATGGACAGTTGCCGCTTCCAGTTTCTCCATTTTGTCATAGTACTCTTCCCTGCTGATCCTGCGATCACTCTGCCTCCGATCCGTGAAGAAGCTTTCCCTGTCCTCATGTACCTCAAAGCACTCTGAATCAGCCATCACAATACCGGTTGCAAGTTCCAGCCTGTTGTTTTTCAGATAATAGAGAATTGAGAGATTATATGGTGCACCACCGGAACCCTCATAAAGAATCAAATCATCTTCACATAGATAATACCTTATTCTGGCACTGCTCGCGAAGATACGGACAGGCGTTCCCTCTTCCAGTGTAAACATATCATAGATCAACGATTCATCATAGAATTCTGCCCCTGTTGCTCCAATCAGGAGTTCTGGAATGCCGTTGCCATCCATGTCATGCAGCCAGAAGCCGAGCTGTCCTCCGTTTCGGCTCATCTCGCTGATACCGGTTTCTCCCAGAACGAAGTAATAGTCACCGCGTTCAGTCGTACTCATTTCAGTTGGTTCTTTGCCACTCAGAAAAGAGAAATAGCTGTTTAGGACCGGTGCATAGTCTACCAGAAAATTCCTTTTGGCTCCCTGTGTGTATTTTTGTACCAGTGTTCCGGTCAGAGTCCAAAATTCATCCGCGTTTTCAAGCTCATACTTATCCCTTCGTATGCTGAGGCAATGTCCCTCAAACCTGGCGCCATACCGCGTGCCGTCATCCAGGTTAAATACAATCAGAGGATACCAGTCCGTTATGCTCATATTTGTCGGTGCGCCAAGTCGTATTTTCGTGAGTACATCCCACAATGCTTTCATTTCATCCGGATCTGTTGTTGTGAACTCTGAAACAGAAAAACCGTATCCATCCGTATAGTATACGGATTCTACAGTTGCACCATCATTCAGCGCTTTCCTCATTTCGCTCAGCCCGGTGACAAGCATGAAATCAGAATCTACAAGAACACTTTCAGTGTCTGGTCCCAGCTGCCCATAGATATCATACTCGCTCCCTTTCAGCACGGCTGTTTTACCTTCCGGGACTGAGATTCTGATATTCCAAGCTGAAATAGTGTCCGTGTTATCTGCTAAAGCGATTGGAGTCAAAGAAAGAATCAGAATAATAGTCAGGACCAAAGAGAACTGTTTTTTCATCGTGCACCTCCCAGAACACAGGTTTGCGGCTTCCTGCAGTCTAACAAAAATCCTCCATGCAGCGTTTGGCTTCCACAGGCTATTTGACTTCTCTCTTTCTCGTTCCGGCAAGATCAGCCATAAGCGAATGGCGTTACGAGGTGGTAGTACCAGTCTGCACCGGCGAGAGAGTAAATCTTCATCACGGCCTCCAGTCCACCGATGCCATCTACGAACAGAACTGCTTCCTCAACATTCTCATCACTGATGGTTTTCTCAAGCTGAGCATAATACCCCATTCCGTCTCTGGATTCCTGAGGAATTGTCCCATACATGTCTTCAAACATGTCCTCCCGCATTGCCTGAAAAAAAGATCGATGATGTAGTCTTTAACAGCGTCTGTTATATTCGTCATAGTTCCGCACAATACTATCATTAATTGCATTTTACAATATATCATTCACTCTGTCAAAGCCGCTTTTATTCTCGCGTTCTATCATTTAGTGGATTGTACTTGCTTCTTTTCTGTGCTAAACTGTCTTTACAGATGTGTCAAAAATATACTAGAACAGGAGGAGCAATCATGCTGATCTTTTGGGGCGATGGATCTCAGCAAGCCAAAGATCTGGTCAGCCAAATTCAAGTCCGAAGCACCGAAAATTTCAATTGGACCTTTATTTTTATCCTGGCTGTTGTATTCTATGTGTACTGGACTGAAATCAACAACAAAAACTATGATGCGGTTTTTGCCGGGCTCGCACTGTACGGCGTTCACTGGCTCTATGAAATCGGTAATGCGGTAATCGGTCACATTGCAGGTTATCCTCTTTGGTCAGTCAGCAATGAATCCACAACGTTCATTCTTCTGATTGGTGTCTGCTGGGAGCTGTCCATGATGTTTTCTCTTGCAGGCATTATCTCTTTCAAAATGCTGCCGAAGGATAGAACCGCGAGATACTTCTCAAAAAATGGAAAAGGCGGAATTGACTGCAGATTTGCAGGTGCATTGAGCATGGCTCTATTATTTGCCCTGGTCGAATCCTTCCTTGCGGGAACCTCAAATCATTCCTTCATCTGGGTCTATCGCTGGTGGGGTGTTCTGCCGGTATTTGTAACTACCTATATTCCGTTTTTCCTGGCAAGCAACTATGTTCCGGATATGGCCCCTGCAAGAAGAAATAGATTTCTGATCGCAATCTGGGGTCTTGTCGCCTTACTGCTGATCGTTCTTATTCCTCTCGGAATCATTTAGCCTTGTCTTGTTGAGTCTTCAATCATCCAGACGTTATGACAGATGCTGCTATCACTTCGATGAGTCCCGCTCCACTGATACGGAGTATGTCTTTGTACGTACGCAGATTCCCGGCAAACAACAGCAGTCAGCCCAGGACGTTTCCTGGTCGTGAAAGCCAAATAATGTTTGGAAAGGAAGAACCCATATGCTTACCTGGAACGTAATCTATCATTGCAAGCCCGGGAAACGGGAGGACTTTTATGCTGCGCTCTGTAAACTTGGCACTCGGACAACATCTGTATCAGAAGCAGGAAACAGGCGTTATGACTATTATTTCTCTGCGGAATTTCCTGATGATCTGCTTCTGGTGGAAACCTGGGAAAGTCCTGAACTTCAGCAGTTGCATTGCCAAACAGAGACTTTCGCTAAGCTTCAGGAACTCAAGGCATTGTTCTGTGATAATGTAGAAATCGATAAATTCAATTATTAACAGGAGCTATGCACAATTCAAAAGTGCATATCTCCTGTTTATTGTCATCGGCCCGTTTCTCGGTCTATTAGTGTCCTTGTCCAATGCAGTTCACCAAACAAAGAGTATTTTCATCTGATTCCTTATCGCTTCGCCCGAAAACGAGCTTAGCCTCATTAAGACAGCTTCGACTTGATAAGATCGCCCAGGCGCTTCATTCCTTCTTCAATTTTCTCAGGTGTTACGTTTCCAAAGCTGATACGCATGCAGTTCTTTCCTTCTCCTGTATTGCCCACGAAGAAGCCTGCGCCGGCAATGAACGCAACCTTGTATTTTTGCGCTTCTTTCAATAGTTCGGTTGTATCGATGCTCTCCGGGAGCTCCACCCAGCTGAATAATCCTCCGTCCGGAAAGACCCATTTCGTTCCTTCCGGCATGTTCTTTTCCAACGCCGCCATCATGGCATCCCGGCGCTCTTTGTGCACCGCGCAGAGTTTCTTTAAGTGCTGGTCATAGTATCCCCGAGTAAAGAACTCTGCGCAGAGAATCTGAGGCAGCATGGAAGTATGAGAGTTGGTTGCAGATTTCGCATCAACAAGCTTCTCTATGATTCTATGATCGGCATACACATAACCCAGGCGGCTCCCGGGAGAAAAGATTTTGGAAAAGCTGTTGGCAAGAACGGTATGGCCGGTTCGATCGTAAGCCTTAATCGGCTTCAGTTCTTCCCCACTGTATCGCAGATCACGGTAAGGATCGTCCTCAAGAATGATGACATCATACTTGCTGCCAAGCTCGGCCAGCTTTACTCTCCTATCCAAAGGAAGGGTCTTCCCTGTTGGGTTTTGGAACGTGGGAATCACATAGACCATCTTGGGATGATATTCCAGTATTTTCTGTTCCACGTCCTCCGGTACAATACCCTGATCATCGGTTTTGCATCCGATGCACTTCGCCTCAAACATTTCGAAAATTTCAACACAATGGACAAATGTAGGAGACTCGCAGAGAATGACATCTCCAGGGTTGATGAAAACCTGACAAAGCAAATTCATGGTTTCCAGGCCGCCGTTAACAATTAGAATATCATTGGCCAACGCCAAAACGCCCTTTGGCGCCAGCAGTTTTTCCGCAACAATCTCGCGCAGCTGCTTGATTCCCTGGACCGGGCCGTACTGTAATGCTTCCACCCCACGGGTATCACGTTTGAGCACATCAGACGCAATTTCACGAATCTGCTCAACCGGCAGCGCATCCGAAGCAGGTGCACCTCCGCCGAAAGAGATGGTTTCAGGATCGTTCATGGCTCCAAAGAGCCCTCTGATAATGGCAGCAGAGCCTGCCATATATTCCATTCGTTTTGCAAATGCCGGCATGCCGTTACCTCCCATTATCTGGCATCAAAGGTCCAGCGTTTTCTCATATTCCGCCAGAAAGGCTTTGAATTCATCTTTATCGCCGGTGAACTTGTACTTGTGTTCCGGCGCCGGGAACGAGCCCGCCTTGACTTCTGTGATATAATCCCTCATTCCCTGGGTGGCGATGTCTCCGATATTGCAGTATTTTTTTGCGAACTTCGGAGTGAAATTTTTATATACACCCAAGGCGTCGGCTGCCAGGATAACCTGTCCGTCGCAGTCGCTTCCTGCACCGATGCCGTAGACAGGAACCGGCAAAATCTTATGAATGAAAGATGCGGTTTCTTCCGGCACGCCTTCCAGAAGCACCGTACGCGCACCGGCCTTGTAAACGGCGATCGCGTCATCAATGACAGCTTTTGCTGTTGCGGTATCTTTGCCCTGTACCTTGAAGCCACCCATTGCAGCACTGCTCTGTGGCGTCAGTCCGACATGTCCGAACACAACAATACCAGCATTGGCGATGGCACGGATTTTATCGGCAACTGCTACGCCGCCTTCCAGTTTGATGGCGTCTACACCGCCCTCCTTCATAAAGCGCACCGCGTTGTTGACCGCGTCTTCCGTACTGGCGTGGTAGGCTCCGAAAGGCATGTCTCCGATAATATAAGTATTGGGTGCACCACGACGGACTGCCTGGCAATGAACAATCGACATATCCATTGTCACCGGAACCGTTCCATCATATCCGTAGATTACCATGCCCATGGAATCTCCGACCAGGATCATATCCATTCCGGCCTCCTCTGCGAAGGAGGCCAAACATGCATCATAGATTACCATCCATGCTGCCTGTTCGCCTTTCTCCTTCATCTGCTGTAAATCGAGAATTGTTTTCTTTTTTGCCATGTCTGATCGCTCCATTCTATAATTGTATTATTTCCTGATGATCAGGTGTTACATTATATAATCTGCTGTCTTTATATTATCAAAAAAGATCTGTTTATTCAACTCAACAGAATTGTTTTCTGTGATATGGCTCTCCATTTCATGATACCACAGCATGGGCCGTTTCCATAATGAAATAACACTTTTTCTTCCATATTCGGTTCACTCCTAAAAAAAGGCGTTGTTTTAAGTATTAACGGCAGATTGCCAACAGCGTATCAACTTGAGAGGCTGTTGGCAGTCTGCCGTTTCTGATTATCTTGAGAACATACTGGTATTGCGATAGTAGTCGAACATATATTGCCGATATACGCCGTTATACGGAGAATACTCCTCAAAAGGATACGGAAAGCTCTGAAATCTGAGAGCGGCTCTGCATGCATCCAGAAATAGAAAAAACTCTCAAAAGAATAGCAGGCGGTGAAATCAAAACCGCCTGCGTATATAGTTTGATAGATACCTATTATATGTGTGTAGTTAGGGATATAGATGCTGAACTATTCTTATCGAAAGCATCTCTTCTGAGGTGCTTTTCCTATTGTTCCCTCTCTTTTTCTGTGGTATGATTCATTTGTAGAGGTGATGACGCTTGGCTTTTTCTTTCATTCGGGATATGGACAGTGTAATAAATATTTTGATATTTGTTATAACCGCTATCTCCTTTCTCTTCTGTTTTCGTAAAGATGGACAATGGGATTTACATAAAGGCAAGAAAAGCCTCAGGTTCTTCACAATCCTGTCGAATCTTTTCTGTGCCGTTTCCGCATTGCTATTGGTTCTTAGTTCGTCCTACTGGGCATGGCTTCTGAAATATGTCGGAACTGTGGCGGTTACTGTTACATTGTTGACCGTGATGTTCTTTCTCGGCCCCAATATGGGTTTTAAGCAGATGTTTTCCGGAAAGGATTTATATCTGCATCTATGCGGCCCTCTGCTTGCCATCGTGTCCTTCTGTTTTTTGGAACGGTGGTATGTTCTTTCCTTTTCTCTGTCTCTTCTTGGAATCCTTCCGGTTATTATTTACGGCTTTGTCTACCTGTTTGAGGTTGTCATTCTGAAAAACTGGGAAGATTTCTACGGCTATAACAAGGATGGGAATTGGAAACTCAGTATGGCCGCAATGCTCGCTGGAGGCTTTGCGGTTTGCATGTTGATTCGGATTCTATATTCAATATAAAGAGCCTGGAAAGGACATGGCTGGATCTCCTGTTTCTAATTCATTATCACGTATGATGTTTGTTCTTGGATGATGTAAGTGAAGTAATGATCTTGATGTCTGTTCTGACATTAAATCTGCAGAGGAGGCTACGGCTTCTTTTGCGCACATTTTTCAGCATGTACTTCGAACAGCAAATTATGCTGTTTGTGCAGTAGACACTAATTAGTTTTTTCGTAAGCTGTACAAAGTAGAAAAGGAGTTACTATGATGCGTTCAAAGTGGTTGAATGATGCTGTTTTCTATGAGATCTATCCCCAGTCCTTCTATGATTCTAATGGAGATGGAATCGGAGATATCAACGGTATAATCGAAAAATTGGATTATATCAAAGACCTCGGCTGTAATGCGATCTGGATTAATCCCTGTTTTGATTCTCCCTTTAAAGATGCCGGGTACGATGTTCGTGATTATAAAAAGGTAGCTCCTCGATATGGTACCAATGAGGACCTTTACAAACTGTTTGAACTGGCACACATAAACGGAATGCATGTTCTTCTGGATCTGGTCGCCGGCCATACATCTGAGGAGCATCCCTGGTTTCGTGAGAGCCAGAGAGCAGAGAAAAATGAATATACGGACAGATATATCTGGACAGATTTTTGCTTCAGAAGCGCATCCGGTCTGCCTTATATCGGCGGTGAAAGCGAAAGAAGCGGGGCGTATGTTTTAAACTTCTTTAAGTGCCAGCCCGCATTGAACTACGGGTTCCTAAAGAAGACAGAATCCTGGCAGACCGCAATGAACGATCTCCCGGCGCTGGAAACCCGTGAAGCCCTGAAAGACATCATGAGATTCTGGCTCAGTCACGGCTGTGATGGTTTCCGGGTGGATATGGCCGCTTTTCTTGTCAAAAATGATGATGAAATTAAAAGCGGAACCTGTGCGATCTGGAAAGATGTCCGGAGAATGCTTGACCTGGAGTTTCCTGATGCGGTCATGCTCTCAGAATGGAGCAATCCCAAGCTTGCCCTTCCGGCCGGGTTTGATATGGATTTCTATCTGTTCGAACCAGGCAACGGGTTTACGACACTGGCCAGAGATTATCTGAATCATGAAGGGTCAGACGCCAGCTTCTTCAAGAAAGATTCCGGCGGGTCTATTAACCGTTTTCTTGACCAGTATATGGACTGGTATGAATCAACAAAAAGTATCGGCTATATTTCACTAATCACATGCAATCACGACACAATTCGTCCGAGCTACAATTTGGATGATAAAGAGCTTCGTCTCTTCTACTCCTTCATTTTCACAATGCCCGGTGTTCCCTTCCTTTACTATGGTGATGAAATCGGCATGCGCTATCTGGATCTCCCGACCAAAGAAGGCGGCTATTTTCGAACTGGTTCCAGGACACCGATGCAGTGGAGCTTGGAAACAAACCTTGGATTTTCCAAGGCTGATCCAGAACAATTGTACCTTCCTGTTGATTCCGCCTCTGATGCGCCAACAGTCTTTGACCAGGAAGCCGATTCCGACTCGCTCCTGTCTTTTGTAAAGAGACTCATCCAGCTTAGACATACCTATAAGGATCTTCAGGCAGACGGAGACTTCCGAGTAATCTGCAGTGAACCTGGAAGGCCATTTGTTTTCCAAAGAGGTCGGCTGACAATCGCTGTAAATACAGCCGGCAAGTCTTCAAGTCTCCACATTTCTCTTCCAGACCGTCATTTGCTCTTTGCTGAAGGAGATGGAGGTTATGATCCCGCAGCCAAGCTGCTGACTCTCAATCCGCAGTCTTTCCTCATTCTTGGATAATTGTTTACACCAAAATGGCAAAGAAGGTTTCACTCTCTGAAAAGAGAAGAAACCTTCTTTTGCTTTATGGTTCATGGAAAGCTGCTGCGTCGTTGTCCATTGCCTGTTTCATTTGAAATGGGATTCCGTGCTTCCTGAGCTGATCAAGAAATCCCTGAACCATGTTGTCTTCAGAAAAGCTCTGGTGGATCGTCAGGAAAATCTTTCCATTCACTGCAGCAATTTCTACAAGAAAATCATTTGCGATCGGGACATGAGTCCAAAATTCAAGAATATAGGGCTCTAATGATTTGTATTTCCATTTTCCAACATAGCTCACCATATAGGAAAACAGCCTTTTGCCGCCCGCGAGCATTTGCCCAAAGGCATTTTTTCTTGCTTCATATGTTGGGGCCATCGCGAGGACCATGCGGTTTCGGCTGGCTCCTATTGTCATTGCCCCTGCAACGCGCTGCTCATCGCTTTGAATAAAAGTAATTCCACGATAAACCGTACACTGACGGTCAAACGGCATTGCTCTTATGCGGTCATTGAAATTGAAAAACACAGTATTTACGCAGTTATGATGGGTCTTTGGAAAATGGAGCATCGGCCTCCCATTAATAATGTAAGAACTCGTGATCGGCTTGCTGCGCTCAGGATACATCTCATCCAGCGCATGCGCGATCAATAGAGAAATCATGGTTCCCGGACTCGCATCATTTGCAGAAGTAAAGCGCATGAAAGCTTCTTCAGGTATTTCTATATCCCATACTTTCGGCGTTGAAGGTGTCATTTCTCCGTCTTCGATCATGGAAAACGCAGGATCCACACGCGGCTTTGGAATCTGTTCCGGAGCTAAGCTTGGCAGGTAATCCTGCGGGTCTGTGCTTTCTTCCGGTTCCACCGGATCTTCAAGAGTTCTAATGCCAGTGTGATCTGAAATTCCGTAGCGCCCTGCGCAGTAATAGAATAGAAGCGTTGACAGAACCATATACATTCCGGTTCCATCAGAAATGCCGTGATATATGTCCAGATGAATGCGGTCATCTTTATAGCAGACTGCCCAGACATGAAAGTTTGACTGCTCTGAATTCAGAGATCTGAGCATCGGTATTCAGCAGTACAACAGGATTCGGGTTTTCCTCATAGTAGAGGGTTTCAGAGTCTTTTCTCATACGGACTGACAGAAAAGAAAACCTCTGCTGTGTCTTTCTAAGCGCATCTGAAAGGATCACACCGTCAATCTGGTCTGTCAGCTTTACTGTCAATCGAACCGCATAATCCAGATGCAGCCCAAAACTCCCGTAAACGTGCAGCAGATCCCCTGTCGTAATTTGTTTCATCTCAAATCATCCTCTTTTCTTTTCCTTCAGCAGAAAACCAGATTGATAGACGGCCGCACACAGGTTTTATTTGCTTCCAGATCGTATTCCGGACTCTCTTCCGGTTTCCCGGCTTCTTCGCCGGTCTTATGTCCTGCCGTAAGCTTTCTCATATACTCCTGCTATGTTTGTTTTCTCCGTAAGAACTCTGTCATGAAGTATAGCACAAAGTGCGCAAAAAATGTAGATGTACTCGTTGCCAGATGTATGTTATCAATGATATTATAAGCATGCCTTTCCCCTTTTTTAAAGGGAATGTAACGCCAATGCTGATTTCAAAGGACTCTTTTATAGAAAAATGAGACTGTTTATTGCGATTAAGCTGAATTCTGAGATTCGAAACACGTTGACCGCTGCGCAGCAGCGTCTGATTCGTCGCGGAATCAGGGGAAACTATACCGGTACGGATAATTTACACGTTACGCTTGCATTTATCGGAGAATATGATAATCCTGATTTTATCACGGAAGTTCTATCTGAAGTCTCCTTTTCACCGTTCACGATTTCTCTTTCCGGTCTTGGTCATTTTGGGAACTTATGGTGGATTGGACTCGATGATAATGCTGAGCTGCTTTCCTATGTAAACCGCCTGCGCAAGGCGCTTTCTGAAGCTGGCATTCCTTTTGACAAGAAGAAGTTTTCCCCTCATATTACTCTGATCCGCAAGGCGGTCGGAGCCCTTCCTCTTGTTTCCATTCCCAAAGTGCAAATGAAGGTAGAGCATATTTCTCTGATGCGCTCAGAGAGAGGCACGAACGGAATGATCTATACCGAAATCGGGAGGAATCGATGAGCAGGATCCGGCATGTCAATTTGATGGACTTTATAGAGGGCGGGGATTCAGGAATTCCTTCCGCAGTGTCATCCAGGGCAATCTGAAACGCATCACGGTAGGCCGATATACCGGGCTTCGGGCAATTTTGCTCTCCTCCCTGATTTTTTCGGGCCTGCACATCCATTTCGGCTTCCTGTTCATGGAGGGTGCCGCCGTCTTGGCCGGACTGGAAGGCATTCTCTATGAGAAGCATCAGAATATACTTGGCGTGTGGATCGTTCACTGGGCCTTCGGGGTCACCGGAACCCTGCTGTGCCTGATTGACCATTGATTGTCAGCTGATCGCAGCATAGAGAACCGCTTCCCTCGGGATATTATTCTTCTGTCGTGGCCAGCTTCGGTCTTGGGGACCGGAGCGAGACACACAGCGCCGATTTCGGCATTTTTCCCCGGAACCCGACCGGTTTCCAAAACAAAACAGAACGCGATTGCATCAGAGGGCGATGAACGCCCGACACGCTGCTGTCGCGTTCTGTTCTTTTATTCCGTCCCGGGCGGCAACGCTGAATTTCAATCCGGCTTACCGGGTCGCATCTCGCAGACTTTTATCTTTGTGTGATAGAATCGAAAGCGGAAAATGTCAAAGAACCCCGCCGTTCTTATCAATCTGCTTTGATTTCATCGGCCGCCCAATGGCGCTGTTGTGGGGCGTTCTCCTTATTTTTTCACCCCGGCGTTTTCCGGATTCCAGAGCTTGTCATAGGAGAAGCCGGTCACTTTTTCCAATGCGGCCTTTTCTTTTTCGGTCACTTCTTCCGCTTCCAGTCCCTTGCGTCTGGCGATGTCCTTCTGGACCATTCTGAACTCCTTCTCGGTCACAGGGAAGATCCACGCGCAGATAAGCAGCAGTGCCGACATGAAGGCCGGAGCCAGCACATAGCAGATTCCGATGCCGTGCTGGGTCGCCGCGGACTGTTCAAGTCCCGCACTTGCAAGCGCCTCATCGTAACGTACAGCCGTGAGCATGAAGCCGATGATTGCCACGGAGAGGCCGGACGCAATCTTTCTGATAAATGTGGCCATGCTGGACACGATGCCCGGCCTGCGGATCGACGTAATCAGTTCGTCGATGTCCGTCATATCAGCCATGATCGCAAAGATTCCCGTAAGGGAGCCGGCGTTGCCCAGTCCGATCAGTGCGGCAAGCGCCAGAATTGGGACAAGAGGCGCGCCATGATGCGAGAAGGCCAGAAGCCCCAGGACGCCGGCAAGCCTCAAGGGCGCGGCAATCACGATCGCCAGCTTCTTGGACGTTTTGCTCATAACCGGCCCGAAGATAAGCATGCCGACGAGCTGAGCGATCATCAGGACGGCAAGGATCGGGATGTAGTAGGCGGGATAAGCGCCGAGAGCGTGCTGGACATAGTAAACGGCCATTCCCGAAATGAAGTCCATGCCGCCCTGGCCGAAAAGGTAGAGCCCCAGGAAGATCAGGAACGAACGGCTTCTGAACACGCTGGCCGCCTGAATGAAACTCTCTGCGAGCGTCATCTTGACTGGCGCCTTCTGCTTCTCCCACGTGCCGAAGAACACGGTGATCGAGCATACGAAGAAAAGCACACCAAAGAGGATCATGCACTTCATGTACTGCGACGGGTCGTTCGTCTGCTTGATGATCATGCCCGGAACCAGTCCGCAGACGGCGGCGCCGAGCGTCGAGAACACCATACGCATATTGGAAAACCTTGCGCGCATCGCATAGTCATCCATCATGTCCGGAAGCAGTCCGTTGTACGGCACGCTCAGCACCGTGAAGCCCGTGTTGAACAGGCAGTACATCACAACGTAAAAGACATAGTTCGCCGTCATGGACGATGCGTGGATATCGATCCACATAATCACGAAGGTGAGCGCCGACGCGATGCTTCCCACCAGAATGTAGAACCGCTTCGGCCCGTATTTCGACTCGGTTCTCTCAACAATGTTGCCCATGATGGGGTCTGTGATGGCATCCCAGATCTTTCCGATCATCGGGATCGTACCGGCAAGCGCCGCGTTCATGCCGAGAGCGTCGGTCAGGAAGACGATGAAGAACGCGTTGATGATGACGAAGCATCCTCCTCCAAAGATCTCACCCACGCCGTAAGCCAATCTGCTAAGGAAACCGTAGCTCGGCTTTCTGCCGCTGATTTTCTCTTCCATTTTTCCTCCTCATTCTCTGGCCTGCTGGCAGACCGTTATTCCAGTTTGATTCTATCAGATTTTCAGGCATAAAGCAACTCCTGAAGCGCTCCGATGTCTCAGGAACCGAAACGAAAGAACCGCGAATAACACGTAAACTGAACAAGAGAGCCAGTGGTCCAAACCATTACCTTTCTTCTCTTACCCGTCGAAGATTATCACCCACGCCTGCTCTTGAGTGTTCCCGTCAATTGTGCTACACTCATGTACGGTGGAATGCCGACCGGCATGTGAAAACGGTATTTCGGGCTTCTGCTTTTGTATCATCTCGCGGAAGGAGCAGCGTGTTTCGATTGTCAAATGCTTGCGGGCATTTGACGATGCGAAAGACTCATTATGAAGGCTTATTATCATCTTCCCGGACTGTTTGAATTTTATGACCTATATCGCATTTTTCTGCCGCTGTTTTACAATCACAGGGAGTATTTTTATGACTGGTGCGAGATCGGCTCCATCTATGGCTCTCCCGCCGACTGTCTCTGGGGCGGCGGCCGCGTCGGCTTTGGCGACAACCGGCCGGAGGACGTGGCGGAACTTATGCAGGCCCATGGGATTTCCGCCCGCCTCACCTTCAGCAATTCTCTGCTCCGTCCCGAGCATCTTTCAGATCGGAATTGCAACGCTCTTTGCGCCTTGTTTGAAACCGGCGGGCCGGTCCGAAACGGTGTGATTCTCTGTTCGGATCTCCTGCTGGATTATCTTCGGGAGCGCTATCCCGCCTTTTATTTTGTCTCATCGACAACAAAGGTCCTGACGGAATTTCATCAATTGGAAGCGGAGCTGAACCGTCCGGAATTCCGTTACGTCGTTCCGGATTTTCGCCTGAACAAAGCATTTGACCGTCTGAACACTCTGTCCGGTGCTCAGAAACAGAAAGTGGAGTTTCTCTGCAATGAATGCTGCCGGATCGGCTGTCCCGATCGGAAGGCGTGCTACGAGTCCGTCAGCCGAAAAAATCTCGGAGAGGACTGTCCGGAGCATGTCTGTACATCACCGAACGCGGAGAGAGGCTATCGGTTTTCCGATGCCATGCAGAACCCGGCCTTTATCGGGCTCGAGGAGATTCAAAACATCTATCTTCCCAAGGGCTTTTCCCACTTCAAGATCGAAGGCAGAAGCCTCGGCAGTGCTCTGATTCTGGAATTCTTGCTCTACTACATGACAAAGCCGGAGGCGCAGCTGAGAGTCCGGGAAGAGATTTATCTGGACAACTCCCTGGATCTGTTTTAAGCGATCCGCTGACTGACGCAGGAAGCCGGCACTTCATGCAATTCCCTTCACGGACAGCCTGCAGGTAAAAGGAGACATCCGCCCTTTGAAGGACGGATGTCTCCTTTTCAGTCTTCGGAGCCGTTTTCCTGGCGGGCGTTCTGCGGGGCAAAGTAGTGCTCCATGGCGAAGTGGAAATGCTCCTCGAAGCGTGCAAACGCCTCCCGGACCACTCTTTTTGTCGGGAAAAAGATGTCATAGGCATGAAACCAGTCCGGATACACGTCCACATGGGCGTCCACCCCGGCCTCCTGCAGATGCCGGACATAGTCCAGCGTCTCGCAGTAAAAGGGTTCAATATCCCCGACATACGTGTAACACGGCGGCAGCCCGCGGTAATCCTCGCAGCGGGCCGGAGCTGCGTAGATCGGGACAAAATCGGTCCCATAGGCACTGCGCAGATAGCGCCTCCAGGCTTTCCGGTTGCGCTTTGTGTTCCAGTTCGGAGCGTGGTTGTCTTTTGAAGACGGCGTGTCCCGGTCATCCAGCATGGGATAGAGCGGCATCTGATAGGCGATATTCACCTCGCCGCGGTCCCGGGCCAGCATGCAGAGTGCCGCCGCCATTCCCCCGCCGGCGCTCTCGCCGCCGACCATAATCTGGTCCGAACGCACCCCCAGTTCCTCTGTGTGCTCCTTCAGCCAGAGCAGGGCCGTGTAACAGTCCTGCAGGGCGGCGGGATAGGGATGGTGTCTGGACAGGCGGTAATTGGGCGCGATCAGCACCGCGCCGAACTTTACCACCAGGGACAGCGCCCGTGTGCCGAAGATCTCTTCCGCGGAGCCAGACTGATACCCTCCGCCGTGAACCCAGAGCACGCCCGGCACCGGATGCGGATGCCTCTCCAGCGGCTTCAGGACCAGCAGGCGGATCTTGTGGTCCCCCACCGGAAGACTGTGCTTTTCGGTGATAAACAGGTGTTTTTTCATGCCGCCCTCAGAAGAAGAACCGCCGTTCCAGCTCATGGCGCATGGACGGAATGATCCCGCAGAGCAGCAGAAAGATTCCCGCCCCCGCAAAGCCGCTGAGCGAATAGAGGCTCCAGCGGAACATCGGCGTTCCGAATGTCAGATGCTCAAAGAACTCCACCAGCATCGTGAAGCCGCCCATCACGATCAGGAAGCCGCCGAAGATGAAGAGCCGTCCGCCCTGTACATACTTCAGCAGGCAGATCATCGCCGTGGAGATCAGGCAGCTTGCAATCACGATCGGCAGCGCAAAGCTCAGGAACCAATGCCCTCCGGTTTTCATGCAGATATAAAGCACGTAAATGGCCGCCGCCGCGTGGTCCAGCGGCACAAAGACCTCCCCTTTCGGCGCATGGAACCACTGCGGCAGAAAGGCAATTACGTAGAACAGGGCAATACCGCCGATGACGTAGCCGCCCCAGCGCAGTTCGCCGTAGAGCCGGAAGCAGACGATCATCACGACAATGATCTCCACGATGGCCAGCACCATCATTGCCATGGCCAGCGTCCGCCCGGACTCACGGTGCCGTTCCGGCAGACTGTCCGGGAAGCTTCTCTCCCGCACAAGTTGCTCCGGGTTCCAGACCGGTGTCTGGCAAAGGGGGCAGGTCTCGGTCCCGTCCTGCAGTTTCACTCCACACTTGACACAATACATTTTTCTATCTCCTGTTGCTTTCGATCTCTACCGGAATCCCCAGGTCTACCAGCCTCGAGAAGAAGCGGCGCTCCAGCTCCGACTCGCGGATATTGCGGATCATGTTGATATAGGTTCTGCCGCCATAGCTGAGAACCGAACAGTTGTTCGGATAACTGCGCTGGGGGCCGATGATAAACTCCATCCGCTCGATATACGGCCGCATCTCCTCGGGAAGATCCACATTGGTGATGTTCGAGATATTCAGGCAGCCGAAGCTCTCTCCGGTGCGCCGGTAGACCGCGTTCATCACGATGTTTTTCAGAAACACCGGCGCCAGCCGCAGCACAATCAGCTGCTGGGGCTGGACATTGGCGGCAATCATTCCGGCCATGTGCTGCGGTGTCGCATAGGCCCGAAGCTGGTGGAAAATGGTGCTGCAGAGCTCTTCAAGGCTGTAGTCGCCGTATCTCGGGTCCGCGCCGATGTTCAGCACCAGCGAGAAGTTCCGCAGCGTGCTGCTTCCGTAAAGCCGCCGAAGATCCACCGGGATCGTGATTTTCACCGGCCGCTGTCTTCGGCGCGGCCTTTCTTCGTTCTGCATGGAGATAATGCTCTCCGCCATTACCGCCGCGAGAAACGCCGTTACCGAGACATGGTATCGGTGCGCCGCTGCGACAAGCGCTTCGGTCTGCACAATGCCGGTCGTCAGCGTCCGAAAGCCCTCCTTCTCCGGGGTGCCGTGTAGACGGTAGCTGACTTCCTCCGTCCGGTCTGCCTGGACCTCTGCCGCGTTTTTCAGGAAGCTGTCTTCCAGCTCCTCCGCCCGCGGCGGCTCTGCGGGATTCCGGATGAGCTCGGTGCGCGGAATCGAGATCCCGTGTTTCAGCTCCAGATAGCGGGCCACAAGATTTGCAAGGAAGACGCTTCCGCCTCGTCCGTCCGTCAGCGAGTGGAAGAACTCCACCGCAATCCGGTTGCGATAATAAAGCACCCGCAGACAGTTGCGCTTCAGTTCTCTGCTTGACATGAAGGTCAGCGGATAGGCATAGTCCTCCCGCACCAGCACCGGAGCCGCGCTCTCTTCCAGGTAGTACCAGAACATGCCCCGACGCAGCGTCACGAAGTAAGACGGGAAGCGCTTTCTCAAGTCGTCCGTCGCCTGCTGCAGGACGGCAGGGTCCACCGGCTCCGTGAGCCCCGCGGACAGCCGGAACACATTGCACCAGTCCCGTCGGATCGTCGCCGGGAAAATGAGCGCCGCCGTATCCAGGCGATACCAGTTTTTCTGCATAAGCTTCCTTTCCGCTGTGAAACCCTCCCGAAATCTCTTCCGGGAGGGTTCATTTTCAGTAAGGTTCAGCAGTCGTCCTCCGCCGCTTCTCAATCGATACCCTGCTCTTCCTTGAGCTTCAGATAGAGCGCTGCACGGGTGCTGAACATGTAGGGCTCAGTCCAGAAGATGAGTCCGAGTCCAAGCGTGAGCACACCGAGGAGGATCCAGCCGATGAAGCTCAGGTCCAGCAGAAACGCACGCCATTTGTGTCCATTCATCATCTCGCGGGAGCGTGTGATAACCTCCGTCGCCGACAGTTCCGGATGCTCTGTCAGAATAAACGGAACCATGCAGTAGGAATAACCTTTGATCAGAGCGGGAATGATAAAAAGCAGCCCCCACATGACCAGGAACAGGTCACGCAGAAACAGGGTCGCAAAGGTATGTCCGTAATTCTGGAATCCTGTCTTGATCAGCCCGAACGGGGCACCCGGCTCTTCGGTGTTCTTCTGGAAGAAGTGGTATCCGCCGACTTCAACGGGGTTGGCGATGAAGATCTTCACCAGAAGGCTGATGATGCTCACGATCCCAAATGCGATGAAAAAGCCTGCGAGAACTTCCGTTTGGCCGGATTCAAGGGCGTTCTGCATGTCAGAGCTGTTCCCCTGGGCACTGGACGAAAACGTTGTTCCTCCGGTAAGAACGCTCATCAGCAGCGAAACGCCGACGCAGGGCCAATAGTTTGCCTTAAAAGCAGTTCTGGCCTTTTCCTTTACTTCCTGATTTGTCCACATAGTTGTGCACCTCCGTTTATCATACGATACAGATTCAAAAGATTGTTTTTCAAAGCCGCAAGTCTGCGGTCTGATACGGGAAATGAACAGGCCTCCAGCGGACATCTTGCAGTGTTCGCTGAAGGCCGTCCGAATGGTGGAGATGAGGGGAGTTGAACCCCTGTCCGAAAGCACTTTAACAGAAACTTCTCCGGGCGCAGACGGTAATTTACATTCCCTCGCCCCAGCGCATGCCGTCATGCTCAGGGACTTGGTAGCTTCATGATTCATGATATGCGCAAAGCTTAGCATATGCACGTTCACCACTCGTCGACGCCCCATCCCAGGCCGTGGTCCTCCCGGGTGGGACGCTCACTGCTTAAGCAGCGAGGAGAACGTTATTGTCGTTCTTTAATTTATAAGAATGCCCATTTTAAAGATGGTAGGCGCATCTGCCCGCTATTCCTGCCTCCATACCCCCGTCGAAACCGGTACATCCCCATAAAAGGGGTGTAAACACTATTTGGAAATAATGTTTACAGGATCCCCATTGAAACCGAATAACAGGTAAAAGGCAAGTAACACCTTCAAACGATGCCAGATTCCCCTAAAGGAAATGAACCGTCCTGTTATACCTTTTCGGGTTCCGGATACTCGACGCCGAAGGTCTCAACCGTGACCTTCTTCATGACCTGGGGAATCCGGGGCTTGTCGTTGTAGTCCGTGCGGACCGCCGCAACATGGTCGACGGCCTCGATGCCCTCGATCACCTTGCCGAAGCCCGCGTACTGGCCGTCCAGATGCGGGGCGACATCGTGCATGATGAAGAACTGACTTCCGGCGGAATTCGGATCCATCGCTCTGGCCATGGACAGGACGCCACGGTCATGCTTCAGGTCGTTCTGAAAGCCGTTTGCCCGGAACTCGCCCTTGATGCTGTAGCCGGGGCCGCCGATGCCGATTCCCTTCGGGTCGCCGCCCTGAATCATAAAGCCCGGAATGACCCGGTGAAAGATCAGGCCGTCATAGAAGCCCTTCTTCACCAGCGAAATAAAGTTGTTCACCGTGTTCGGGGCGATCTCCGGATAAAGCTCCGCCTTGATGATATCGCCGTTTTCCATTTCAAATGTCACAACAGGATTTGCCATCTCAGTAATTCCTTTCTTTCATCGCTCGATCAATCTCTCGTCTGGACTCGCGCTCCGCGTCGCTTTCACGCTTGTCGTGCAGCTTCTTTCCCTTGCACAGGCCCAGCTCCACCTTCACCCGGCTGTCTTTAAAGTACAGCGACAGCGGGATCAGTGCCACACCGTCCTGCATCACACGGGCCTGGAGCTTCATGATCTCCCGCTTGTGCATCAGCAGCCGACGCGCCCGGACCGGATCCCGGTTGAAGATGTTCCCGTGTTCATACGGGCTGATATGCATGCCCCGAACGAACAGCTCGCCGTCCTTGATGGTGCAGAAGCAGTCCTTCAGGTTCACCTGACCGGCACGGACGGATTTGACCTCCGTACCCGCCAGTTCGATCCCGGCCTCGAAGCGTTCCAGGACAAAGTATTCATGAAATGCCTTGCGGTTGTCCGCAATTTTTTTGATGCCCAGCTGCTTCGGCAAGATCGTTCCCTTCTTTCTGGGGTATCATACCACATCGGAGGCAAATTGAAAAGCCTTTTTTGCCGGGGACTTCCTCACGAATATCCTCACGGAGCGATTCAGGAAAAAGCATTCTCCAGATGGAAGATGCTGCAGTTTTCCTCTGTTCCCTGCGGCGCATATACTTCGATCACGTCGAATCTGGCCTGCAGGTCCTGGGCCCAGGGTCTGGCCGCCAGATAGTATTCCGCCGTCAGGAGGAGCTTTCGCTGTTTGGAAGATGTGACAAATTCCCGCGCCTCCCCATGAGAGGCATCCTTCCGGAGTTTCACCTCGGTGAAGACCAGATCGTTTCCCCGCCGGGCAATGAGGTCGATCTCACCCATGCGGCAGCGAAAATTTCTCTCCACAATCCGGTATCCCCGCTGCGCCAGGTGCTCCGCTGCAAGGCGTTCTCCCAGCGCTCCCAGTTCCGCACGGTCCGGGCCTTTGCTCACACGGTCTCTCTCCTCTCCGTTCTTCGGCTTCCGCCCGCGGTGCTCCGATCACAAATCCGCGGCAAATCACGCCGCTCGCTTCAAAGGATCCGGACCGGGGCAAATCCCACGGCGTCGGCACTCACCAGTTTGAACTCCGTACAGCCGATCCAGCCGTTATACGCCAGCGGAATCCCGCGTCCGTGAATATGGCCGTAATAGCAGCGGCGTACCCCGTAGTCCTGCAGCAGGCGCAGGATCTCTTCACAGCGGTAGTTCCGAAACACCGGCGGGTAGTGGAGAAAGACAATCTTCTCCCGGTCGCCTCCCGCCTTCAGGGAGGTCTCAAGACGCTGGATCTCACGAAGCATCATCTTCCGGTCGTGCTCGGTGCCGTGGTCCTCTTCATAGAACCAGCCTCTCGTGCCGCAAAGCGCGACGTCATTCCAGATGACGGCATTGTTATGGAGAATCTCCATGCTGTCGAAGCCCTGCTCGCCAAAGAATTTGTATGCCTTTGTGGCCGTGCTCCACCAGTAGTCATGATTTCCTTTGAGGATCAGCTTTTTTCCCGGAAGCTCATGGATAAAGCGAAAGTCCGCTTCCGCTTCCTTCAGGCTCATCGCCCAGCTCAGGTCGCCGCACAGGACGGTCAGATCATCCTCTCCCAGCGCGCGAAACCCCTCGCGCAGCTTCTCTGGGTGATTCTGCCAGGCTTCTCCGAACTTGTCCATCGGCTTGTCGCCGGCAAGCGAGAGGTGCAGGTCTCCGATGGTGTACAGCGCCATCACAGGAAACTCGGCCGATGCGCCGGACAGGGGCCATACTCCCGCAGGGCTTCATAGTGTGCCCTGGTTCCGTAGCCCTTGTGCTGTTCAAAGCCGTACTGCGGATACTCCCGGGAGAGTTCCACCATCAGGCGGTCACGGCTTACTTTTGCGAGGATGGAAGCGGCCGCGATGGAAGCACAGCGTGCGTCGCCGTGGACGACGCAGCGGCTCGGCATCTCGATCTCCTTATTCCGGTTCCCGTCAATCAGGGCAAGCTCCGGCCTCAGGCTAAGCCCCTCGATGGCTCGGTTCATGGAAAGCATGGTCGCGCCGAGGATGTTTCGTTCCTCGATCTCTTCCACCGTGGCAAAGGCCACACTCCAGGCGAGGGCAATCCGCTGAATCTCCGGGAACAGCTGTTCCCGTTTCTTTTCCGAGAGCTTCTTCGAGTCGTTCAGACCCGGCAGGTCCGCCTCGGCAGGCAGGATCACCGCGGCCGCGCAGACCGGCCCCGCCAGGGGTCCGCGACCGGCCTCATCCACACCGCAGATCAGGCCGACGCCCTGGCTGTGCAGCTCCCGTTCGATTTCCCAGAGGTCCAGCTTTTCCATCTTCCCGCCCAATTTCTCATTTCTCATTTAACATTCAACATTGCTCACTGATTCGGCGCTTCGAGCGTGAGTCTGCCCAGTTTCCCGCTGTGGTACTCGGTGAGCAGGGTGTTTGCCATTCGCTCGATGTCGGCTTCCCCGCCGGAGACGAGAAAGCCTCTTTTTCTTGCCGCGCGCTCCAGCAGCTCCCAGGGCGCGGCCTCCGGGTCCGGGTCCAGCTTGTAGCGCTCCCGCACCGCCTCCGGATAGAGCGCGCACAGGCGCTGCAGGAAGCGGGCCCCCAGAGCTTCCCGGTCCACGACCTCGGCCTTGATGGCATTGGTCACGGCAAGCAGCTCCCCTACCGCCGGGTCTTCAAATTTCGGCCAGAGGATACCGGGTGTGTCCAGCAGCTCCAGCGAGTTGTCCACGGCGATCCACTGCTTTCCCCGGGTAACGCCGGGCTTGTCCCCCGCCGCCGCGGCCTTCCGGCCTGCAACACGGTTGATGAAGGTCGACTTGCCGACATTCGGAATCCCGGCAACCATGACGCGGAGCCTTCGTCCGGTCTGGCCCTTCTCGCGCCACTGGTCCAGGCGCTCGGCAAGCTGACGCCGCACCGCGGGTGCGAAGGCGCCGCAGCCCTTGCCCGTTCGTGCGTCGCAGTCCAGGACTGCAAAGCCCCGGTCTTCATAGTGCTGCTTCCATCGCTTTGTGAGTGCCGGGTCCGCCAGGTCCGCGCGGTTCAGGACCACGAGGCGCGGCTTTCCCGCGGCCAGCGTGTCGATCTCGGGATTCCGGCTGGCATTCGGGATTCGGGCATCCAGGATCTCACACAGGGCGTCCACCTGGTGGAGGCTCTCCTCCATCATGCGGCGCGCCTTGGTCATGTGCCCCGGATACCACTGGATATTCAGTTGATCCATCCCATGTCTCCGGACGGGAAGGCTACGTAAAACGCGCGGCCGAGAATCATTCGCGTATCGACCATGCCGATTTCCTTCTTGCGGCTGTCTGTGGAGGCATTGCGGTTATCCCCCATGACGAAGATATGTCCCTCCGGCACCGTCTGCGGGCCGATGAAGTCCAGCTTTGTCTTGGTAAGTTCCGCGATATAGTCCTCCTCCAGGGGCTTTCCGTCGATGTACACCACACCGCGGTCAAAGTCCAGGCTGATCTCCTGGCCCTCGGTGGCAATGACCCGCTTGACCAGGGCCTTGTTCGGGTCGTAGGTATCGGTCTTGAAGACGATCACGTCGCCGTATTTGGGCTCATAGAACAGATTGGAGACGATCATCTTGTCGCCGTTGTGCAGCGTCGGGAACATGGAGGACCCGCTCACGTCAATCACGCGGACAACGAAGATGAACAGCGCAATGCAGATCACCAGCGCCACCATCAGCGACTGGATCCAGTCGTACAGGTCCAGGCGCAGCTGTACATCGGGTGGAAGTTTTTCTTTTTCTTCGATCTCTTTCTTCTTCATGGTTTCAACGGCCTTTCCTTTTGTTGTTCAAGTCGGTCATCAGTTTCACCGCGCGCCAGTCGCCCCGGCAGATCGCATCCGTGAGAAGGCGCAGGCGCAGCGGTGCATGACGGACATAAGGACTTTTTCGAAACGCAGGGTAACGGCGAAGATAGTCGTCGCGCAGCTGCCCCTGGATCGCACTGTGAGGATCAATCCGGTTCACGCGGGTGACAGAGGCCAGCAGCTCCTCATACCAGAACTTGTACGTGAGTTCCGGAAGATATCGCTCAAAAGCGCCCTCCTCGCGGTAATAGCGCTCCACGGTCTCCGCCACCGCAAGCATGTCGAGGTTTTTCTCCGCCCGGGCGGCGCTCATGATGGAGCCTGGGCGCTGATAATAGCGGTACCACGCCCGCCGGATCGGGAGAATCCGTTTCAGCTTAAGGCAGAGTTTCGGCACCGTCGCCAGATCTTCAAACCACAGGCGGTCCGGGAAGCGGATCCCTGTTGAGAGAAACAGTTCCCGTCTCCAGAGCTTGTTCACGGCGTTGTGCGCCGAAAAAAGAAATGTCGGGTCGGCGTCAAAGGAGAATTCGCGCTCGTGTTCCGTGCCCCGGACACAGCGGAGCTCGCGTCCTTCCTCATCCACATACATGAGGTCGAACACCACCGCGTCTGTCCCCGGGTTCCGCTCCAGAACATCCAGCATCTCTTCCACAGCCCCCGGCGCGAGGTAGTCGTCGCTGTCGACAAACAGGACATATTCCCCTCTTGCGGCCTCAAGGCCTGTGTTCCGCGCGTGGCCGAGGCCTCCGTTCGGAGTCTCAATGGCGGAGATCAGTTTCGGATAGCGCTCGGTGTACTTCTGTAGGATCGAGGCGGAGCCGTCCGTGGATCCGTCGTTGACACAGACAAGTTCCAGCTCCGCCTCGCTCGCCTGAGCTGCGCCGGAGCCTTCGTACCCCTTCGGGAGCAGCGAATCCAGGCACTTTTCAAGCCAGGCCTCGGTGTTGTATACGGGGATCACGACGCTGAGTTTCATGTCTGTGCTCCTTCCCCGGCCGCGGCGGACGCATCCACAATCATCGTGCGATAGTTCCGGTAGATCACCTTTCCCGGCAGCGAGCCGGAAGGCTTCTTCACATTCAGCACCATGGTGTAGTCCACCGCGGTGCGGCCGCTGTCGCGGGCCTGCGAATAATACGCCGCAAGTTCCGCGGCCGCGCGGATCGCCTCCGAAGAGGGCTCCAGCCCTTCGCAGCGCAGAATTACATGGCTGCCGTGGAGCTGCTGGACATGGAACCAGTAGTCCGTCCGTCGGGCTTCCCGTGTGGTGAGCTCGTCATTCTGCAGGTTGTTGCGCCCGACAAGAATCTCCATCCCGTCCGGGCTCTCAAATCGCATCGGCGCCATGGCTTTCACGGCGTTTCGCTTCTTCGGGTTCTGCCGCCGCTGGGCCTTGAGCCAGCCGGTGCTCTCCAGTTCGGCGCGGATCTCGTCGAGTTCTCTCGCGCTGAGCGCCCGGGAGAGCTCGTCCAGAACACTGTTGAGGTATTCCAGCTGCTTCTCCCCCTCCGCAATCAGCTTGGTCAGGTGCTCTTTTGCGCCCTTGAGCTTGCGGTATTCCTTGAACCGCGCATTCAGATTCTCCTGCGGGGTTTTCATCAGGTCCAGCGGGATCGTCACCAGGGGGGAATCTTCTTCGTAGTAGTTTTCACACTCCAGCACGCGGTCGCCGCGGCGGACGCGGTAGAGGTTTGCCTGGAGCAGCTCCGCCTGACGGCGGGTATCTTCCAGTTTTTCGGTCCGGCGCAGCTCCTCCGCCTGAGCGGCGAGCTTGCGCTGCTGCCGGTCGCGGGCACGCCGCACGGACTTGACCAGCTCCTGCGCCCTTCTCTTCTGCAGCTCCTGCCGTTCCATGGCGCCGTAGCGGCGATCCAGAAGCTCGCTGATGCTGCCGCGGTCGGATTCCGGCAAAGCCTTTGCCGGAGCCGCCTCCGTTTCGGCGCTGCACTCTTCCTGCTTGCGTCCGAAGCCCTCCGGCACCGGCGGCAGCTCATATCGCAGCCCGGGAAGCAGGGCACGGGTTCCGTGTTCGGAGAGCGGGATGCGGCGCAGACAGTCGAGAATTCTTCCGTCGGCTCCGATGAGAACCACATTTGCCGCTCTGCCCATCAGTTCGGTGATCAGGCGGAGCTCCGCGCTGTCGCCAAGCTCGTTCCGGCTCTCCAGGTGGAAGGCGATCAGGCGGTCGAAGTTTGGCTGTTCGACACTTTTGACACGCGCGCCGGTCAGATATTTGCGCAGCAGCATGCAGAACATCGGTGCTTCTTTGGGATTTTCAAAGCTCTGTTCCGTGAGATGCACACGGGCGTTGGGCCCGGCGGCACGGATCAGGAGCTTTCGGTTCTCCCCTTCCGAGCGCACCGTCAGAAGGAGCAGGTCCTTCTCCGGCTGCTGGATCTTTTCAATTCTTCCGTCTGTGAGGCGGTCGGAGAGTTCCTCCGCCAGCGCCGAGACGGTTGCGGTGTCCAATGCCATTGTGCTTCAGTCCTCCGTCACGGCGTCAAACAGTTCCCGGATCCGGTCCTGCCGTCCCGTGAGATACAGCCAGCCCAGCAGGGCTTCCAGCCCTGTCGCGCTGTGGTATTCGCCTGGGTTTGCATGGGCGGGAATTCCATGGACGTGGCTGTTCCGCCCGCGCTTATACACCGCGGTCTCTTCTTCGCTCAGCAGCGGCAGAAGGCGCTTTACCGTCGCCGCCTGGGCTTCTGCCCGGACATAGGCGACGGTCTGCCGATGCAGGTCGTGCACCGCCGCCGGACCTCTTGAAGCCAGCATGCTTCGCACCAGCAGTTCATACACCGCATCGCCCACATGGGCCAGGGCCAGGCTGCTCATGGCGTTGGCCTCGGTGACGCTGATCGGTTCAGAATTCTTCATCCTGATCCTCAAACGCCGCTTCCTCCGGCTCCGGTCCCGGGTCGAGATCCAGGGGGCTGTCGGCCGGGATCCAGCCCATCTTCACCTGCAGGTCGTGCCAGCCCGCCTTGTCGACGGTGACGCTGCGCGGCTTGGCCCCCTCGTAGGGTCCCACGATTCCAAGCTCTTCCATCTGGTCCACAATACGCGCGGCGCGGGAATAGCCCAGCTTGATGCGCCGCTGCAGCATACTGACCGAGCAGGAGCCCATCTCGATCACGACCTCCGCCGCCTGGGGCAGCATCTCGTCGTAGTCGCCGGCAGGGCCTTCGGACGCACCGGATTTCTCTTCCGCGGCGCCGTTCTTGTCCTTTGTGGCCTTGAGCATATAGTCTTCGATCTCGGCGTTCTTCTCCGCCTCGATGTTGTTGTGTTCCTTGATAAAGGTGATGACGTCTTCACGCTCCTCGTCCGAGACAAAGGAGCCCTGGATCCGGGTGGGCTTTCCGCTGCCGATGGGCGAATACAGCATATCGCCGAAGCCGATCAGCTTCTCGGCGCCGCCCTGGTCGAGGATAATACGGCTTTCAAGAGCCGAAGACACCGCAAAGGCAATGCGGGACGGGATGTTGGCCTTCATCAGGCCGGTGATGACGTCGGCGGAAGGACGTTGGGTCGCAATGACCAGGTGCATGCCCGCCGCGCGGCCCATCTGGGCGACACGGCAGATGCTCTCTTCCACATCCTTGGAGGCCACCAGCATCAGGTCGGCCAGCTCGTCGATGACGATGACCACCCGCGGCAGAGTTTCCTCACCCTGCTCCTTCTGAATCCGGTTATAGGCGTCGAGGTCCCTCACGCCGATCTCGGAGAAAGCGCGGTAGCGTTTGAGCATCTCCACCACAGACCACTGCAGGGCGCCGGCCGCCTTTTTCGGGTCGGTAACCACCGGGACATAGAGGTGCGGGATGCCGTTATAGATTCCGAGCTCCACCATCTTTGGGTCGATCATGATGAGCTTTACCTCATCCGGGCGCGCCTTATACAGCAGGCTCAGGATCAGCGAGTTCATGCAGACCGACTTGCCGGAACCGGTGGTTCCGGCAATCAGCAGGTGCGGAAGCTTTGAGATGTTGCCGACAATACAGTTGCCGCCGATGTCCTTGCCGAGGGCAAAGCTCAGCTTCGACTTGGCTCCGGAGAAGTTTGCCGAGTCCAGGATATCCCGGAGAAAAACCGTGCTCACCGTCTTGTTCGGCACCTCGATGCCCACGGTGGAGATCTTGTCCGGGATCGGGGCGATGCGGACATTTACCACGCCCAGCGACAGGGCAAGGTCGCCCGCGAGGTTCGTAATCCGGGCCAGCTTCACGCCGCGGTCCAGCTCGATGTCATAGCGCGTGACCGTAGGTCCGCGAATGACACCCGACACCTGTGCGCTGATGCCGAAGCTTTGGATCGCCTCTTCCAGGCGAATGCGGTTGAGGTTCACTTCGTCGGTGGCGTCGGCCGTGACCCCGCTGCTGGCTCTCAGGAGCGTAAGCGGCGGGAATTCATAATCGCTCATGTCCGTGCTGCCGCCGGCGATCTCTTCCTCAATCTTCTTGCGGGCTTCGGAAATCTCATCCCGCTTCACCGTCTCGACTTTGACCGGTTCCGGCTTTGCGGTCTTTGCCATGCTCCGTTTCGGCTGCGCCATCACGGTTTTCGTCTCTTTTGCGGCCGTTTCCCTTGCGGGTGTCTGTTCCGCGGCCGGACGTACGGCCGGGGCCTTTTCCGGATGCAGCGGGGTATTCATCATCGTTTCCACCTCGGACAGCACAGAGCCCTGGGAGGAGATCGGCGCAGACAGCGGCGGGGTCAGATAGTCCTCGTCCGTAAGCGAGAAATCGTGAATGATCTCGGTTTTTGTCGTTTTGCGTACCGGCCGCGGTGTGGAGGTTTTCTTCACCTTCCCGGCCGCGGCGTTCACGGTGAGCGCGTCATCCTCGTCCCCCAGCGGAATGTCGACGTTGAACATTCCCTGCCGGGTCCCCTGGACAATCTTGGTCGGCTGTTTCTTTGCCGGTGTGCGGAGATTGGCAATACCGCGGGCAGCCGCTTTCTGTTCGATCTTCTGGTGCTCCTGTTCATAGCGGACATAGGCGTTGTGGGAGCGGGTGATCACCGCGACGAGGCCGCGAAAACTGCCCCAGCAGCAGACCACGAAGCAGTACAGAAAGCCCAGCACCAGCAGCGGCAGAGTTCCGTACATGCTGAGCGCCTTGTTCATCACATGGGCGATCAGGCCGCCGATGACACCGCCGGATTTCATCACGTTTCCGAGGTCGAAAAGGTCGTTCACCGCTTCGCTGATGGCTGTTCCCTCGCGGATTTCGGGGCCCAGCATCAGGGCGGACAGCGCCGCCAGCAGCACGGGGAGCATCACCGTCGCAAACACACGCGCGCCGATGGGACGGTCCCCGCAGGTAAACAGCATGACCGCCGAGACGGCGAAAGCCGGGGCCGCAAGATAGAAGCCCCAGCCAAGCAGGCCTCTCAGCCAGGTGGAGAAAAAGTTTACAAAACTGCCTTCGGTGTTGAAGTAGCTGATCGTAGAGCAGATCGCCAGGACCAGAAAGATGACCCCGCCGATGATGTTGCTGCCGTAGGCCGTGCCGGGTTCGGGCAGGCTCTGGGCCGAGTTGCGCTTCGGCGGCGGGGGCGGAGCCGGTTTTGTTGTGGATTTTTTGGATTTTGTCGTTGTTTTTTTGCTTGTCGTTGCTTTTCTTGCCATGAGTAAATTCCTGTTCTTTGGGTCTTACCTGTAATTGAAATATATTGCTGTATTGTCTCCCCGCCTCCGGCGGGGAGACAGAACAAGTCGCTGTTTGGGTCTTACCTGTAATAAGTATTGCCGCATTGTTTCCCCGCCTCCGGCGGGGAGACAGAACAAGTCGCTGTTTCAGAAGATCAGGGTCAGGATGATGCTGAGCACACCGATAACCCAGCTGTAGTAAGCCAGCCCGCCATAGCCGCGGCGGCGCACCAGGCGGCGGAATCCGTATATGGTAAAGAAGGCCGTAACCAGGGCGGCGCCCGCGCCGGCGAGATAGGCGGTCATAAACGCCGTGTCAATGCCGGCGATGGCCGCGTCTGCGAGGCTCAGGATGAAGGAGCCGAACAGCGCGGGGATCGCGAGAAGCATGCCGAAGCGGATGCAGTACGGTTTCTGGAAGCCCTCCGCCTCTCCGGCCGTAACGGTCAGTGCCAGGCGGGAAAGGCCCGGGATAATCGCAACCGCCTGACAGATGCCAATGATCAGCGCGTCCGGAATCTGCATTCTGCCCAGGCCCTTCTTGCCGGGAAGCATTCTCTCGCAGACGTAAAGGACCGCCCCGTTCAGGATGAACATCACGCCCACGAAAGCCGTGCTGTTCCAAAGGCTGAAGTAGTTCTTCCGAAACGGCAGCATCATCAGCAGCGGCAGCGTCGCCATCACCAGCATGAACAGCAGTCTCGCTTCGGGATAGCGCTGCCCCTTCACCGGCTTCCGCCGTGAAAAGCCTGTCAGGCCCGCCGTGTCGCGGATCATGTCGGCGATGTCCCTGCGGTAGGCCAGGACCAGCGCAATTATGACCGCAAGCTCTGTAAAGGCCTTGAACAGCAGATGGAGCTCCGTGAGATGCAGGTCGAAGAGCGTGTTCACAACGGCCAGATGTCCGGAACCGGAGAGCGCAAGCAGCTCGGTCAGCGCATAAATGATCCCTGCGACAACGGCGTTTATGATCGACATATCTTCATCTCCTTCGGATTACTCCGTTATCGTTTCGTTTCTTCAGACCTGTTCCTCGTCCGGGTCCACCAGATCCTCCGGCTTGACCGTCATGAGATCCTCCTTGCTCGGGTTCTCCAGCGCGGCGACCCGGTTGGACTGTCTCACCACCATGTCCTCAAAGCAGTTGCGCACATCGCGTCCGTTGCCGAAGTTCTCGTCGCGCTCTTCATAGAGCCGCGTGAACATCTTCAGCGCCGCCTCATCTGCCTCGGGGGTCAGGGTATAGCTGTTCTTCTTGCACTGAATCCGGAAAATCTCCGTCAGCTGGTTCCCGTCATAATCCGGGAAGAAGAAATAGCGGTTGAACCGGCTTTCCAGGCCGGGGTTGGAGTGAATGAACTTCTCCATCGGTCCGGTATAGCCCGCGACAATCACCACCAGGTCGTCCCGGTGATCCTCCATCGCCTTCAGCATGGTCTCGATGGCCTCGCGGCCGAAGTCGTTTTCCCCTCCGGAGGCGAGGGAATAAGCCTCGTCGATGAAGAGCACCCCGCCCAATGCGGACTGGATCACTTCCTGGGTCTTGAGGGCGGTCTGGCCCACGTACCCCGCCACCAGGCCGGAGCGGTCCACTTCAATCAGCTGCCCCTTGCTCAGCACGCCGATCGCCGCGTACAGCCCGCTGATCAGGCGGGCCACCGTCGTCTTGCCGGTGCCGGGATTGCCGAGGAAGACCATGTGAAAGCTCATGGGCGGCACGGGCAGGTCGTTCTCCTGGCGGAGCTTGCGGACCTTGACAAGGTTAATGAGGTTCTTGACCTCTTTCTTCACGGTGTCCAGGCCGACCAGACTGTCAAGCTGTTCCATCAGCTCGTCAAAGTTCGGCTTCTCCGGTGCCTTCTCCTCGGCCTTCGGCGCGTTGGTTCCGCCCCCGGAGGTCTGAACCTGGGCGCTGTGCTTCTCGACGAAGCTGGGCTCCCCGCTGGTGACAAAGTCCAGCGGATTCAGCCCCTCGCGGGACTTGCGCACTCCGGTGGTGTCGCAGATGGCGGCAAGGCGGTCGGTGCACTCGGTGATGAACGCCGCCTCGGAATAGGTCACGTCATCGTCCACCGCCGCAAGATAGAGCAGGATGTTGGTCAGCATCCTGATAAAGGTTCTGGAGGTCTCCGTGCCCCGCTTGGCGTCGGATTCCGCAAGATTCCAGAAAAACACCGGGGGCAGAAAAACGTCTTCCTCACACACGGAGCTGGTCAGGTTCCAGAGCAGCCACTTCGGCTGCTGCCGGCCGCGGGAATAGATCTGGTTCGCCATCTGAACATGGCGTTCTCCGATCCCGCCGGCTCTGCTCCAGAGGGAGAGAGCACACTTGGTCATAAATTCATCCAGCTCCGGGGCCAGATTGGCGCTGCCGATCCGATAGAACGCATCGGTGTTGGCCAGATAGATCTTATGGAATTCTTCCGGGCTGCGGCTCCATGTAGTGGGCATGGCAGAGATGCCTCCGTTCTCATCATTGTTGCTGCTGCGTCATGCGCATGCAGAGTTTATTATAGAACAGTCTATCCGATCCGTCAAGAAAGGAACTTGCAAAGAGGGGGAAAATATGCGATAATAAGCTGTATGGAAGGGAGCGATGTATCGTGGCGCGTTTTTTCATTGCCGGTGCGAATTTTCTGGGCGGAGCCCGGGCTATTATTCGCGGCCGGGATGCGGAGCATGTTCAGGTCTTAAGGATCCGTCCCGGTGAGGATGTCACCATCTGCGACACCCAGGGCTCGGACTATAAGTGCCGTCTGGTCCGTTCCGATAAAGAAGAGGCCGAATTTGAAGTGGTCGAAGTGGTCCCCTGCAAGGGCGAGCCCTCTGTGGAAGTCACCGTTCTCTGCGGTCTGCCGAAGGGCGACCGGGTGGATTATATCATTCAGAAATCGGTGGAGGCAGGTGCCCACGGGATTGTCTTCTTTCAGTCGGCGCGCAGCGTCGCGAAACCGGACGACCCGTACAAAAAGCTGGAACGCTGGAACCGCATCAGTGAGGAAGCCGCCAAGCAGTCCGGCCGCGGCATCATCCCCCAGGTCAGTTGGGCGCCGGATTACGGTGAAGTGCTGAACACCGCGGTCCATCACGACCTTCCCCTGTTCATGTACGAGACCGGAGATCGGGAGGCACTGGACGCCGTCCTGGAAGCGAACAAAACCGTCTCCAGCGTCTCGATTCTGACCGGACCGGAGGGCGGCTTTGAACCCTTTGAGGCGGATCTTGCCCGGATCGCCGGGCTGCATATCTGTTCCATGGGTCAGCGGATTCTCCGCTGTGAGACCGCCCCTGTCGTCGCGGTCACGGCCGTCATGTACGCCACCGGAAATCTGTCCTGATCATTTTTCTCCCCGCCTCCGGCGGGGAGATTATTATTTCTTCTTCATGAAAAACAGCAACTGCTGTCGGAGAACACTCCGGACGCAGCTGCTGTTTCTGATTTAATTTTCCCTCCGGGTTTATGAGGCTATGCAACATTCACAACGGCATAGATTCCGTTTTCCTTCGCCTCAAAGGGGATCCCGCTGTTGGCAATCGCACGGAAGTCATTGGAGCTCGCCACCTCGGTCACGGTGTTGTCTTCCAGGATCTGAAGCACCACAATCCGGTCCGCGGTATAATGCCAGGAGGAAGGATACAGGCGGAAGCGCATCGGCTTCTGCGCGTTCACGACCTCTCCCTGGGGGCTGTGCAGAAGGACATGGAGCGCACGGATTTCCAGGACCTCTCCGTCCACCGCGCTGTTCACAAGGGTTTTGATGTTGTTGCCGTTGATGGGGCTCAGCGTCATCATGGTATCCGCCGGGACCGATCCCTTGCCGGCCTCGATATAGATCGTGACGCCGCTCTCATGTCCCGCAAAGCCGGCCACCAAGGCAAATTCCTCGTCATCTTCCGCGGTCTGGCTTCCGGGCTGCGCGGCCTGGGTTCCGCCGGAGCTTTGGCCGGCTTCCCCTTGCGTGTTCTCCGGCCCGCCGGACATGCCGTCCGGATTCTTCGGCAGGGCTGCATATCCCATGATGGTTTCGGTATCCGGACTGTATTTGTAGGTATCGACTCTGCCGGAGCGTCCTCCTTCCACGGTGGTGACCGTTCCGGTCTCCTGGTTCACCTCCCGGACGATTCCGACGCGGTCCGCCCGGGCGTCCCCGTCCAGATCAAAGAAGATCAGATCACCGGGTACAGCCTTGTAGCTTTCTCTCTCATGAAAGACTCCCCTGCTGCTCAGGGAAGAAGCCAATCGGCCGGAACTGCTGTCATACGGGAGCGTATCGCTCGATACGCCGGCATAGAACAGGCAGAAGGAGACAAACATGGTGTTCCACTCGCCGTAAGGTTCCCCGTACCAGGCGCCGTAACGGTTCCAGCCGTACAGGTCGTAGGCGTTTCGCTCTTCGTTGTACACCGCCTTGAAGTTTCGGATGCTCTCGGTGTAGCCCAGCTGACTCTCCGCCACCTTGACCAGGTCGTCGGCCCAGTCTCCGCTGAGGGTAAGGTTCTCAAGCATCCGGTCCCAGTCTTCCGAAGTCTCCTTATCGGCAAGGAGGTCGCTTACCGGTGGCTCCGGGACCTCGGCAGCGGCGGTGTTCTCCGCCGAAGCGCCGCTTCCCCCCTGGCCCGCCACCACAAGGAGGCAAAGCAGCAGGGCAAGGGCCTGCTTCCATCGACTTGTACTTCTTTGAACTGTTCTCATAATTGCGACCTTCCGTTATCTGCCTGGTTATCGTTCTGCGCTTGCTTCCGCCTTCTGCGTGAAGTGCTTTTTCTCTGTCACCGGCCCACCGGCTTTGCCGGTGGGCCTTGTTAATGTTATGCTTGCTGCTGTTTCTTCGCTTCGACTTTTTGCATAAAACGCTCCTGTGACACAATGAAGCGCGTATGCGTTCCCTGTCCGATGATCTCATCGCCCGAACGGGCCAGAACACGAAAACTCAGTCTCCGCCGGTCCACCTCGACCAGTTCGGCCTCCGCCGTCACCGGGAACCCCAGCGGCAGCGCCGCATCGTGGGTGACATGAATCTCCGTTCCCACGGTGCTCTCCCCTTCGGCCAGATACGGCATGACGGCATCCATTGCCGCCTTCTCCATCAGGCCGATCATGGATGGGGTGGCAAACACTTCCAAGGCACCGCTTCCCACCGCGGCGGCGGTATTCTCGTGGACAACGACGGTTTCCGCGCTGCCCTTCAGTCCGGGCTCAAGACTCATGCTTTCATCGCTCCTTTGATCACATCGGCCAGACGGTGCACACCTTCGACCAGGCGTTCGTCCGTGGCGTTGGAATAGTTGAGGCGCATGCAGTTCTTCACCGCGCCGGAGGGATAGAAGCCGTCACCGGGAACAAACGCGACCTTTTTCTCCAGGGCAATCGGCGCAATGTCACGGGTGTTGATGTAATCCGGCAGTTCGCACCAGGTGAACAGACCGCCGTCCGGATCGGTGAATTTGCACTCCTCCGGGAAGGTCTCGCGCATGGTGTTGATCATCAGCTCGCAGCGGTGCTTGTAGACCGGAAGGATCTTCGCCACATGGGCGTCGATGTCGAACATATCCAGATACTTCGAAATCGCCATGGCGTTGATGGTCGCCGTCTGCAGAACCGCGGCCTGGGCGATCAGGTTGACCTTGCCGATGATCTGCTCGCTGGCGGCAATCCAGCCGATGCGCATACCGGGTGAGAGGATCTTGGAGAAGGTGCCGAAGTACATAATCAGTTCCTTCGGATCCATGCTTTTGAGCGCGGGAAGATACTCGCCCTTGAAACGCAGGTCGCCGTAGGGGTTGTCCTCAATGGCGGGGATCTCATACTTGTTGATGATGTCCATGAACTGCTTCCTGCGCTCCAGCGGCCAGGTACGTCCGCTGGGGTTCTGGAAGTCCGGGATGATATAGATGAACTTCACATTCTCCGTGGTGGCGAGAATGCGGTCCAGTTCTTCCATGATCATGCCGTTTTCATCCGTCGGAACCTCGACGAACTTCGGCTGGTACTGGCGGAAGGCGTTGATCGCGCCCAGGTAGCTCGGGCTCTCCAGAACGACGACATCGCCCGGATTCAGAAACAGCTTTCCGATGAAGTCCAGGCCCTGCTGGCTTCCGGCGGTCAGGATAATCTGGGCCGGGTCAATGGTGACATTGTTCTTTTTCAGCATACGCTCCGAGATCTGCTTTCTCAGCGGAGCCCAGCCGTCCGTGGCACCGTACTGCAGTGCGGTCGGGCCCGCCTCGTCCAGCACGGCGTCATAGGCTTTTTTGATGTCTTCAACCGGGAAAAGCTCAGGCGCCGGCAGGCCGCCCGCGAAGGAAATAATCTCCGGCTTGGACGCAACGGCAAGCAGCTGACGAATGTCAGAGGCTTTGATGCCGCCCATTCTTTCCGCAAAACTAACCATCTGAACAACCTCCTGTAATCATATTTTCGGCATACTGTGGATACTCTTCCACAATACTTCAATTTTATTATAACATAATTCTCAATCTGTGTAAAGCAGAATGCACAGCGAGACTCGCTGTGCATTGCGTCTTTTCTGTTCATTCTGCCGGGCCGGTTTTTCCTTCTCCGTCCCTTCTGTCTTAGCTTTTTCAGCCCAGAAGGGCGACGATCTCCTCCACGCATTTGTCCAGGCCCAGGGTCGAGGTGCAGATCAGGCGGTCATAGTTGTGCATATCGCCCCAGGTGCGTCCGGTGACGTATTCATAGCTGGTGCGTCTGCGCCGGTCCATGTCGGCGATCTTTTTGACGGCCTCGTCCTCGGTAAGGTTCTCGGTCTCACAGATCCGCCGCACCTTAAAGTCCTGATCGGCATAGAAGAAGAGATGCAGCGCGTTCGGGTTGTCCCGAAGATAAAAATCCGCACGGCGGCCGGCGATGACGCAGTTTCCCTCCTCCACCAGCTGGACGATGAACTTGCCCTGCTCACGGAAGATGTAATCCGCGTTCTCGTTTTCGGTCCGGGTGAAGACCGGGAAGACCTCGTGGAAAATATTCTTCTTTTTGAGTTCGGTTTCCTCGGTCGCCGCGACAAAGGACTCCGGGATCAGGAACTTGTCCGCGATATGGGCGATCAGTTCCTTGTCATAGAACTTATAGTTCATGCGCTCGGCGACTCTGCGGCCGACCTCGTATCCGCCGCTGCCGTATTCACGGCTGATGGTGACGATGTTTTTCATGTCTGTCTCCTCCCTCAGTAGCTGAAGGTATGGGGCAGAAGCTCGGAGAGCTTATAACTGACATAGCGGGCGCCGGCCTTGGCGCAGAGCACCTCCATATCCGGAGAGAACTCCGCCAGGAACTGCCGGCAGGCGCCGCAGGGGGTGCACCAGTTCTCGCTGTCGGCATAGATGGCAATCCGGCGGAAGCTGCGCTTGCCTTCGCTGACAGCCTTGACGCAGGCGGTTCGTTCGGCACAGATGGTGCTGCCGAGGGCGGCGTTCTCGATGTTGCAGCCGGTATAGACGCTGCCGTCCATGCACTCCAGGGCTGCGCCGACGGCAAAGTGGGAGTATGGGATATAGGCGTTCATGGAGGCCTCTCGGGCCATGTTCATCAGTTCGCGATCGGTCATAATGCAACACTCCTTTCAGTCTTCCAGGTTGATGGTCCAGTGCTGGAAATCATAAAGCGGATTTCCGATGTTGGGGGCTACGCCCTTTACCACACCGCGGTGGGTGATCAGCTGCTGTTTTTCAAAGCCGATGGAGACCAGATTGCCGGAGGTGCGCGTCAGGTACTCACAGAGTTCATTGTACGCGATGGGTCTGGCGGCCTCGGTTGCCCGCAGGTAGTTGTTGATCCGGTCCAGAATCGTCGTGTCGCGGGAACGGCTCCAGTTCATGTTGCTCTTCTCGTTGTCCTTGGTGCGGACCTGAAGCAGCTCGGTCAGGTCAAAGTTGTTGCGCAGCTTGACTTCGCCGTAATACATGTCCCAGGTGACCTCGCGGTTGCCCGTTACAAAGAAGCCGTCCTGCAGGGCGAGAAGATAGTCCTCCCAGGTCAGTTCCTGGACGTTGACGTTGATGCCGATGGACTTCATGTCGTCCTTGAAACGGTTGACGATACCTGCCTTGGCGCTGGAGTCGGCGCAGACGATGATGACAAGTTCGAAGCGGCCGTTGCTGCTTCCGTTAAATTCCATGCGTCCGTCCCCGTCCAGATCCGCGATTCCCGCGGACTGGAGGACCGCCTTGCAGGTGTTCAGGTTATAGTGGATGGCGTCCGCCAGGGCCTGGGGGTAATAGTCCACCGTCGGGTAGAGCGGGACCGCGGAGGGCACCGCGTCGCCGCCCAGCAGCTCGACCAGATAGTCGCGGTCAAAGGCATACTGCATGGCGATCCGGAAGGCGTTGGATTTGCCGAAGGTCGACTCCTCGTTGAACATGATAAAGTGATAGTTCGTCGTGGCATAGGAGTGGATTTCATTGGAACTGGCATAGCCCAGGGAGGTATAGCTTGACGGGTCGTTTACGGCCACGTCGATGATGCCGTCCTCAAAAGCGTCCAGCGTTCCTTCCGCGTCGGTGTATTCCTGCAGATAGATGGTCTGCAAGGGAAGATTTTCCGAATCGGGATAATAGGGGTTGGCCAGCAGGGTGACGCGCTCCTCGTCATACATGTACGGTCCGGAGCCGATGGGCGGCACATGGGCCTCCACTTCGAAGGTGCCGGTCTTGATCACCGGGATGTTCAGGAGCTTGATAAACTGGCTGTCGCCGATGCCGAGGGTCACGGTCATGCCGTCGTCTGTGTAGGACGCGCCCTTGAAGCTGGCAAAACGCCCGCGATAGCGGTCGTTGTAAATGGCGTAGCCGATGGAGTAGACCAGGTCCTTCCCTTCCACAGGGGTCCCGTCGGAGAAGTAGTGCGTGTGGTCCCCGTCCAGCGTGAGCGTCCAGACCGTCGCGTCGTCGTTCGGCGTCCAGGCGCCGACGACGTTCGGGATGACGTTGAAGTTCTCATCCACTTCTACCATGTGTTCATAAACCAGGTCGCAGACCAGCTGGTTGGAGTGGTTTGTCGCAACGAAGGGGTTGAGTGAGTATTCATCCGTTCCGCTGCCGTGACCGCAGGCGGTGAGCGTGAAAACCATGACGACGGTCAGCAGCGATGCAAAAATACGTTTCATACGCCCGCCTCCTTTTCCGGAATGACAATACAGGCCGCCTGGCCGCCGCGCTGTCCCTTTGTATAGCGATGGGACCAGTACTTGTCATGACAGCAGAAGGTGCACTCTTCGGAGATGTCGATATGCTCCGGCAGGAGGCCGAGACGGCGCAGGCGGCAGGCATTGGCACCGCGAAGATCCACCAAATATTTGGGCGGAACTGTTACATGGTCAATGTGAACTGATAAATGAGAGGAGTCAGCTGATAAATCGGGATCGGGCTTTGGGCGGAAGTACGGGGCGGCTTCTTCTTTGCCGAGCCAGGCTTCGATGGCGTCGGGGACGTCACGGTGGGTCTCAAAGCAACAGGCGCCGATAGCCGGACCGATGGCGGCACGGATTTCACCGGGTTCCGCCCCCAGAGCACACATGGCCTCGACGGCGTTGCCGAGGATATCCGAGGTCGAGCTGCGCCAGCCGCAGTGTATGGCGCCGACCACCCTGTTCACCGGGTCACAGAGCAGCACCGGAATGCAGTCCGCCGTGAAGCAGAAAAGCGGCAGGCAGGGCTCCGCCGTGACAATTCCGTCGGCCTCATACGGGACCGCCGAGAGGCAGACATGGCGGTCGGCTTTTGTGACGGTGCGCACGGCGTTTCCGTGCACCTGCTTCGTCACGCAGCAGTCGTCCGGGCCTTTTCCGAACAAAGCGGCGACACGGGTGAAGTTTTCCCTGAGGTTTTCCGGGCTGTCTCCGTGCCCGCCGATCAGGTTCAGCGTCGCAAGATGGCCGGTGCTGACGCCGCCGTAACGCGTGGTGAACATATGCCGGAACGGCAGGCGGTCAGAGGTCATATAGACGATGCCGTTTTCGTTGTTTTCCAGAAACACAATCTACTCCAATATAAGTGCTTTTTGTTATTTCCCCGCCGCAGGCGGGGAAATAACATTATGATCTTTTATTCATTCCGCCCGCAGCATTCCTTGTACTTCAGCCGGCGGCTTCCGTCGGCCTTCATCTTGCCGCAGGGGCAGGGGTCGTTCCGGCCGGGCTTCGGCGCCTTCTTGACCGGTGTCTTCTTCACGGGCTCACCGCCGACATTGGCCGCGGCGTTCTTCGCCACCGCCTTGCGTTCGATGGGCTGCTGAACCCGGACGCGGACCGTAAACAGGCGGCGGACCGTCTCTTCACGGATGCCGCGGACCATGGCCTCGAACATGTCGAAGCCCTCCTGCTTGTAGGCGTCAATGGGCTTGGTCTGGCCGTAGCCGCGCAGGCCGATGCCCCGCTTGAGCTCGTCCATGGCGTCGATGTGGTCCATCCAGTATTCGTCTACCACGCGCAGCATGATCACGCGCTCCAGCTCCCGCATCAGCGGCGCGCCGTTGGGTCCTTCGCCGAAGGCCTGCTCACGGGCGTCGTAGACCGCGTTCGCCATCTCCTGAACCCGTTCGGTGATCGAGGCCGCGTCGGCTTTCTTCAGCTCCTCGAGCTTCACGTCGCCGCGGCGCAGGAAGAGCCCCTCAAAGGGCTTGAGCGCCTCGTCCAGCTGCTGCTGGCTCTCGGCGTGACCGCCCGCCAGGCCGTCCGCCACCGTCGAGCTTACAAACTCCTCCAGCATGCTGTGGATCTGGGTCTGAAGATCCTCGCCGTCCAGCACCTTGCGGCGCTCGCCGTAGATGATCTCACGCTGCTTGTTCATCACATCGTCGTATTCCAGAACATTCTTACGGGTCTGGAAGTTGCGGCTTTCAACGGTCTTCTGGGCCTGCTCGATCGCGCCGGAGAGCATCTTGGCATCCAGCGGGGTATCCTCATCCATCTTGAGGCTGTCCATCATACCCATGATCCGCTCGGAACCGAAGAGGCGCATGACATCGTCCGTCATGGCGAGGTAGAAGCGGCTCTCACCGGGGTCGCCCTGTCGTCCGCTTCGGCCGCGCAGCTGGTTGTCGATTCGGCGGGATTCATGCCGCTCGGTGCCCAGGATGAAGAGGCCGCCCACCGCACGGACCTGTTCGGCCTCGGCGGAGGTCACTTCCTTGTGGGCGGCCATGCGCTCCTGGAAGCAGGTCGTTCTTTGCCAGGTATTCGGCGTTGCCGCCCAGCATGATGTCGGTGCCGCGGCCGGCCATGTTCGTCGCGATGGTCACGGCGCCGAGCTTGCCCGCCTGGGCAACGATCTCGGCTTCCTTCTCATGGTACTTGGCGTTCAGGACCGTATGGGGCACGCCGCGCCGCTTCAGCAGGGACGAGAGATACTCGCTCTTCTCGATGGAAACAGTACCGACCAGGACCGGCTGGCCCTTCTCATGGCAGGCACAGATCTGGTCGATAATGGCCTTGTTCTTGCCGATATCGCTGCGGAAGACCACATCGGGCCAGTCCTGGCGGATGACCGGTTTGTTGGTGGGGATCTCAATGATGTCGAGTTTATAGATCGCCGCAAACTCTTCGGCCTCGGTCACGGCCGTACCGGTCATGCCCGAGAGCTTGTCGTAGAGGCGGAAATAGTTCTGGAAGGTGATGGTGGCGAGGGTCTTGTTCTCCTTCTGAACATCGACATGCTCCTTGGCCTCGATGGCCTGGTGGAGGCCTTCGGAATAGCGGCGGCCCAGCATCAGACGGCCGGTAAACTCATCGACAATGATAATCTCGCCGTCCTTGACGATGTAGTCGATGTCGCGCTTCATAATGCCGTGGGCGCGCAGCGCCTGATTGATGTGGTGACTGAGCGTGGCATTTTCCATATCGGCCAGGTTCTCAAGGCCGAAGGCCCGCTCGGCTTTCGCGATGCCGCGGGCGGTCAGAGTGGCGGTACGCGCCTTCTCATCCACAACATAGTCCGCGTCGAGGTCTTCGCTCTCCTCTTCCTTCTCATCCACGGAGGCATAGACGACCTTTTTCAGCCGGCTGACAAAATCGTCCGCCTGGCGGTAGAGGTCCGTGCTTTCGTCCCCCTGGCCGGAGATAATCAGCGGGGTACGCGCTTCATCGATGAGGATGGAGTCGACCTCGTCGACGATGGCGAAGGAGTGACCGCGCTGGACCATGTCTTCCTTGTACAGGGCCATGTTGTCACGCAGATAGTCAAAGCCCATCTCGTTGTTGGTGCCGTAGGTGATGTCGCAGGCATAGGCCTTGCGCCGCTCCTCATTGGTCAGGCCGTGGACGATCAGGCCCACGTCCAGGCCGAGGAAACGGTGTACCTTTCCCATCCACTCGCTGTCACGGCGGGCCAGATAGTCGTTCACCGTGACGATGTGGACGCCCTCGCCCGCCAGCGCGTTCAGA
>CADAPN010000004.1 GCA_902789835.1 Oscillospiraceae bacterium
CCCACCCGGCTTCAAAAAGACATCCTGGCTGCACTCGGTCTTCCCCAGGATTGCTTCTCCTCCATGCTTGTATAGTATACTTCCTTGTTTAGTTTAGGTCTGAAACCGTCACCGAAAAGGAAGGAGTGGCCTTATGAGTGAGAACGAACGTGCCGTAAAAGAAGCTGTCGCTTCCTCCAGAATCGAAGGCTATGAGATTGACACGGAGTCGGAAAAGCTCTGTATGATGCTCGCAGAAGGAATCATCACCCAGACAGAGTATATTTCAAGAGTTCTTCAGATGTCTGAGGCGGTGATCGCTTGAGTTACAGCATTGAATCTCTATCCGATGCCTGTTATCCTGGGACGAGTTGCTTGATCAACAAATTCGATATTCGAAATGAGAAGCAGCTCGCATTTGTCGAAAGTAGAATTGTCATAGGAAAAACGGAAGAATTACACAAGAATCCTTTCTCCGGGAACTTTGATTTTACTCATTATAAAGCTATTCATCGCTTCCTCTTTGAGGACATCTATGATTGGGCAGGAGAAGTTCGCACGATTGATATGTCCAAGAAGGGGACAAATTTTACCAAAGCATCTCAGATCGAGGAAATGGCAGGACGTATTTTCGGCAGACTGAACCGAATGAACAATTATGTCGGCTTGGATCATAAATCGTTTGTTGATGAGATTACGGACTTCTATTGCAGTACCAACATGCTTCACCCCTTCCGCGAAGGGAACGGGCGAACGCAGCGAGCATTCCTGCAGTAGCTGGTCCAAAATGCAGGATATGAGATTTCTTTTACCATGATGGACCCGGACGAACTGATGATTGCAACCATACAGGCTGCAAATGGCGTGACAGACAACCTCCATAGCATTTTGATGCAGCATATTAACCGGCGGGAGAATTGAACCGTATCATTGATTCCAAACACATCACATCTTAATCGCTTATCTTTTGGATGTTCTGCCTCTGGCGATAGGAGTGCAATGACCTGATCTCCAATGTGTATTCAAATCCAGTCACTCGGACCAAAACGCTGAAATCACAAATGATTTCAGCGTTTTTCTTTTATTCTCTTCTGAAACACAGCACGCTTGATTTTTGAAGAAAAAGGAGGAATCAAGGGAAGCATTTCCCCTCAAATGAAATGTATAGCAGCAGGCATGTGACACTTCAATTAACAGATTTCCGGATGAATGAATACTTTGAAAGCAAAAGTTCCGCAGATTGTCAAAACGTCCGCGGGTTTGCGTTTCCTTCGCAGTATCGTACTGTTTTTCATTGCACCACATAAGGTCTTCCTGTATAATGAAGAAGCCAAATCTGTGTGGGAGGCATCAACGGTGGATTATGCTTATGATCAGGAACGAAAGGCTCTGCTGCAGCGTATCGAGACCCTTGAGAAAGAGAATGCAGGTCTGAGGGCTGAGCTCTGTTTATTAAAAGGCATCTCCGCCGTAATTTACGAGAAGGATGTTCCAAAACCTGATCCGGTTGTTCCTATGATAAACAACGCGGCGATTACCAGATATAGCTCTTCAGTCGACAAGATCGCTCTCTTTAAATCTCTATTTCATGGCCGGGAAGATGTGTACGCTAAGAGATGGGAAAGTCTTAAGACCAAAAAGCACGGATATTCACCAGCCTGTGCAAACGAGTGGAAGCCCGGTATTTGCAGAAAACCTTGTGGAAAATGTGAAAATCGCGACTGTCTGCCGCTTAATGATCATGTTTTGTATAAGCATCTAAGCGGAAAGGATCCCTACTGCCAAGATGTCGTTGGTATCTACCCTATTTTACAGGATGACAAATGCTGGTTTCTTGCAATTGATTTTGACGATGGCGACTGGCAGAGTAATGTTTCTCAGGTAAGATCCATAAGTGAGAGCTGGGATATCCCCTGCTACGTTGAGCGTTCTCGAAGCGGGCAGGGCGCACACATCTGGTTTTTCTTTGAAGAACCAATACTCTGCTATGATGCAAGACGAATCGGAACGGCATTGTTGACTGCCGCCATGGAAAAAGGAGGTACTCTTTCTCTTTCCTCCTATGACAGAATGTTTCCTAATCAAGACAGTTTGCCGAAAGGCGGCTTTGGGAACTTGATTGCATTGCCTCTTCAGGGAAATGCCCGCAAGAATCACAACAGCGAGTTTGTTGACGAGGCTTATAATGCTTATCCAGATCAGTGGGCTTTTTTGTCCAGTGTACAGAGACTATCTCCCGAAAAGATTGAATACATCATTCAACATCATGTTCAGGGAGATGCACTCGGAACTGTCATTCGTGGAGATGACTCACCAAAGCCCTGGGAACAGAAGAAGGCCGTTTCCCTGCAAAACACGGATTTTCCAATCAATCTGACAATAATTAAGAGCAATCTCCTCTATGTGGAGGAGGGCAGTCTTTCCCTGAGAGCCAAAAATCGACTTGTACGTCTGGCAGCGTTTAAAAATCCTGACTTCTATCGCTCCCAGGCAATGCGTCTTCCGATTTATAATAAGCCTCGAATCATCAATACTGCTGAATGCAGAGGCGGTTATCTTGCCCTGCCTCGCGGGTGTGAAAATGAACTAATTACCCTGTTGGAAGAAGCGGGTGTCCCCTATTCTGTTGACGATAAGAGGAATCCGGGGCAGCGTATACAGGCTGCATTCTCCGGGGCACTCCGTGAGGAGCAGAAACCTGCTGCCGAGGCTCTGGCACGACATGACACCGGCGTTTTGGCTGCGACCACTGCATTTGGAAAAACAGTCATTGCAGCCTGGCTGATCGGGCAGAAAAAAGTCAACACTCTTGTCCTGGTACATACAAAAGCCCTGTTGAACCAGTGGGTCAATTCTCTCGGTGAGTTTCTGGAGATCTCTGAGGAACTGCCTATGGAGTCAAAAAGTCGTGGAAGAAGGAAGAAACGCTCCCTGATCGGTCAAATCGGGAGTGGAAAACGCAATATGTCCGGAATTGTTGATGTCGCCATTCTCCAATCTCTCCTGTCAGGCGATGAAGTAGACACACTCGTACGGAACTATGGTATGGTAATCGTTGATGAATGCCATCATGTATCCGCCGTCAATTTTGAACGGGTTCTGAAGGAAGTCACTGCAAAATATGTCTATGGTCTGAGCGCAACGCCAACGAGGCAGGACGGTCATCAGCCTGTTGTATTTCTCCAGTGTGGCCCGATTCGATATACCGTTGATGCAAAAGAGCAAGCTGAAAAGCGCGAATTTGAGCATTTTATTGTTCCCCGTTTTACCAGCTTTCGTTGCGCTACGGCAGAGGAGCAAGGGATCGCGAAACTGTATTCTGTTCTCGGCAAAGATGATATCCGGAATGCTCAGGTTTGCGGAGATGTGCGTACAGCTCTTCTGCAAGGGAGGTGTCCCATCGTCCTGACGGAGCGCCGAGAGCATGTGGATGTGCTGGCTGAACAGCTTTCTGGCTCCTGTGATAATATCATAAAACTCTATGGAACTGTTTCTGAAAAGGACCGCAGGCTCACTTTAGAGCGCCTCAAGGCAATTCCTGCAGATCAACCGATACTGTTGATTGCAACCGGGAAATATGTGGGTGAAGGATTCGATTATCCCCGCCTGGACACCCTCTTTCTTGCCATGCCAATCTCATGGAAAGGCAAAGTTGCCCAATATGCGGGTCGATTGCACCGCAACTTTCCCGGAAAAGAAGAAGTATTAATCTACGACTATGTGGATATTCATGTTCCCGTGTTGGAGAAGATGTACCAGAAGCGCTTAAAAGGATACGCCTCCATCGGATATCACATCCGGGCAGACTCCGACTGTCAGCCTGAAGCCGACCTGATTTACGATGGAAAAAGCTTCTATCCGGTCTACTGTCAGGATTTGAAATCTGCGAAGAACGAAATATTGATTGTAAGCCCGTTCATGAAAATCCGACGGTTGAACAGTCTTGTAACATTCCTTTCCGAAGCCATTCTGAATAAAGCAACTGTAAAGGTCGTAACCAGGCCTCCTGAGGAATATCGAGAAAAGGATCAGGCCGGAGTTATCGCCTGTACGGAATACCTGAAGGGTTATGGCATCACTGTTTCTTATCGGTCCGGTTTTCATCAGAAGTTTACGATTATTGACCAGCGTATTACCTGGTACGGCAGTGTCAATTTTCTGAGCTTCGGCAGCGCAGAGGAAAGCATCATGCGTCTTGAAAGTTTCGGCATTGCAGGGCAACTGACGGATACTCTCGCATGAATTGATCACAGATGGCTGTAGTTTCCGTTGTTTTTTCTTTCTGCACATGTTACAATGTCCACAGAAAGCAAAGAGAGGAGTGGCCGATATGCTCAGTCAGCAGGAAGTAAGTGCAATTATCAATCAGCTTTTTTCCGGCTTGAAGCCTCTGTTTCCACAGGACTCGATGGAAGCCATTCTGTTTGGATCTTACGCTCGCGGGGACGCAGATGCAGAATCAGACATTGATGTGATGGTATTGGTGGATTCCACCCGTCAGGATATCTCCGAAAAAACCTGGGGGATCAGCTGCATTGCCGCTGATCTGCTTCTGAGTCGCGGTGTGGTGATCTCACCCATTGTTGAGAATCGCCATTATTTTCAGGAAAATCTCGGATTGCTACCATTTTATCAGAATATTATTCGGGAAGGGGTGCGATATAATGCTTGACACCGCACGGAGTGCGCTGAGGAAATTCTTAAAACGGCACGCCGCGATCTTGATGCCGGGGATTATGCCTCCGCGAACAACCGTGCGTACTATTGCATCTTTCACGCCATGCGTGCAACACTTGCGTTGACTGGCGAGGATTACAAAAAGCACTCCGGTGTAATCTCTCGCTTTTCAGAACAATACCTGAAAACAAAGCTGCTGCCTCCGGAGTTAAGCAAGATCATTTCCATGGCCTCCATCATCCGAAATCGCAGTGACTATGAGGACTTCTATATCTGCTCAATATCAGACACAAATAAGCTCGTTTCCGACGCAGCAATGTTTCTGGATACCGTTACGAGCTTTTTGGAAGCAAAATACAACGAATAAAAGATGCATAGCAGCAGGCATCTAACACTTCATCTAACAAACCTCCGGATGAACGAAAAATCCAGAGTTCAGGCATACAACGGGTTTTGACCATTCCCGGCCCGACCAACACCCGGGATTATGAGTTTTTCCGATAATTCAGAACACTTGATAGGGCTCAATCCGCCTTTATTCAAGAGGCCCCATGCAAATGGGGTTCAAGAGGCCGCAGGTTCAAATCCAGTCACTCGGACCAAAACGCTGAAATCACGAATGATTTCAGCGTTTTCTTTTTATTCTCTTCTGAAAAACAGCACTCTTGAATTTTGAAGGAAAAAGGAGGAATCAAAAGCACCCAGGATGATGGCAAAGAACTCGAAGAAATTCGTAACCGCTATCCCCTTGTAATGGGATAACTGTAATTTGTCAGATCAGATTTTAGGAGAATGATAAAATCTGATGCGATAACTTGATTTTTTCGTGCAAACCGGGTATGCTATCAGTAGAATCCTTCAAGCGGAGGTGCCCTATGGAACTATTCAGGCGGGAAAACTATCTTAAAAAAATACGCGGCTTTTATCATGCGGCAGACATTATCAAGGTGATTACCGGCGTACGCCGCTGCGGGAAATCCAGCCTGATGCAGCTTGCATCGGAGGAATTACGGGAAGCTGGGATCGAAGAGAACCGAATCATCTTTCTGAATCTAGACAAGCGTGAATACCGCAAGATCAAAACAGCCGATCAGCTGGACGAGCAGATTGCCAGCTTCCCACAGAGTCACGAACTGATGTATCTCTTCATCGACGAGGTGCAGAACGTCGCGGAGTTTGAAGAGGTCATCAATGCCTACCGGGAGGATGGAGGCTATTCAATCTTCATTACCGGCTCCAACTCCTACCTTCTCAGCGGAGAGCTGGCCACCAAACTGACCGGCCGCTATATTGAGGTCGAGATGTTCCCGCTGACCTTTGACGAGTATCTGCAGATCAAGGCCTTCTATCAAAAGCCGGTCGACCCAAACCTCAGTGTGGAGCTGAACCGTTATATTCTGGAAGGCGGCTTCCCGCGCGCCATCCAGTTTGATGAGCTTGAGGACAAGCGGCGATACACCGAGGGCGTTGTCACGGAGATCTTTGAGAAGGATATCCGTAAGCGGGTGAAGATCAAGGACAGAGAAGCCTTTGAGGCTGTGCGGCATTTCATTGTCAACAACTTTGGCGCGACGGCCAGCATCAGCAGTCTCCAGGCGATGCTGACAAGAAATGGCATGACTATTACCCGCGCGACGGTCAGCAAGTACATTACCGCGCTGGTGGACGCCAAGATTCTCTATGAGTGTGACCACTTTGATATGAAATCAAAACGGGCGCTCAAGGGGGAGAAGAAGTATTATCTCTCCGACCTAAGCTTTTACTTCTGCGACAACACGGACAACCGTATCAACTACGGTCCTGTTCTGGAAAACCTTGTCTACTTCTATGCCAGAAGCCGCGGGCTGAGCGTCAGTGTCGGACGGATCGGCACGCTGGAGTGTGACTTCATCCTGCGCAACCGGGAGATGGATTATGCCTATGTGCAGGTGGCTTACACCATTGCCCAGAGCTTGGACACCGAGGAGAGGGAGTACCGCCCGCTGGAGCGGATCCGGGACAATTATCCCAAATATCTGCTGACCACGGATTATCTGCTACAAAAGCGCAGCGGCATCCGGCATGTGAATTTGATGGAGTTCATGTATAACGGGGCTGAGTTTTGAAAAAGAAAAGAGAGGTGTAACACCACAATCATAGAATGCTCAAAAAGTTATTCTCGATTTTATTATACTTTGAGGTATAATAATTTTGGCGACAGACCTGGTTTGTGCTGTTCAGCATGGGCGGTTTCACTGACGAGCTGAAGCGGCTTGCCGAAGGCCGCACCGACTTGCTCCTGGTGGACGACAGGAAGTAAGCCGGAATGGGGGCGTATCACCGCCGCATATCGTCCGGTACATCAACAGATCTCATAAATGGGGTTCAGGAGGCCGCCGGTTCAAATCCAGTCACTTGAACCAAAACGCTGAAATCACGAATGATTTCAGCGTTTTCTTTTTTATTCTCTTTCTGCTCTTTTATGGGAGTGCAGCTTCGCCTGTCTTACCTGAGATCATCTTCGGTGATCGCTTTTACGCTTCTTCCATTCACGGAGTCGGGAGCGTCCAGCTCGCCTGCGGCAAGCATTTCGACGGCCTTCTGATGCAGAGCCGGATCCCAGTTGTTGCCGGTGATCTTCCAGTTGTCGTCACACTCTGGAGAGATGACGCCTCCCTTTACCTGGATGATGTATTCGCGGATCAGTTCACGCACACCGCCGATCTCTCCGTGCACATCTGTTTCCTCCAGAACCGGCAGCTCTCCCTCCTGGAAAATTTCGCCGGGCATGAGCAGTTGAGAATTGGCGCAGTAGTTGTTCACTGCGATATCGAACTCATCATCGTTTCCTCTCTTTTCACCGGCCGGCATACCGTCGCCTGCCCCCTGCCATACCCTATCGCTCAGCTCCGGCTCAGATGCATTCCTCTGAGCGTCTCCATCAAAAGGTCGATATCCACCGGCTTGGAAAGATGCCGGTTCATGCCTGCCTCGAGGCATTCCCGAACATCCTCCTCAAAGGCATTGGCCGACAAGGCGATAATCGGGATCGTCGCCGCGTCCGGCCGGTCCAGGCTCCGGATGGCCCTGGCGGCGGTCAGGCCGTCCATGACCGGCATTCGGATGTCCATGAGGATGGCGTCAAAGTGGCCCGCCTCGTTCTGTTCGAACAGCTCGATGCCCCGTTTCCCGTTCTCCGCCCATTCCGTGCCGATTCCCTCCAGTTCCAGAAGATCCGTCAGAACCTCGGCGTTCAGCTCCTGATCCTCCACGATGAGAAGATGCAGGCCCGAGAGATCTTCCGTTTCGGCTGGCTGTTCCTGCACCGGCTCCACGGGGTTTTCCGTCTCCTCCACCCGGCCCAGAGAGACCAGAACGACAAAGGTCGTACCCACTCCCTTTTCGCTCTCAACCAGGATTTCACCGCCCATCATCTCCACAAAGATTTTGGTAATCGCCATCCCCAGGCCGCTGCCGCTGAAGCGACTGGTGTTTCCCGCGTCCTCCTGGGAAAACGCATCAAAAAGCTTCGGAAGGTAGTCGCTGTCCATGCCGATTCCGTTGTCTTCCATCGTAAAGCGAAGCGACGCCCTGTCATCCGTGGCGTCGGTCTGCGCCACCGAAAAGCGGATCTCTCCGGGCGGGTCCGTGAACTTCACGGAATTGCCCAGAATGTTGATGAGCACCTGCTTGAGCTTCAGGCTGTCCCCCACATAATAATCCTCCACAAGCGGATCCTTATGGAAGATATAGCGAAGGCCCCTGTCCTCGCACTGGCCGCCCACGATAATGTTGATCTCCTCCAGATAATCCCGGAAGGAAAAGCGCTCCTCGTGAAGCTCCGTTTTCCCGGATTCAATGCGGCTCATATCCAGAATGTCGTTCACCAGCGACAGCAGATGCCTTGCGCTGGCCCCGATCTTATTGAGTTCTTCCCGCGTACGGACAGAGATGCTCTCATCCCGCAGTGCGATATTGTTCAGGCCGATGATGGCGTTGATGGGGGTGCGGATTTCATGGCTCATCCTGGAGAGAAATCTGGTTTTTGCCTTGCTGGCGCTCTCCGCCGCTTCCGCGGATGCAAGGGCCAGATTCTTCTCACTCTGGCTGCGGAGGATGCTGATGAAGACAATGGCTTCCAGCACAAAGAACAGCAGAAGGGCACCCACGATGATCATCATCGGTTCATAGAACACCTCGGTGTTCACCAGGGACACCATTCTCCAGTCTCCCTCGATGCTCTCCACAAAGACCATGTACTTTTCGCCGCCGAAGCTCAGCTCAAACTCTCTGTCGTCCTCCCCGTAGAGCTTTTGAGCCAGCTTGTTCCCCAGCGTGTCCTTCTCCTCCAGATAATTCTTCCCCAGCTCGGAGGCATCGGAATGGGCGATCACCTGCCCCGTCTTGTCCAGCACAAAGCCGTAGCTTCCGCGGGCATTCGCGGTGATCTCTTCAGTGATGACCTGGATGCGGCCGAGGGTGACATCCAGCGCGATGACGCTGACGCCGTCGGAAAGGCGTCTTGCCATGGTGGTCAGAACGGTCTCGGTCTGCTCGTCGAGGTACGGCCGGACAAAGGTGATTTCGCTGTCATCCGCCATGGTCTCCAGGTACCAGGGACGCTCCGTCGGGACGTAATCCTCGTCCGGAACCCAGCCGACGCCGTCACAGTATTCCCCGTTGATCCAGCCGTACAGGCCGGTATAATCCTTGTCGATGGTTTTTTGAATGCTGAGCGATTCGGATCGGAGATAGTCCATGATATTGCTCATCGGCTCCCCTTTCCGGGTCATCTCATCCACCACGTGCGCTGCAAGAATGACCGTGTTCTCTCTGATCAGAAGATAGCTGTCAAATGCCTTTGCCGCCTCTACGGCATTCATCCTTCCCTGCAGATAGATATTATCCCTCGTCGAGCGGTAAAAGGCGTAGCTGCCCGCACAGGCCGCCGCAAGGGTAAGCACAAATACCAGCGTTATGGCGATCAGGTTTCTGGTGCCCAGGCTTTTCAGACTCTCGCGAATTCTGACTCTGTTTCTTTTGTCCATTTCCCGTTTCTCCCGGCCGTATTCCCGGCTGCAGCGCGTTTCTCGCAGGCCTCATCCCGACAAAGTGTACAGAAGCACGTCTCCCTTCCGGGAGGCGGCTCTATGCTGTTCATGATCCTGAAATTATTCTAAACGACGTAAAACGCTCTGTCAAGATTGCAATTCCCCGGAGATTCACAATGATTCATGATTGCTCTGAAAAACTGCACGTCCGAATGCTGGCAATAAAATATCGGCAATAATTGGAGGCCGGAACAATGTCCGGCCTCCGCTCAGCTGCCTTATGCTTTTAATCGATATAGTCTCTTATCCGCCTCAGGGTGTCCAGCCGCAGACCGGGCACTCGTCAAGGCCTGGGGAGAAATGGTTCCCGCAGAGCGGGCAGGTGACGCGGTTATGCTCATCACCGACAGGATCGTATTCCACATCGTCGGAGTAGTCCGGTTCATTATCGTAATAGTTGCTTCCGGCCCATCCGCCCTGATCCTCCTCGGCGTAGTCCCATTCATTATCGTAGTAATGGCTTCCGGCCCATCCGCCCTGGTCCTCGTCAGGGATGATCAGACCCATATTGCCAAAGATATCCGCCCGATACACATTGGCCGTGCTGGGATAATCCATGTAATACACTACCGCGGAGCAGCCGTCGTAGAACTGTCCTTCCACGTTGCAGTTCCAGCTGTCAACGAACACCTGGGTGCCGTTCTGCAGGTAGATGGCGTATCCGCCGCCGCCTTCATAAGCCGTGCCGCTCATGGATCCGTAGGACGGCTGGGGAGGAGGCGTCGGAGCGGGCGTGCTGACGTACATGTATGCCGTGCTGGTTCGAGCGGTCTGGCCTTTGTAATAGAAGGTGCAGTAGGCGCCCCACCCGTCCATCCAGGATTCCAGCCCGGACACGGTGATGGTCGTGCTGTTCTCTCCGTTGATGCTTGCCGCGGAACCCGAAAGAAAGTTCCAGGGCGTGTACTCGCCGCCGCCCGGGGACACGAAGGTCCAGCTCAGAGACTCGTATGCGTTTGCGCAGGCGACAAAAATGGCGCTGCCTCCGACGGTTCTGTTCTCATTTGTCGGGTTTTTGGTAATGGTGAGCCAGGTCGGGGCGGACGGCGTCGGCTGAGGAGCCGGGACGGGGCTTGGCGCCGGCGTCGGAGTCGGTTTCTCCTCTCCTCCCAGGGCTGCCGGTTTCGGAACAGGGAAGGTCTCGGTCGGCTCTCTGGTGCCCATAAAGACCTCATAGCTTTCGGTCAGGCGGTCAAGGTCTCCGATTTTGTCGGCGGTCAGCCACTCAAATGCGGAGTTGCTCCGATCTGCATCGGCAAAGGCTTTCGCTCCCGCGGCATTGAACTGCTCCGGCGAGATCGGCAGCCCGCTCGTATCCGTATGCGAGACATTGCGCACTCCGTTCGCCAGGACGGTGTGCTCAACGGCATAGCTGTCATAACCGACGGTTCCGTTTTTCAGATTCACTGCCGTTTTGACGGTGTAGACCTCACTGTCCGAGAGGACAACGTTATCATTGACCATGTAATACCAGGTGTCGGTATCCTTGACATGGTAGGTATCGGCCGTGTCGGTCATGATGTCAGGGAAGGACTCTTCCGGGTCCATATTCAGGCTGCACTCGTTCAGTGTCGTGCCGTCTCTGCTGACCGACCAGACCTTGAGGTTGGTTGAGCGGTCCGCAGGATGCAGGGAAGCCGCGACAAACTCCAGGCAGCCGTCGTGGTCCAGATCCGCAACCGTATAATACCAGGTTCTGGTGCTGTTATCCTGTCTGAGGCTGTCGATCTGAGACTCGATCAGCTTCAGCTGCTGCATGGGCTTTACGCTGCTCTCCGCGGCAAACGCCGAAGCGCCGGCACAAAACGTCAGCGAAAGCAGCAGCGCAAAGATCAGCAGCATGCTCAATACGTTTCTTCTTTTCATCTCACAATCTCCTTTTCTTTTATTTTTTTGTAACTGATTCTTATTTCTGCCCTGTCGGTATAATCCGGCAGCGCAGCCTTTTTAATCATCCTCTGAGATTATCGCACGGACCTGATCACAGAACCGTCACAGATCATCCCTCGCATAAGAAGATCCTGTCGTAATAACCGGGGCCATGCTTTACCTGGCGGCTTTTCGGAACATAAAACCGCGCGCCGCCTGAATTGCGATTTTGTAGGGAAGCGGACGCAGCGCCCGGTCGGCCTCCTGCAGCTTTTCCCGAATGGGGATCGACTGCGGACAGTGCTGTTCACATTTCCCGCAGCGGATACACTGGGACGCAAAGGCCGGCTCCCGGGTCAGACCGACGGTCTGGATAAACTGGGTACGCCCTGCGCTCTTGGATTCGGTGTACATCGCGTTCCAGCAGCGGAAGATGCCCGGAATATCCACCCCTTTGGGACATGGCATACAGTAGCGGCAGCCGGTGCAGCCGACCTTTTCCTTCTCCCGGATGGCGCGTTTGACCTTCTCCAGCGTTTCCAGGTCCGCTTCCGACAAAGAACCGCTCTGGGCCTCGCTTGCCGTGCGGCAGTTGGCTTCCACCATTTCTGTCGAGTTCATGCCGGAGAGGACGACCGTAACCTCCGGCTGGTTGTACAGCCAGCGCAGGCCCCACTCCGCCGGGCTCCAGTTCCGGCCGCTGTCGGCCATTGCTTTCCTGGCTGCGTCGGGAAGCATATTGACCAGTTTGCCGCCCCGCAGAGGCTCCATGATCATGACCGGGATTCCCTTGGCGGCCGCGGCCTGTAAGCCGGCCCTGCCCGCCTGGGCGACCTCGTCGAGATAGTTATATTGGATCTGGCAGAAATCCCAGTCGTAGTCATTGAGGATTCTCAGAAAATTCTCGGTATTCCCATGATAGGAGAATCCGATGTTCCGGATGGCCCCGGTCTCTTTTTTCTCCCGGATCCAGTCGAGGATCCCGACTTTTTTGAGCTTTTCCCACATGGCCACATCGGTCAGATGGTGCATCAGGTAATAATCCACGTGATCGGTGCGCAGCCGGTTCAGCTCCTCGCCGAAATAGCGGTCCAGCGCCGGACGGTTGCCGATCAGATACTGCGGCAGCTTGGTCGCAATGTTAACCTTGTCACGGATGTGGTTGCGTTCCAGGATCTCCCCCAGGGCGGCCTCGCTGCCGGGATAGATGTAAGCGGTGTCATAATAATTGACTCCTGCCCGGTAGGCGGTCAGCAGCTCTTTTTCTGTTTTTTCAATGTCGATGCCGCTTCCTTTTCTGGTAAAGCGCATACACCCGTAGCCCAGGATGCTCAGGTCGTTTCCGTTTTTGTCTTTTCTGTACTGCATATGTGGTCCCCTGTCTGTATTCCTGTAGCCTGTCTTTCCGTATCATCAGTATATATGGTAAGCGACCGCTTGTAAAGTCATTCTGCATATTATCTGTGACAACAGCGCGTCCACCTGTGTGCGGCAGGGTCTTGAAAAGCCGGAATGAGCACACCGTTTTCGATGTGCTCATTCTCATGGTCTGAAGCTTTTCTCCGATGTCGCGGCTGTCATGTGCTCCATGACACCGGCTCCTTCCGAAAGGCCTCTTTTTTTGTCCGTTCTTCTATCTTTTACCGGCGTCCCCTTTGTTTACCACACCAGCGGAATCAGGAGCTTGTCCCCTTCCTTCATTTCGCTGAACGCAAGCCGGTTGTACTGCTGCAGATCGGCCTCTTTCTCGGCAAAATCAATGCCGTAGCGGGCAAAGACGCTCTCCGGTGTTTCATCCTTCAGGAGGACATGGAACATGACGGTCGTATAGGTGTTTGTCGTCAGATTGTTCTCCGAGGTGGGGAGATTGTAGATCTCTCCGACCGAGAGCTTGTCCGGGTTCTTGCCGGGGTTAAGAGCCTGGATGGTTTCGGCGTTTTCCAGGTAGGACAGGCCCCAGAGCTTATAGATGTTCTTGAGCGTGTCGCCCTTCTGGATTTTGTAGGGAATCACGAAATATTCAATTCCGTCTTTTTCGGAAATCAGATTCACGGCCTCGCCCTTGATCTCGCTTACCGCTTTCGGGATTTTGATCGTGTCACCGATCGTAAGGACCTCCATCTGAGATTCCCGGTACATTCTGTTGAGCACCATCACGACATACCGGTCTGTGTCATAGTCCCTGCCTCTTTCCGTAAGAAGCTTCAGCACCGAGTCGTTCTTCTGAATCGTCACCGTGTCATAATCCGCCTCCGCAAAAGCCGTGCAGGGAATCAGGCAGGCAAACATCAGGATACAGAGTACGAGCGCCAGATAACGTTTTGCCATTTCGTTTTGTCCTCCTCTATTTTTAAAATACCGTGGCTTTGTAGCACAGAGTATATCACACTTCCCGTCAAAATTCCACTTTCTATTATTTTTCCATCGGCCGGCAGGCGCTGCTGTTTCGCCATCATCACGGCGGAAACGCACACCGCCTTTCTTCCTTTTATTCCGTTCTCAGCTGAAGACTGCGTTCCAGATGCTTGTGCAGGTGGCGGAACAGCGCGTCGTTCTGTTCGTCTTCCCGACAGATCAGGTTCAGGGCGATGTCCTTCCCCTCTTCCAGCGGAACCGCCGCCACGCCGAAGAATCGGGCAAACGAGACCGGCCCCAGTGCATAGCCCTTCTTTCTCTGGACCAGGGCAATCACGGCGTTGATGTCATCCGCCCGAAGCACCCGATTCGTCCGGACATGATACATCTCACACATCTCTCTCATCTCGGCGTCGTCGCCGGATTCCTCGGGCCCGCAGATCACCGTCCTGCCATCCAGAATCCGAAACGGAAGCTTCGTCTCTGCGCTGAGCGGGTCGTCCCGGGACATCAGGATGCACTGCGGCTCCGTCAGCAGCGGAAAAATCGCGATTCTCCCCGTCAGCTTCGTCATCTGCTGGGCATACAGGCGGCCGATGGCGATGTCCATTCGTCCCGCTTCGATCGCCTCCGGGAAATTTTCATTCATATCCGTCGTAAAGCTGACGCTGATCTCCGGATGGCTGTCGAAAAAGCTCATGATGGGTTCAAACAGCCCGTTGGATCTTGCCCGGACCCCAAAGCCGATATGCACGCGGCTGTGGGGTTTGTTTTTCAGCTCTGCACAGTTCTGCTCCAGAGCTTTCCAGGCGCTGATTACCGGCTCTGCATACTTGCAGAAGCGCTCCCCCGCCTCCGTGAGCTTCGTCCCGTGGGAGCTTCGCTGGAACAGGGCGCAGCCCAGCTCTATTTCCAGGGCTTTGATCTGCTCCGAGAGGGGTCATGCTGCCCCGTCTGGCAATTTCACACGCGTATTGAACCTGTGTAATGGTCATATTGTCATCTCCGTGATATAAGCAATCCTTATATCCCCATCATAGCATTCTATTTCTCTTTTCGCAAGGCTTTCGGTACAATGAAATTATTCTGAAGCCAACAACTATTCATACAGAAGGTGATTCAATGACCAAGCATCTGCTTTCCGGCAACGAAGCCATCGCCAGAGGCGCCTATGAGGCCGGGGTCAAGGTCTGTTCCGCATATCCCGGCACTCCCAGTACGGAGATTTTTGAATCTCTGCCCCAGTATAAGGACGCCCTGTACTGCGAATGGGCACCGAATGAAAAGGTCGCCACCGAGGTCGCCTACGGCGCTGCCATCGGCGGGGTGCGCAGCCTCTGCGCAATGAAGCACGTCGGTCTGAACGTGGCCGCTGATCCGCTGTTTACCGCGGCCTACAACGGCATCAACCGCGGCTTCGTGATCGTCACGGCAGACGACCCCAGCATGCACTCCTCCCAGAACGAGCAGGACAACCGCTACTATGCCCGCGCCGCCAAGGTCGCCCTGGTAGAGCCCTCCGACTCCCAGGAATGCATCGACTTCATGAAGGAAGCTTACCGGATCTCTGAACAGTTTGACATGCCGGTGCTGTTTCGCACCACGACGCGCATTTCCCATTCCAAGAGCCTCGTGACCTTCGGCGAGCGGGAAGAAGCCGAGCCTTATGCCTATGAGCGCAACGCGAAGAAATATGTCTGCGCTCCGGCAAATGCCTATCAGAACCATCCCAAGGTGGAAAAGAACCTTGCCGCCCTGGAGGAATACAGCAATCGTTCCCCTCTGAACCGCATGGAGCTGAAGGGGACGAAAACGGGTGTCATCACGGCCTCCATTGCCTATCAGTATGCCAAAGATGTCTTCCCAGAGGACACCTCCTTCCTGAAGCTCGGCCTCACCAATCCCCTGCCCATGGATCTGATCCGCGATTTTGCCGCCAGAGTGGAGAAACTCTATGTCATTGAGGAGCTTGAGGGCTTCATGGAGGAGCAGATCAAGGCCGCCGGCATTGACTGTATCGGCAAAGCCCTGGTCAGCAACCTGTATGAGCTCAACCCCCAGCGTCTGCGGGAGATGCTTTTCGGAGAGAAGCCCGCGGTCAAAGAGCTTCCGGTAAAAGCGGTCTCCCGTCCTCCCGCCCTTTGTCCCGGCTGCCCGCACAGGGGCTTCTTCTACACCATGTCCAAAGGAAAGGATTTTGTCATCGCCGGTGACATCGGCTGTTACACCCTGGGGGCCAGCGCTCCGCTGACGGCGATGGACACCTGCATCTGCATGGGCGGCGGCTTCTCTCTGGCAATGGGCATGTCCAAGGCCTTTGAGGCCTCCGGCCAGAAGAAAAAGGTCTTCGGCGTTCTGGGCGATTCCACCTTCTTCCACAGCGGCATGACCGGCGCCGCCGAAATCCTCTACAACAAGGGCAGCGTCATTCCCGTTGTTCTCGACAACCACATTACCGGCATGACCGGCCATCAGGACAATCCCGGCAGCGGCTACACCCTGCAGGGGGAGATAGCTGCCTCCATCAAAATCGAGGATGTCCTCCGGGCTTACGGCTATGAAAACATCATCATCGTGGACCCGCAGGATCTCACCGCCATGCAGAAAGCCGTCGACGACGCCCTTGCCTCCCAGGTCCCCGCGGCCATCATCACGCGGCGTCCCTGCCTGCTCATCAAGCGTCTGAAGCATGACATCGGCAAATGCGTCGTGGACACGGCGAAGTGCATCGGCTGCCGCAAGTGCCTGCAGGTCGGCTGTCCCGCCGTCATGGTAAAGGACAGAAAGTCCTGTATTGACCCGACGCAGTGCGTCGGCTGCACGGTCTGTGCGCAGGTCTGCCCGGTCGGAGCCATCCGCAGAGAGGAGGACAAGAAATGAACAGCAAAAGCGCAATTCTGGTGGGCGTCGGCGGCCAGGGCGCCATCCTCACGGCAAAGGTCCTCGTAAACGGCCTCATGCAGGCAGGGTATGATGTGAAAATGTCCGAGGTGCACGGCATGAGCCAGCGCGGCGGAAGCGTCTCGACCCAGGTTCACTGGGGCGAGAAGGTCTACTCCCCCGTCATCGGGGACGGCGCCGCTGATCTCATGGTGGCTTTTGAGAAGATGGAAGCGGTCCGTTATGCGCATTTTCTGAAGCCGGACGGCATCGCCGTCATCAACGACTACGAGATGCCCTCTTCCACCATTGCCGCCGGACTCGAAACCTATCCGGAGGGCTGTCTGGAGGCCATGGAGGCCAATTTCCGCTGCTACACCCTGGACGCCTCAAAGATCGCCATGGAGCTGGGGAATGTCAAATGCATGAACATCGTTCTCTTCGGCGCCATGACGAAGGCCCTGCAGCTTGATCACATCGACTGGGAGGCCGTCATCCGCGAGACGGTTCCGCCGAAGTTTCTGGAGCTGAACCTCGCCGCTTACCGCGCCGGCAGAGCCGCGGCGGAGTAATGTTTCACCCTCCTCACCGCATCTGTTTCTCCGGCTGCGGCGACATGCTGTCCCGTTCCGGAAAAGCTTCCGGGAACGGCCTGTAACGGGCCCGCAATTTATAAGCTCTTAAAAGGCAGGAACGACATGGAAAATACCATGTCGTTCCTGCCGTATTCTTTTGCCTTCTTTTCCGGCCGCGGCGGTGTCTTTCTCCGTGCTCCGTTCTGAGGCCGAAGCTTGCTTCTTATCGTTTTTTTACTTCACCCTTCAGGATTGGGAACCATCGGTTGATGATGCGGATCACCGGAACATTCAGCGCGGCAACCGCCGCAAAGGTGAGCATCGCGCACGCGAAGGACCGGAATCCGCTCATCGATACGAAGCTTCCTCCGAACGGATAGGTAAACAGCAGCAAAACGGTGGGATGAATCAGCATCACCAGCAGGGACTCTTTCCCGAAATACTGAATGACTTTCAGCAGTCCGCTGTTTTTGTCCCGGATGGAATAAGCGATGAGAATGATCCCGAAGGAAAACATCAGGCTGATCGGCACCGCGGCAAATCCGTTTACAAAAATCCCCGAAAAGAATTCCAGTCTGAACCGGCACAGGCAGGCCGAAACACAGCCCGCCGGGATCAGCAGCAGTCCGGCCGCAAGGGACCTCGCCGGCGGGATACGCTCCTCATGGTCTGAAAACCAGCGCCAGAACAGATACCCGATCATGAAATAGGAAAAACCGAAGGCGACTCTTACGATGAGAAGCACCAGCATTGTCATATGATTCTGCAGCAGGAACGGAAGCACCAGTCCCGCTGCCGCTGCTGCATATCTCACCGCTTTCCTGTCCTTCGTCTCATAGAAAATAATTTCGATCACAAAAAGCGTAACCAGAAACCAGACCGTCCCGTTTCCCGTGATGAGAAGGGCTTTCAGCTCCTCCCGGAGGGCAGGCCCCGTCAGCCGGTGAGTCAGGAACAGCACGCCGAGTTTCAGCGCGGAATTGAACAGGGAAAACAGCACATAGGGGATCAGGAATCTCCTTACCCGCTTGAGGTAAAAATCACGCCTTTCAACCTCGTACTGCCCCGGCCACAAAGCCGCGCTTACCCCTCCCCAGACGAAGAAAATGGGAACGTGGTAACTGCACAGGATCTTGTTCAGACAGGATGCCCCGCCCGGGAAATACTGTGTCACATGGGCCATGACGATGGAGAGGATACCGATTCCTTTTACCCAATCCGGCCATGCCGTTCTTTTTCCGGAAGCGCTCACACCCCATCCCCATTTCTTTTCCGTCTGCCTTCTTCGATCAGCCGAAGCTTCTCCGCCCGGCTCAGGCGTTTCAGGTGCCACTCACGGCTCAGCGCCTTCCGCTTCTCCGCAAATTCTTCTGCATAGACCAGCTTCACCGGTCTGCGGCTTCGGGTATATTTTGCCCCCTGCCCGCTGTTGTGCGCACGCAGTCTCTTCTCCAGGTCTGTCGTCCAGCCGCAGTAGAGTGTGCTGTCTGCGCAGCGGACCAGGTACACATAATGCATGCTCAGTCGATGTGGATGACCTTCTCCATCAGGTCGGCGGCCTTGACGTTCGGGTTGTGATAGTGCTCCCGCTTGTCCGTAACGCTGCCCAGCGAGATCGCACTTGTGGGACAGAACTGCAGGCAGCCCAGGCACTGTGCACAGTTGGTTCCGATCACCGCCCGGCCGTTCTCCAGACGGATGTTCCCTCTGGGACACAGTTTTACGCACTGGCCGCAGCCAATGCAGGCATCGCTTACACGGAAGCCTTCGGCCTTCTTCTTTGAAATCATGGGCCAGCCGGCATTTTCCGCCGCGTTCAGGACATTTCTGGGCGGATTCTTCTCCGTTTTGGCCATGGTAAGAACATCGAGGCCGATTTCCTTGGCCAGCTTCTCGCTGCGCTTCTGGGCCTGCTTCGGCGTCATCGGCGGCATCATCAGGGTATGCGGGAAGAGCCAGATGCAGGAGCACTGATGGGTAACCGTTCTCCAGTAATCCAGCGGATGGATCTTGTTCAGTTCGGCAAGGCCCGTTCCGGCATAGCTGGCGGACTGGCTCACCGCGAAGACATAGGCTTCCGGCGCGATGTGGATATACTTTGCATATTCCAGGACATCTGTCGGCGCGCCGCCGCCGAAGCACGGGAAGACAAATCCGACTCTTTTGGCGCCCTTTGTCTCCGTCACGGCCGGGAACGAGCGCATCATCACGATGTCGGTATCTCCGAGCTCTTTTGCGATGTTCTTTGCCATGTCAAGACAGTTGCCGGTCCCGGAATAACAGTAGATGATATTCGTACTCATGTTGTGTAAACTCCTCCTGAATTCATAGGCTGATCTTTGTCGTTTTGACCTCTGTGTTTTTTATAGCATATTCGGCATCAAATCTCAACTGACAGTTCTTGCGGGCTGTATAAAATCAGATTCCCCTGACCGCAATCCACGCGATCAGCAGCTGCAGCAGCAGAATCGCGGGCATCCCGTAGACAAAATACCAGTGTCTGGTCTTGTGCCGGAGAAGCCACATTCCCGCCATCGCACCGATGCTTCCCCCGATGGCCGCCGCAACAAACAGCGTTTTCTCCGGGATCCGGCGCTTCATGCTTCGGACCGGTTCCGGCTTCCGTCTGCGTTTCGCCTTTTCGATTTCGCCGTTGTACACGGCCCGTTTTTTATCTGCGGCAAACAGGCCGAAGGCAATGAGATTGATGATCCCGAGATAGATGAAGAAATATCGGATCATACGCTCTCCTCCCCTTTGGTATGCTGTCTCGCCCGAAGCGGTTCCGGGGCGCTTTCCCGCACCGGATCCGGCGCTCCCGGTTCTTCCATTATACCCCGAATTTTCCTGAATAGGAAGACAAAAAACCGTCCGACGGACAAATCCCTGAAAATCTGCCGCCGGACGGGTTCTTTTTCGTTGTTTTTCCAGTTCTGTCACGGTCCGTGTTTTACAGACTGTTGCGGTACTCATTGGCGCTCATGCCCGTGGTTTTCTTAAAAATCCGGGCAAAATGCGCCGGGTCGGCGTAGCCGACCATTTCTCCGATGTCTCCGATGCGTAGCCTTGGATCCGCCAGAAGCTTTTTGGCCGCTTCCACACGCTGGCTGTTCAGGATATCATAAAAGCTCTGCTCCGTAAACCGGTTCAGCAGCTTTGACAGGTGCCACTGGGACACATAGCATGCGTCCGCCACCTCCTGCAGGGTGAGCTTCTCGGCATAATGCGTCTCCATGTAGGCCACCGCCTGCTTGACCAGAAAGCTTCCGGCCCGGCTGTTCTCCGCGCTCTCTTCCTCGGTATCGGGCCGTTCTTTCTTCAGGCGCTCTGTCATGGTCTGCAGCGCCTCGTTGATCTCATCCATCTTGGATGGCTTCAGCAGAAAGCGGGTCACGCCCAGCCGGATCGCCTCCTGCGCATAGCTGAAGTCCCGGTATCCGGTCAGGACCGTCACCTGCATGTCCGGAAACTCCGACCGAAGCCCGGCCAGCATGGTGAGGCCGTCCTGGCCGGGCATGCGGATATCCGTGAACAGGATGTCCGGCTGTATCTTCCGGATGATTTCGGCTCCGGTAACGGCGTCCTCTGCCGTCGCCGCAACCTCACAGCCGTAATCCGCCCATTTCACCACCCGGCTCAGGCCCTCCACGATCAGTCTCTCATCGTCGATCAGAACAACACGGTACATGATCTCTCCCCCGTTTCATCTGATACGCTGATTTTAGCCTTTGACCGCACCCGCCGTCAAGCCCTTTATGATATGCTTCTGCAGGCAGATGTAGACGATGAGGACCGGGATCACCACAAGCACGACCGACGCCGCCATCAGGCCGTAGTTCACCCCGGCCTGGGAACTGATTTCATTCAGCAGCCCCGTGATGGCTCGCTCCTGGGGATAACGCAGGAAGAAGGACTGGGTGAACAGGTCGTTGTAGCTCCAGAGAAAGGCAAAAATCGCCACGGTCGCAAAGGAAGACTTTGCAGCCGGAATGATGATGTGAAAATAGATCTGAAACACATTGCAGCCGTCCAGATACGCGCTCTCCTCCAGTTCGATCGGCACCGACTGGATAAAGCCCATCAGGATGATGATGGCAAAGCAAAGGTTCCCCGCGATCTGCGGCAGAATCACCGCCAGCAGGCTCAGCCAGCGGTTTCCGGTGCCGGCGAGGCCCATCACCGCTTCCATGCGGAAGACCGGGATGATCGTCGAAAAGACCGGGAACATCATGCCCGCCATGATAAGGCTGTAGAGCAGGCCCCTGCCCGGAAAGCGATAGCGCACCAGACCGTAGGCGGCAAGTCCCGCGAGGATCACCACTGCCACGGTCACGGTCCCTGAGATGAGGAAGCTGTTGAGATAGGCGTTCTTGAAGTCCGAGCGCTCCCAGGCCGTGAGATAGTTGTCCCAGGTAAAGGCCTCGCCCAGCGGCAGCGAAAAGGAGTCGGAGATGATCAGGCCTTTCTTGCGGAAGGAGTTGAGAAGAACCCAGACAAAGGGATAGATCGTTGTGATGGCCCAGAAGCCGAGAAGTACATAGGTCAGAATTTTCGGGCCGGGTTTTCTTCCGGTATCCACAGCGCTTCGTTTCCTCCTTCCTCAGAGATCTTCCGACGGACGGAAGATCCGGTTGGCGACATTCGAGAGGATCACGCCCAGCACCACAATCAGCACCGCGATGGTTGAGCCGTAGTCCACATTCATTTTGTTGAAGGTCTGGTCATACATGTAGGTTCCCGTAAGCCAGCTCATGTTCTCCGGCATTCCTGCGCCGAACATGACCCACGGCAGGTCAAAGACCTTCAGCGCGCCGGTAATGGCCAGAACCAGGCAGGTGCAAAGAACATTCCGAAGCAGCGGCAGTGTGATATAACGCGTCCGTTTCCATCCGTCCGCACCGTCCAGCGCCGCCGCCTCATAGAGGTCCGGCGAGATGTTGTTCAGTCCCGTGATCAGGATGACAAAATAGAAGCCAACGTACTGCCACATGACCGGCATCAGCATTGTGAAAAGAAAGTGCGACTGGTCCTTCCAGTCCAGCCACTGGACCAGGACCTTTCCGCTGGCCTTGACCTCGGTGGGCAGTTTCCCCATACTCAGCAGCAGCTGGTTCACCATTCCGCCCTTGTACAGGAAGATCAGATTGAACATTAACCCCAGCGCCGTCGCCGAGATGACAATCGGAAAAAAATACACCGTCCGGAAAAACTGCGCCCCCACCCGGATGGTATCCACCAGCAGCGCCAGGATCAGCGCGATTCCGACCTGAAAGACAACGGTGCATACCGTCAGGAGCAGCGTGTTCTTCAATGCGGTCCGCATATACGGATCTGTCCGGAGCCGCTGATAGTTCTCATACCAGGGTTCGTTCAGTCCCTCTGCCGCACGGCCAAGTCCCCCGATCTTCATGAAGGTATTGATGATGTTCTGAAAGAAGGGGTAATACAGATAGACCAGCAGGAAGAGAAAGGCCGGAACCAGGAACAGGATCAGCGGACTCTTCTTCTTATAGATCATGGAGCTCATACCTTCACCGCCTCAAAAAACAGGGTTTTGATAAGCAAAAGGCTGCTGCATGCGCAGCAGCCTTGCATCGGTTGCGTAAATTTCTCTGTCGGATTTTTCAGTTGAGGGCAATCGCGGAGGCCACAGCGTCCTCGGCACTCATCTTGCCGGTGACTACGTTCTGTACATTGCCGAACAGATCGCCGCGGGCTTCTGCCGTCAGGCTGTCCTGTACCGCACCGGCGATGGCGGTGATGTTGGCATTGGCGTCAGCTGCAGACTGCTGCAGGGGGTTCAGGCCCTCGGGTTTGGCACCGTTTACCAGGGCGGTAACCTCGGTGGTGACGAAGGTGCTCAGGACCTCGTCGGAAGTGAGCTGGCTCACGAACTCAACTGCGGCTTCGCGCTTGTCAGGATCGTTCCAGGCCTTTGTGGTGATAAAGTAGCCCATGGAGATGCCGCCGATGGCTTCGGAGGCGCTGCGCTCTCCCTTGCCGGGGACATAGGCGATGGCAAAGTCATTCAGGTCTTCCGCATTCTCGGTGAAGTATCCGACCTTCCAGCTTCCGTCGATGAGGAAGGCGGCCTCGCCGGAATTAAAGAGCTCCACCGTCTCCGCGTCGGAAGCCGTCAGGGTATTTGCGGGGAAGTAGCCTGCCTCGTAAAGGGCCTTGATATCATTCAGACCGGCGGCCCACTTTGCGGCTGCCGCGTCATCCGCTGCCGCGGGGACATCCAGATGGTTTTCCACCGTTCCGTTGTTCATGACCGTGAACTCAAACCAGTAGTGCGGAACTTCCACCAGCGAGCAGGCGATCGGGGTATAGCCGGCTTCCTTGATGGTCTCGCAGTCTGCGAGGAACTGTTCCCAGGTGTAGTCCGGGCCGGGTACCGCAACGCCGCAGTCCTCCAGGACCTTTTTATTGACAAACATGTTCTCCCAGTACCCGGAGGAGGGCACCGCATACTGTTTTCCGTCCGCGGCGACCGCCATCATGCTGTCTTTCATGTTGCCGGCGTAATCGGGATATTCGGCACGGATCTCTTCGATCGAGACGACTTTTCCTGCGCTGATAAAGGGTTCGGCGTCCGCGTTGGTGAAGAAGAAGAGGACATCGGGTTCGGAACCGGTCTCGAAGTCGGTCAGGACCTTTGCCTTCCACTCCTCGTTGGAAGTGGCGGAACCGTCGTTGACTTTATTGCCGGTGGACTCTTCATAAGCCTTGACTGCGTTTTCAAAGTTCTTGCGGTTGCCGTCATCACCGCCGTAGGAGGTAACCACGTTCAGTGTGACTGCCTTGTCTGCAAATGCGGCCACAGACACAAGACTCAGCATGAGAACCAGCACCAGAAGCATAGCAAGCGATTTTTTCATGTTTGTGCACTCCCTGTTTACAGATTTTTGTGACATGCCTTGCTGTCAGTGTCCATATGTTACCATACCTCGCTTCGGATGTGTGAGAACTGCCCTTGCCGTTTCTTGTCTGTTTTTGTGAAATTGGCCAGGAACCGTCAGTCTTCGATCGGAAAACAGACCCGCGCCAGGATGCGCTCCGGTCCGCACTGTTCAATGGTCAGCTGTCCCTCCGCTCCGTAGAGCAGCTCCAGTCGCTGTCTGACGTTTCTCAGGCCGACCTGGCCGGAGATCTCCGTGTCCACCACCGCAGAGGCAAGCATTTCACGGATGCTTTCCAGGTCTTCCACGCTCAGGCTGCCATCGTGTTCGCTCTCCAGCACCATGTCGTCCCCGTTCCGGTATACCCGGACGCAAAGCGCGCCCCCGCGGCGCTGCGCCAGATCGTGTTCTACCGCGTTTTCAACCAGCGGCTGCAGAATCAGACGCGGCACCGGCAGCTCCAGCAGTTCTTCGTCGATCTCCCGGCTGATTGTCAGGCGTTCGCCCAGGCGCTGGGAGATGATATAGAGATACGCGTCGACATAGCTCAGCTCCTCTTTCAGGGGGATGCGGCTTCGTCCGTCGCGGCCGAGTGCCGCGTTCAGCATCACGGACAGCGCCTCAATCATCGTGCTGACCCGCTCATCGCCCGCCAGCCGTGCTTCCCAGTTGATCACCTCGAGGGTATTGTTGAGGAAATGTGGATTGATCTGCGACTGCAGGGCCTTGACCCGTGCCTGCTGCAGGGCCTGCTGCTCCTGATAGGAACGCTCAAACTGGTTCTGCAGTTCGCTGGACATGGCGTTGAAGTGGCGGTAGATCCGTTCAAATTCCTTGTTTTTCGCTTCGTCGCTGATCTGGTATCCCCGCTCTCCGCCCTGCAGGCGGTCTGTCGCATCCAGCAGCGTCTCCACCGGTCTGGTCACCTGCCTGCGAAACAGCAGAATCATCACCAGCAGCAGCGGCAGGACCAGCAGCACCACGCCCGCCACCGTGATCCGCAGCTCCGGGATGTCCGCGAGAATATCGAAAGGCACTGTCTTAACCTGCAGCTGCAGGCGATGCCCGTCCAGATCTCCGTCATAGCACAGCAGCTCTCCTGCCGAAACTTCCGTCGTCTCCGCCTGTCGGAGCGTTCCGGTCTCATCCAGCTGCAGCTCATCCAGCAGAAGCCTTACTCCGGCTGCCCCCCGGATGCTGTCAAAACTGCTCAGCAGGCCGCTCTTGTCACAAAGCATCACCACCGTGGCATAGGGCCGGAAGCTGCTGTCCAGGAGATTGCGCGCAATGTAGAGTTCGTTGTCATACACCAGGACCCGGATCGCCGTGTCCGCTTCCGCCATCTGCTCCAGCAGCAGCGGCTCCACACTGCGGTGATAGTTTCGCGGAATGCTGTAGCCGCGGATGCCGCTGCTCATGATATAGGGATAAATCTTCAGGTCCTCCCAGAAACTCACGAACACGGCCTGGAACCGGTCGTCACGTGCGAAGGCCTGTGACAGATACTCCGACACCCCGCGGTACAGAGCCGTACGGTCTCCGCTTTGCAGATAATCCCGATAGGCGCTGCGTACCGCTCCATCGTAGCTCACCGCTTTGGAGCTCTCGAAGACAGCCTCGAGAAGCACCTCCTCCTGACGGAGCACGTAATTTGCGTCCGTCTCCAGCTGACTCCGGAGATTCCGCTCATAGTTGGACCGCAGCAGGATGCCGGCCACCGTCAGAATGATCGCGATGGGCAGCACCCAGCACAGCAGGATGATTCTCAGAAGCTTTGTACGCAGAGAGCCGGGCTGCTTTTTCACTTGTTTCTCCATGCCGTCATCCCCCTGTATGGAAGGCGGCGGAGAGAAAGCTCCCTCCGCCGGCTAAGCTTTACAGCCTTTATAGATCAAGAAGGGTCTGCCAGGCGGCGATATAAGCGTCTGCCTGTTCCGCTTCTCTCCCTTCCGCCGCCATACGCAGCAGCGGCTCCGTGCCCGAGAAGCGGCAGATTACCCAGCTTCCGTCTTCAAAATACAGCTTCACGCCATCTTCGCGGTTGATGCGGCAGACGTGCTCCAGCGGCGGGAGAAGATTTTTCTCAAACAGCAGCTCCTGCAGTTCGCTCTTGCGCGCCGGGGTCATCCGGAAATCCGCCTCCCGGTAGACCAGCGTTCCCACCGCGTCGGTGATCTCCCGATAGATCTCGGAGATGGATTTTTCTGTCACGGCCAGCATTTCCACCAGCAGGGACGCGGCATAGATTCCGTCCTTGCCGGAGATGTGTCCGCGCACTGCGAGGCCGCCGGAGCTCTCTCCGCCGATGACGGCGTCGGTTTCCGCCATTTTGGCCGAAATCCACTTGAAGCCCACCGGCACTTCGTAGCAGGCCTGGCCGAATTTTTCCGCCACGCGGTCCAGAAGATGGGTGGTGGAGTTGTTGCGCACGCAGGGCCCCTGCCAGCCCCGGTACTTCACCAGATAGTAATACAGCAGCACCAGCAGTGTGTTCGGGTGGACAAAGTTTCCGTTCTCATCGATAACGCCCAGGCGGTCCGCATCGCCGTCCGTGGCGATGCCCAGGTTGCAGCATCGGTCGACGACATAGTTGCTGAGTGTTGTAAGGGTCCTGGCGTTGGGTGCGGGGAGTTTTCCGCCGAAGAGCGTGTCATGGCGGTCGTGGATGACCTCCAGATCGCAGCGGCAGGTCATCAGGATGGTTCGCAGACTGGTCTGACTCACACCGTACATGGGATCAAGCGCGATCTTGAGCCGGGCTCTCTTGATGGCGTCGGTGTCGATCAGGGCGAGGATGCTGTCAATATAGTCATTGGAAGGATTGTCCTCCCGGACAAGGCCCTGCCGAAGTGCCTCGTCATAATCCATGCTTCGGATTTGAGTCTCGTCGATCTGCGCGATCTCCGCCTCGATTCGGTCTGTCACGCTGCGGTCCGCGTCCCGGCCGCCTGCGGTGAAAACCTTGACTCCGTTGTAGATTGCGGGGTTATGGCTGGCCGTCACCATCATGCCGTAAGGCATGCCCTGTGTCTTGACCACATACATGACCAGCGGCGTGGGGGATGAGCGGTTTACCATCAGCGTCCGGAAGCCGTAACCCGCCAGGACTTCCGCGATCCAGTGGGCCGATTCCTTTGCAAGAAAGCGCCGGTCATAGCCGACACAGAGCTCTTTTCCCGCATGGCCTTCTTTTGTCATCAGGCTGCAGAGTCCCGCCGTCAGCAGACGGAGATTTGCCTTGGTGAATCCGTCTGCAATCACCGCTCTCCAGCCGCCTGTTCCGAAATGAATCATCTGTCTGCTCCTCTCTCTTCCGCACCGAGCACCACTTCTGCCCGGCATTCACTCCCGGCCGGCAGGATCGGCAGTCTTTCAACCCGGACACCGTCCGCGGTTATGCTCCTGACGCCTTTCTCCACGCCGTCCGGATTGCTCACATGAATCTCATAGGTGCTGCCGCGCCACCGGCGCACCACCGTAAATTCCTTCCATTCACGCGGAATGCATGGATCCACCACGATCCCGTCAAAATCCGGCCGGATTCCGAGGAGGTACTGCGTTGCGGCGAAATACGACCACCCGGCCGATCCCGTCATAAAGGGATGCCGCGCCCGCCCGAACGCGCTGTGATCCCGCCCGACGACAAACTGACAGTAGCTGTAGGGCTCGGCCTGCCGGATCTCGATCCGGTCGTTCTGCAGGGCCGGGCAGAGGGCGTTATAAAACTTCATCGCCCTTGATCCCCTGCCCAGCTTTGCCTCGGCAACCCAGGCCCAGGGATTCGGATGGCTGAAGATCGCGCCGTTTTCCTTGAGGCCGGGATAGACTCTCGTGACAAAGCCGATCCCGTCGTCGGGCTTCGTGTAGCATGGGGCGTTCAGCATCAGGCCGTAGTCCGTGAAGAGATACTCGTCCACGCTGTCCATTGCCCGGACTCCCTGCTCCTGCGTGGCGGCGCCCGAGATGACGGCCCAGGTGTTCGACTCCATATGGACTTTCCCTTCCTTGTCGGTCTTGGTTCCGATCTTCCGGTTGTCTGCCGTGATGCCGCGCAGAAACCACTTTCCATCCCACAGGACCTCCCGGCAGCGTTTCCGGACCTGCTCTGCGAGCGTCCGGTAACGGGCCGCGTCTTCTCCTCTGCCAAGGTGCTCCGCCAGCGCCCGGAAGTTCTCCAGCGCCCATAAGTGCAGGAAACTCACCATCGCGCTCTCTCCGCCGCCCAGGTTCAGGCAGTCGTTCCAGTCGGCCCGAAGGCCTTTGCAGATTCCGTTCTGTCCGACCTGCCGTGCGGAGAAGTCGAGAATGCGCTTCAGGTGCTCATAGACGCTTCCCTCGCCCTCGTCGGCATAGCCGAGCATTTCATCGACGAATCCGTCTTCACCGGTCTCACGGATGTACTGTACCACTGCGCTCACCAGCCAAAGCGCGTCGTCGGCGCAGGCGTCCCGGATGCCGTGGACGATCTGGCTTCGGGGGGGAGTCGGAACAACCGTCGGAGACTTGAAGGACTGTTTGTTTCCCTCCGGCTCAAACCATCTCGGCTCAAACAGATGCAGGCCATAGCCTTCCCGGGTCAGCGCACGCAGCAGCTGGACCAGACGCTCCCGGCATTTTACGGGATTGGAGTGCGGGATCGTCATGGCATCCTGCGCGGTGTCCCGATAGCCGAGACCGACACGGCCGCCGACTTCAATGAATGAGGTAAAGCGGGAGAACATGACGTTGATCTCACTCTGATACAGGTTCCAGAGGTTCAGCTCGGTGTTCATGCCTTCGTTGGGTGTCTGCACCTGAAGACAGCGGAGCTTCTCGTCCCAAAATGCCGCAAGCCGCCGGAACTCTTCATCCGCTCTCGCCGGGCTGTACGTGTCTTTGGCACGCATGCCTGCCGCCGCGTTCCCCTCGCCGAGGAAGAACAGCAGTCTCGCTTCCTCCCCGGGGCCAAGCGTAAGGCTTCGCTTCAGTGCGGCACAGTGATTTCCGCCCTTTTCGTAGCTTCCGCTCATCTCTCCCGTCTCCACGGCCAGAGGGTTTCGCTCGGTTCTGTACGGGCCGATAAAGCTGTCCCGCAGACAGTCAAACGCTTCCGGCGCACTGTCCGACGCAAAGAACTGAAAGCTGTCTTCTTCATAGTGCAGCTCATACTCGATGACGCCGTTTTCAAAGCGGCTGCCCGCCGCGTAGAGGCTCATCTGGAAATTGCGGTTGTCCATATCGACCTGGTGGAAGCTGAACTCCGCATACGGAAACACCGACAGGTTTCTCGTCCGCCCGCTGTCGTTGCGCAGCCGGAGATCCCAGATCTCCACCGGCTCGTCCATCGCGACAAACAGCGTCTGCTCGGCGCTGATCCCGCCGTAGTCGCTCCGGTATTTCACATAACCCAGGCCATGCCGGCACGAAAAATGCTCCTTCGGCTTGCCCACCGGCTGCCAGGAGACCGACCAGAAGTCCCCGCTTTCGTTGTCCCGGAGATAGATATAGTGCCCGGGGCCGTCCATGGGAACGCCGTTTGGGCGAAAGCGCGTGACCCTGTGGTATTCCGAACTCCCGCAGATCAGATAGCCTCCGGCCGTATGATTGAAGACGCCCATCATGTCCCCTGTCCCGATATAATTGGTCCAGGACACGGGAACGTCGATCCGGTCAATCACGTATTCTCGTTTCTCGTTGTCAAAATGTCCGTACTGCATTGTTACTTCCTCCCGTCCCATACTGCTTCCATTATACGACGGGCCGGAGGGAAAAGAAAACCGTCAATCCTGCCTCTTCTTGTCTATTTTTGCGGATCTGTCCGCAGCCGGGTTTCCCGTTTTCTGAAAACACGGCTATGCCGGCGGCACAGCCGTGTGATGGAATTCAGTGCTCTGCCCCTGCCCCGATTCTTCCGATCCGGTCTCCCGGAAGAACATCTGCAGGCTGTTGTACAGGCCCACAAGGTAACTGTGGTCCTCATGTCCCCAGCCCTGCACCAGGGTGAACTTCACATTCTCTTCGTTGAAAGGGCCTCCGAAGGTCATGAGATTGTGGTACGAGATCTCCGGGCCGTAGCGGTCGTCAAATTCTCCCTCACAGATATAGAGCATCCGCAGCGGCAGCTCCGCTGTCCCGTTTTCCGTCCAGCGCTCCGCCAGATGCCACGGCTCGATCTCTCCTCCGCCGCAGAAGCAGTACCAGGCCAGCAGATCAAAATTTTCGCCGATTACGCAGAAATATTCCGCATAGGCCCCGAAGCTTGCTCCGAGCACGCCGAAGTGCTCTCTTGCCGCCCGCAGGGCTTCCGGGCTTCCGTCCGCGGCATAGGTCCCATAGTTTTCCGCAATCCACGGGAGAAAGTCGGTCCCGATCTCCTGTTCGAACTGCTCATAGTCGTATCCGTTTCCGGCATTGCTCGGCTGGCGGTCATAGAGATAGATACAGGGGCTCACCACGATCAGCGGCCTGCAGTACCCTTCTTCGATCATCCGGTCCAGCAGGTTCGGCACGGAGACCGGGACCGGCGCCTCTTCGCTTCCGTAGTTTCGCTCCTGCCCCAGCCAGAAGCGGTGATCCGCCCAGGCACAGTGCAGCAGGATCAGCACGTCATACTGTTCCTCCGGGTCATAGCCGTAGGGAAGATACACCGTCACGTCCTTGTTGATCCGGTCCGGTACATCCGACACCATGTCCCTCGTGGGATAATCCTCCTCCCGTACCGTTCCCCGATGCTCCGCCGGGCGCAGAAGCTCCTCCGGCAGATCCGTTTCCGTCAGCCTGATCGGCCGCAGCGGTTTTGGGGTCGGCGTCGGGATCGGCGTCGGTTCGGGGCTTGCCGAAGGAGGCGCGGCCTCTGCTTCCGGGTTTCCGGCTGTGTTTTCACCTTCGGATTCTTCGCTCTCCCGCAGCGCCCCGCTGTCTTGACTCTGTTTTTCCGCCGCGGTGCTGTCCTCCCGCTGTGCTCCCGGAAGCCTGCCCGTCCGCGACAGAAGAATGCCGCCCAGCGCCAGGATCAGCACCAGCAGGGCCGCGGCGCCTTTCCATCCTTTCATCCGGCCACCTTCATCAGAGGAAGATATCGTAGTACTCTTCCAGTCCGTCCTGTATCGTCGTCTTCAGTTCTTCGCTCCGCCGTCTGGTCTCGCTTTCCATGCCGGTATACCAGTCGTTGAGGCCGCTTCCCATCTCTTTCATCCAGTCGCTCATCCCCTGCTTCATCGGCCGGAATACCGCGTCCGTCACGCTGGAGTCAAACGGGTGCAGCCATTCCGTCTTCGGGCGTCCGCCCTCCAGAATCCCGGCCAGGTTGTCGCGGATTTCCTTCCGCCGCAGCTCGCTGGTGCCGATCAGGTTCATCAGCTCCCCGATCCCGTGGAAGATTTCATCCTGCGGTTTTTCATGTTTGGGATAACGTCCCGCCTTGTAGTTCTCAATCACCGTGCCGTAGCGCTCTACCGCCCCCTTGACGGCGGTGTCCCAGGAGATATAGATGTCCCGCTGCGCTCCCTCGCCGATTTCCTTCATTTTTCCGGGGCTTCGGCAGGCTTTCTCCAGTCCGGCCGCCATGGCGTCTGCATTCTCATCGATCTGGATGCTGTTCACCGCGTCGGTCGTATCTTCCGCGGCACAGCTGCCCGCGACAAGAACGCTGCCGAGTCCGCAGGCGGCCGCCTCCCGCACCACCAGGCCGTTGGTATCGAAGGTGGACGGAAACAGGAAGAGATCCGCCCTGCAGTACCAGGCCCGGATTCGCGTCCGATCATGGATCGGATCGGCAAAAAACACCTTCCCGGCGAGTCCGAGCTTTTTCGTGTATGCGATAATCTCCTTCTTGTCGCTCCCGCCGCCGATAAACACCATCCGGAAGTCGAATCCCCTGTTCGACAGTATTTTCAGCGCGTCCAGGCTGATGCGGATGCCCTTGTACCACATCATCCGCCCGACGAACAGGAAGACCGGCACATGAGGGGGCAGGTCATAGCCTTTTGTCACTTCATCAACCAGGGTCTCCGATACCCTTCCCCGCGGGAAGTCGACCCCGTTGGGCATGACGATGTAATCGCCCCGGTAGCCGAGCTTTCTCAGGTTCTCTCCCGCGCCGTTGGAGACGGTCCAGACCTCGTCGCAGGCCGAAATGTTCTCCACCAGGATCTTCGCGGCCTCCTCCTGAAGCCGTTTGGAGCGGATCGCGTTGGCGATGTCGATGTCGAACTTAGTGTGATAGGTGAACACCAGCGGCACGTCCAGCCGGGCCCGCACCGAGCGTGCCAGCATGGTGGAGGTAATCGGGCAGTGGCTGTGGATGATGTCGAAGTGCGCCTTTTCCAGCTTTGTGGTGATCTCCGGCGAAAACGGAAGTCCGGCCCGGTAGCCCACCAGTTTGGTCATGTCCACACTCGGATAGCGCACCACCGGGAAGGGGTAGACCGAGTCGTCCGCGTTCGGGTAATAGGGCGTCACCACCGTGGGCGAGCCGTAGTCCCTCGCAATGATCCGGGCGTAGTTGGTCACCGCGTTGGCAACCCCGTCGATGGCCGGCGGGAAGGAATCGTTGATGAGACAAACGTTGAGTTTTTCCATATCCGCCGTGTCTCTCATTCCGCTCTGTTCTGTCTCTTCATCAGCATGGAAGCTTTCAGGATCGCCGCCTGGGTCTTCCCGTCGGTGATTTTTCCGGAGAGGATCTCTTCCACCAGCTCTTCCATGGGGACAAACTCCACGTTCAGGAACTCATCCTCGTCAAGATGCTGCTGGCCCATGTGCAGATCCTGTACCAGATACATGGTGATTTTCTCGTCCGAGTAGGCCGGGGCGCCGTAGTAGAGTCCCATATCCGTCCAGGTATCCCCTGTGATTCCGGTCTCCTCCATCAGCTCGCGCTTTGCCGCGTGAAGGCGGTCCTCTTCTTTGCTGTCGAGCTTTCCGGCCGGAATTTCGGTGATGACCTGATCGATGGGATAACGGTACTGCCGCTCCACAACCACCTTTCCGTCCGCCGTTACCGGAACCACGCACACCGCGCCGACGTGCCGGATGACCTCGCGGATGCTCCGGTGTCCGTTCGGAAGCTGCACCTGATCCCGCATGACATGCAGAATCACACCGTCAAAGATCTCTTCGCTCCCGACCTGTATTTCTCTCAGTTTTCTTTCTTCCATATGGAAAACCTCTCTGTTTCTGAATTTGAATGGTATTATTTTACCATACGCCCTGTTTTCCCGCAAGGTCGGAATCTCGTCCTTCCCGTCCCTCTCCGTGTCTTCGTCTCCGCGCCGGTGCCTCTTTTTTCTTTCTGGGCCCGTCCCTGCGCGCCCTCTCTTGCCCGCCGCGCAAAACTGTGATAGAATTTCCGTATTCTTCCGGATGGGAGGTGGAGAGAATGACGGATCTTGAACTGGCGCGGGAGATCGCCCTGCGGGTCAGGGCGGAAGGCGGAACGGCCTATTTTGTCGGCGGGTACGTGCGCGATCTGCTGCTCGGTCGGGAAAACAAGGACATCGACATTGAAGTGCACGGCATCAGCCCCCAGGTGCTTACCGGCATTCTCTCCTCCCTCGGGGAGATGACGACCTTCGGGGAAAGCTTCGGCATTTTCGGGCTCCGCCGCTGTCGGCTGGACATCGCCATGCCCCGTTCCGAGCGGGCTGTCGGTGCCGGTCACCGGGACTTTCTCTGTACTCTGGACCCCTTCATCGGGACCTATCAGGCGGCAATCCGTCGGGATTTCACCGTGAATGCTCTGATGCAGGACATCCTGACCGGTGAGATTGTGGACCATTTCGGCGGGCGGGCCGATCTCGATGCCCATGTTCTCCGGCACATGGACGACCGGCGCTTCGCCGAAGATCCCCTTCGGGTCCTGCGGGGTGCCCAGTTTGCCGCGCGCTTTGACTTTCGCCTTGCGCCGGAGACCGTCGAGGTCTGCCGGCGGATGGATCTCTCCGCCCTCCCTCCGGAACGGATCTTCGGGGAACTGGAAAAAGCCTTAATGAAGGCCGAACGGCCCTCTGTGTTCTTCCGGGAGCTTCGCCGGATGGACCAGCTGGACTTCTGGTTTCCCGAACTGAAAAAACTGATTACAGTTCCGCAGCCGCCGAAGTATCACCCGGAGGGGGATGTCTGGGCGCACACCCTGCTGGTTCTGGATCAGGCCGCCGCCCTGCGCGAGCGGGCATCCGACCCCCTCGGTCTGATGCTGGCCGCCCTCTGTCACGATCTCGGGAAGCCCGATACCACCGGCATCGAAGCGGACGGCCGTCTCCACGCCTTCGGGCACGACGCCGCCGGGGTTGCGGTTGCCGAAACCTTTCTTTCCCGCATCTCCAGCGAGAAGAAGCGAAAAGCTTATGTAAAGAACATGGTGGAACTTCACATGCTTCCGAACATGCTGGCTGCCCAGGGGGCCGGGGAAAAATCCTTCTGCCGGATGTTCGACCGCGCTGTTTCCCCCGAGGATCTTCTTCTGCTGGCAAAGGCCGACGCCCTCGGCAGCTGTGTCCCCCCGGAGACCTATGCCGCAACGGAGGCTGCACTGCGGGAACACCTGGCGGTGTTTCGTGCCCGTACGGCGGTCCCCTATGTGACAGGGGCCGATCTGATCTCCGCCGGGTTCCGGCCCGGAACCTCGTTCCACGAAGCCCTCCATTACGCACACCGGCTGCAGCTTGCCGGCGTTGACCGGAAAAGCACGCTCTCCCAGACGCTTGCGTTTCTGCGCGGCAGGACGCGCTGAGCTCCGTCTGTTTTTCATCTTGCTCTTTTCGACACTTTCTGAATTTCTTTTCAGAAAGTGTTTGCCTTTTTCTGTACTTCCGCATATAATGCACGTAATAACAGTCGTTATGAATGGTTAACGGAAGGACGGTGGCCTGTTTTATGACCATTGCCGAACTGAAACCGGGCGAGAGCGCCCGTGTCTCCCGGGTTGGCGGAGAGGGTGCCCTGCGGCAGCATTTTCTCGATATGGGTGTGATTCCCGGTGCGTCGCTGACCGTGGTGAAGCTTGCGCCCATGGGTGACCCGATGGAGCTGCGCATCCACGGATACGAACTGACCCTGAGGCTGGATGACGCCTCACGGATTGACGTTGAGCCCCTTGAAGCACTCCCCGCCCAGGAGAGCAGGCCGCCCCAGATCCGGGAATCCGAGCACCCCGGACTCGGCGAAGAGGGCCGCTTTCATCCCAAGGGAACCGGTGACCCGCTCCCGGATGATACGCTGCTCACCTTTGCTCTGGTCGGAAACCAGAACAGCGGGAAGACAACCCTGTTCAACCAGCTGACCGGCGCCAACCAGCATGTCGGAAACTTTCCCGGCGTCACGGTGGACCGCAAGGACGGCGCCATCCGCGGTCAGCCCAACACCCTGATCACCGATCTTCCGGGGATCTATTCCATGTCTCCCTATTCCAGCGAGGAGCTGGTCTCCCGGGATTTTGTTCTGAATGAAAAACCCAGGGCAATCATCAACATTGTCGACGCCACGAACATTGAGCGCAACCTCTACCTCACCATGCAGCTTCTGGAAATGGAGACGCCGATGGTGGTGGCCCTGAACATGATGGACGAAGTCACCGGCAACGGCGGCGTTGTCAAGGTCAACGAGATGGAAGCCATGCTGGGGGTCCCCGTGGTTCCGATCTCTGCCGCCAAAAACCAGGGCGTGGACGAGCTCGTCCGGCATGCGGTCCATATCGCCCGCTACCAGGAAAAGCCCCTGCGCCAGGACTTCTGCGGTCCCGAGGATCAGGGCGGCGCGGTCCATCGCTGTCTGCATGCGGTCGTTCACCTGATTGAAGACCACGCCAAGCGTGCCGGAATCCCGGTCCGCTTTGCGGCCAGCAAGCTCATTGAGGGCGACCGGCGGATCCTGGAACAGCTGGATCTGGATGCAAACGAGTCCGAGATGCTGGAGCATATCGCCCTGCAGATGGAGAACGAGCGCGGCCTTGACCGCTGTGCGGCCATGGCGGATATGCGTTTTGCGTTTATCAACAAAGTCTGCGCCGCTTGTGTTGTCAAGCCCCGCGAAAGCCGTGAACATCTGCGCAGCCAGCGGCTTGACCGCCTGCTCACCGGCAAATACACCGCCATTCCCCTTTTCGTTGTCATCATGGCGCTGGTCTTTTACCTCACCTTCGGCGTAATCGGAGCCTGGCTGCAGGATCTCCTCGCCGCCGGAATCGGCTGGCTCACAGACTTGACCGACACGGCGCTGGCCGCGGCGCATGTCAACCCCGCCCTGCGCGGTCTGGTCGTCGGCGGCATCTTTGAAGGGGTCGGAAGTGTGCTGAGCTTCCTGCCCATCATCGTAACGCTTTTCTTCTTCCTCTCGCTGCTGGAGGACAGCGGTTACATCGCCCGCGTCGCCTTCTTCATGGACAAGCTTCTGCGCAGGATCGGCCTCTCCGGCCGCAGCATCGTCCCGATGCTCATCGGCTTCGGCTGCACGGTTCCCGCGGTCATGTCCACCCGCACCCTCCCCAGCGAGCGTGACCGCAAAATGACGATCCTGCTGACCCCGTTCATGAGCTGCACCGCAAAGCTTCCGATCTATGCCTTTTTTGTCAGCGCCTTCTTCCCGGCCTACGGCTGGCAGGTGATGACCGGCCTCTATCTTCTCGGCATTCTGATCGGGATTCTGGTTGCCCTGCTTTTTAAGAACACGCTTTTCCGCGGGGAAGCGGTTCCCTTCGTGATGGAGCTTCCGAACTACCGTCTCCCCAGTGCGCGCAACGTTCTCCAGCTGCTCTGGGAGAAGGCCAAGGATTTCCTGCAGCGTGCCTTTTCCGTGATTCTGATCGCCACCATCGTGGTCTGGTTCCTGAAGAGCTTTGACCTCCACTTCAATTTCGTCGCGGACTCCCAGCAGAGTATCCTCGCTATGGTGGCCGGATGGGTTGCTCCGCTCCTGCGTCCCATCGGTCTGGGGGACTGGCGGATCTGCACCTCGCTCATCAGCGGCTTTATGGCCAAGGAGAGCGTCGTGAGCGTCATGAAGGTTCTCTTTGCCTCCGGTGTGAACGCCGTCCTGCCGCCCCTCGCTGCCGCGTCCATGCTCGTCTTTAGCCTGCTCTATACGCCCTGCGTCGCCGCCATCGCCGCCATCCGGCGGGAGCTTGGCCGCGGCTGGGCTGTCGGCGTTGTCCTCTGGCAGTGCGCCATTGCCTGGCTTGCCGCACTGCTGGTGCGTCTGATCGGCCTTCTGCTCGGCCTCGGCTGAGCCGTTAATAGTAAAAAAGAACGATAAAAGGATGTGACTTATGAGTCAGAGAACATTTCGTAATGAATCCAGAGACGACTACCTGGAAGCCATTCTGATTATCCGCCAGAAAAAAGGCTTCTGTCGCTCGACGGATATTGCCTCCTGGCTTGGGATTTCCAGGCCTTCGGTCAGCGTAGAGCTCGGCAAGCTCGCCGAGCTGGGACTGATCCGAGAGAAGGAAGCATGCTCCATGGAGCACGCTCTCAGCAATGACTCTTTTGAGAAGATCCTCGCCCGCTATCCGTCCGGCGCCCCGGAAGCCTGACTGCATCCGAAACAGATTCAAAAAGAGAAAAAACTTCCTGCCGTCCCGAAAGGGAGGCAGGAAGTTTCTGTCTTTTTGGATTATCGCACGAACTCGATGCTGTCGTCGGTCATGCTGGCGATCCGCGCAAGGGACTCCACCCGCATGCCCTCCCGGCGCATCTCGTCTCCGCCGCCTTGGAAAGCCTTTTCAATAGCGATCCCGGCGCCGGCCACCGTGCCGCCCGCCTGTTCGACCAGGGCCTTGAGCCCCTTGAGCGCCGCACCCGTAGCCAGGAAGTCGTCGATGATCAGGACCTTGTCCTCCGGTCCCAGATACTGTTTGGATACAACCACCGTGTTCGTGTTTCCGTGCGTGAAGGATTCGACCTCCACCGACCAGACATCATCGGAGATGTTCTTCGACTTGCTCTTCTTGGCAAATACCAGCGGACAGTCGAACACATAGGCCACCATGCAGGCCATGGCAATCCCCGACGCCTCGATGGTCAGAACCTTGTTGATCTCCGTCCCCTCATAGAGCCGCTTCAGCTCCACCGCCATGTCATAGCTCAGCTGCGGGTCGATCCGGTGGTTCAGGAACCCGTCCACCTTCAGGATCCCGCCCGGGCGGATCTCTCCCTCTGTCAGAATGCGTTTCTCCAGCGCTTCCATGTCTTCTCCTCCATTTTTATCAGATAATGACGAAAAGTCCGCCGCGGATCTGCGATGCTTTCTCATCCCCGCCCGAAGGGCGGGGATACTGTTTTCCTCAGAAACCGAAAAAGCCCGTCGCGGATCAACTACGACAGGCTTCATCGGGTAATGTTCAATTACACAGCGCGGGTGACCTTTCCGCTGCGCAGGCAGCGAGTGCAGACGTAAACATGCTTGGGCGTTCCGTCTACGATGGCCTTGACGCGCTTCACATTCGGCTTCCAAGTACGGTTGGAGCGTCTATGAGAGTGGCTGACCTGAATGCCGAAAGCCACATCCTTTTCACAGAACTGGCACTTTGCCATAGCTGAAGCACCTCCTTGCTTGTGTTACTTGCCAAATACTCCGGTGAATTCTATAATAGAGAAAATAACAAAATCATGACATGCAGACAGGAGGTTTTCTCATGCCGAGCAAGTATACCATCCCTCTGAAAACCGTTGTAAAGGATATGAATCTTCAGCCGCTCCATCTCTCCAAAGACTACGAAACCGCCGTTCTGACCATGGCCGATGTCAACCGGCCTGCGATGCAGCTGACCGGATTCTACGACTACTTTGACCCCAAGCGCATGCAGGCGATCGGCATGGTCGAATCGACCTATCTCAACACCCTCAGTCATGAGGAACGGCTGGTGGCCTTTGACCGCTTCATGGCCTACGATATCGCTGCGCTCGTTATCTGCCACAAGTGTGAACCTTTCCCGGAATGCCTCGAGATGGCGGAAAAATATGACCGCAATGTTTTCTACACGCCTTCGGACACTTCCGATTTCCAGGCCAGAGTGATCTTCCTGCTCCATGACTATCTCGCCCCGCGACTCACAACCCACGGTGTTCTGGTCGACATCTACGGCGAGGGCGTCCTTCTTATGGGGGACAGCGGCATCGGCAAGAGCGAGACCGCCCTTGAGCTCATCAAGCGCGGCCACCGTCTGGTTGCCGACGACGCGGTGGAAATCAAGCTCATCGGCGAAAACATGCTGATCGGCTCCGCACCGGAGATCATCCGCTACTATATGGAACTGCGCGGCATCGGGGTTATCAATGTCCGGCATATTTACGGTGTCGGCGCAGTGCTCCCCCACACCGGCATTGACCTCGTGGTACGCATGGAGCACTGGGTAGACGGAAAGGCCTATGACCGTCTCGGGCTCGAGAGCGAAACGGAAGAGATTCTCGGGGTCAAGCTTCCCCGGGTCACGATCCCTGTCACTCCCGGGCGAAATCTCGCTGTCATTCTGGAGCTCGCCGCCATGAACAACCGCCAGAAAAAAATGGGCTACAACGCTGCGGAGATGCTGACCGCCGCCCATGATTTTGCCATTGACAACGGTGCATTCTGATCTGCATTTCAATACGCCTTCTAAGGAGAGTAAATGGAAAACCTCGAACAAGCCATCCTGGCTGTCAAAGAACAGTTTCCGGGCATGAAACTGCTGGAGAACGAGCCTATGAAGGCCCACTCCTCCTTCCGCATCGGCGGACCGGTCCGCGCGCTTGCCGCCCCTTCGGACGTTACCAGCCTCACAAAACTCTGTGACATTCTCAAGCAGCACCACATCGCCCCGTTCATTCTGGGCAACGGAACCAATATTCTTTTCCCCGACGAGGGGCTGAACGATCTGTTTATCATCAGCACAGAAAAGCTCCAGAAGCTCTTCCTGCTGCCGGACGGCTCCGTCTATGCTGAAGCGGGTGTGTCTCTCGCGCGTCTGGCCGCCTTCGCCCAGGAAAACGGGCTGACGGGTCTCGAATTTGCCGGGGGCATCCCCGGAACGCTGGGCGGCGGCTGCATCATGAACGCCGGCGCCTACGGCGGTGAGCTCAAGGATGTCGTCGAGAGCGTCGTCTTCCTCTATATTCCCGACCAGAGTCTCTACGAGCTGCCGAACGCCGACTGCGCCTTCGGCTACCGCCAGAGCTATTTTCAGAAAACCCCGGGCTGCATTGTTCTCAGCGCCGTGCTTCACCTGGCCCAGGACGATCCCCAGGCCATCTCGGCCCGCATGCAGGAACTTGGCGAGAAGCGCCGCTCCAAGCAACCGCTGGATCTCCCCTCCGCAGGCAGTGCCTTCCGCCGTCCGGAGGGCCACTATGCCGCCGCCCTCATCGAGGAAGCCGGCCTGAAGGGCTATACCGTCGGCGGGGCTCAGGTCTCGGAAAAGCATGCCGGATTTGTTGTCAACCGCGGCGACGCAACTTCTCACGATGTCTACGATCTGATGATGCATGTGCGCAACACCGTGTATCGCCAAAGCGGTGTCTTTCTCGAACCCGAAATCATGATTCTTCCCCCGGACTACCGTCTGGAGGACAACGGACCGCAGGTCTCCCGCAACCGCATTTCCGCCGGATCGGAGCCTGCCCGGGAATAGGAGCGTCTGATGGAATTTCTTATCATCACCGGTCTCTCCGGTGCGGGCAAGACCCGTGCCGCGGACGTACTGGAGGATCTGGATTATTACTGCGTCGACAATCTGCCCGTCGCCCTGATGACGCGCTTTGCCGAGCTCTGTCTGGACACCCGCGGCCGATATGAGAAGGTCGCCCTGGTCACCGACATCCGGGACCGGGAGGGCTTCGGCGAACTGCCGAACACCATCGAGGAACTGCGCAAAATGGACTGCGACGTGCGCATCCTCTACATGGACGCGGACGTGCCGACCCTCGTCCGGCGCTACAAGGAATCCCGCCGTCCCCATCCCCTGGCGGAAAAGGGCATGAGCACCGAAGAAGCGGTCCACAAGGAAGAAGAACTCCTCGCGCCCATCAAGCGCAGCGCGGACTATGTGGTAAACAGCTCTTCCATGACCCTCGGCGTTTTGCAGAACCGCCTCTTCTCTCTTTTCGCCGAAGAAGGCCGCAAACGCGGTCTTGACGTCACCGTGATGTCCTTCGGCTTCAAGCACGGGATCCCGCTGGATGCGGATCTGGTTTTTGACGCCCGTTTTCTCCCCAACCCCTTCTATGTGGACGAGCTTCGCCCGCTCTCCGGTCTTGACCGTCCCGTGGCGGAGTTTGTCTTTTCCCACCCGCAGACCCGAAGCTTTCTGGAGAAGCTTGAGGACATGATCTCCTTCCTTCTCCCCTACTATATTGAAGAGGGCAAGCTCACCCTCACCATTGCCATCGGCTGCACCGGCGGCCGTCACCGCAGCGTCGCGCTCGCTTCGGCGCTGCACAAGCACCTGGTCGCCAACAATGTGAGCTCTGTCAACATCAACCGGGATATCGACAAGTAAGGAGCCCGCCATGTCCTTTTCCTCCGAAACCAAGGCAGAGCTCTGTGACAGCCGCCTTGACAAGCGCAGTCTGGCACTCGCCGAATGCTACGGCGTCCTGCTCTACTGCAACACCTTCCGCACCTCCGAGATTCGGATTATTACCGCCTCCGCGCCCTTTGCCGAGCGCCTTCCGCGGCTGTTCAAAAAAGCCTTTGCCTTCGGCTTTGACCAGCTCCCTCCGGAGGACGCCCTGGGCAAGCGCAGCTTCTGCATCCTCGATCCCGAAAAAATCACCCACATTCTCGAGAGCTTCGGCGGCGACGCCGGCGGCCCCATCTCCCATCACATCAATCTCGGCATTCTCGAAGATCCCGGCTGCAGTGAAGCCTTTGTCAAGGGTGCCTTTCTGGCCGGAGGCAGCGTGACCGATCCCGAAAAGCGTTTTCATCTCGAGCTCGCCACCAGTCACCACAGCGTCAGCCGGGAGCTTCGCGCGATGCTGCTGGAGATGGACCTGGAGCCGAAGGAGGCCGAGCGCGGTGCGCATTCCCTGCTCTACTTCAAAAAGGCGGACCAGATTTCCGACTTTCTCGCCCGCATCGGCGCCCATGTGGCGGCCATGAACATTCTGACCGCCAAAGTCGACAAGGAGATGCGCAACACCGTCACCCGGCAGATCAACTGCGACTCTGCCAACGCCGACAAGACGGTCTCCGCCGCCATGCGCCAGAACGAGGCCATTCGCCGCCTCATCAAGCGCGACGGGCTGGACGGTCTGCCCGAGGCATTGCGCGACGCGGCGCTTCTGCGTCTGGCAAACCCCGAGGCCAGCCTCGCCGATCTCGCCCTGCTCTCCAATCCCCCTGTCACCAAGAGCTGTCTGTCCCACCGTCTGAACAAAATCATCCTTCTCGCCGGAGAGGAGCAGCCATGAGCTTTGTCCACCTTCATGTGCATACCGAATACTCGCTGCTGGACGGCTTCTGCCGCATCGACCGCATTGCCCAGAAAGCCAAGTCCCTCGGTCAGAGTTCCATAGCCATCACCGACCATGGCGTCATGTACGGCGCCGTGGCGTTTTATCGTGCCTGCCTGAAGGAGGGCATTCACCCCATCATCGGCTGTGAGGTCTATGTGGCGCCGCGCACCCGCTTTCAGAAGGAGCACGGTCTTGACAACAACTATTCCCACCTGATCCTGCTCTGCAAGGATGAGACCGGCTACCGGAACCTCTGCGCCCTGGTCAGCGCCGGCTTCACCGAGGGCTTCTATGTAAAGCCGCGCATCGACTGGGAACTGCTCAGCGCCCATGCAGAGGGCCTCATCTGTCTCTCCGGCTGTCTCGCCGGGGAAATCCCCCAGGCCATTTTAAACGGGAATACCGCCCGGGCCAGAGACCGCGCTTTAAAGCTGCGGGAGCTCTTCGGCGAGGACTTCTTCCTCGAGATTCAGAACCACGGCATCCCCGAGGAACAGCGCGTCACCGAAGGCCTCGTCGCCCTCAGCCGGGAGACCGGCATCCCTCTCGTCATGACCAACGACGCCCATTATCTTGAGAAGTCCGACGCCTACTACCAGGACGTGCTCATGTGCATCCAGACCGGAAAAACCGTCGACGAGCCCAACCGCATGCGCTTCGAGACCCAGGAATTCTACCTGAAGAGCGAAGCGGAGATGCGCAGTCTTTTCCCCGGTCTTGCCGAGGCCGCGGACAATACGAATCTCATTGCCGACCGCTGCCATTACGATTTCGAATTCGGCCACTACCACCTGCCCCGCTTTCGCCTGCCGGAGGGTGAGACCGACAGCGCCGCCTACCTGCGCAAGCTCTGTGAGCGCGGCTTTGCCGTCCGTTATCCCGACCGTCCGGAAGTCCACGCCCAGCTGGATTATGAGCTCGGCATCATCGAGAAGATGGGGTTTGTGGATTATTTTCTCATTGTCTCGGACTTCATCGGCTATGCCAAGCGCAACGGCATCCCCGTCGGTCCCGGCCGCGGCAGCGCCGCCGGCAGCGTGGTCTCCTACTGTCTCTACATCACCGATGTCGACCCCATCAAGTATTCTCTGTTCTTTGAGCGCTTCCTGAATCCGGAGCGCGTCTCCATGCCGGATATCGACGTCGACTTCTGTGTCAACCGCCGCGGCGAGGTCATCGACTACGTCAACCGCTTCTACGGCGAGGACCATGTCGCCCAGATCGTCACCTTCGGCACCATGGCGGCCCGCGCGGCCATCCGCGATGTGGGCCGTGTCCTGAACATCAGCTACGCCGAGACCGACGCCGTCGCCAAACAGGTCCCCACCGCCCTCAACATGACCCTGGATGAGGCGCTGAAGCTCTCCAGGCCCCTGAAAGAATTCTACGACTCAAACGAGAAGCTCCGTACCCTTATCGACGTGGCCCGCGCGCTGGAAGGCATGCCCCGGCACGCCTCGACCCACGCCGCCGGTGTCGTGATTACCGAGCGCCCCGTAAAAGACTACGTTCCCCTGGCGAAGAACGACGAGTCCGTGGTATGCCAGTACCAGATGACCACCCTGGAGGAACTGGGTCTGCTGAAGATGGACTTTCTCGGTCTGCGAAACCTCACCGTTCTGGAGGACGCCGCCCGCCTGGTCCGCCAGAAGGAACCCGGCTTCCGGGTAGAGGACGTGCCGGAGGACGACCCCACGGTTTTCGAGATGCTTTCCGCCGGGCAGACCATGGGTGTCTTTCAGATGGAGAGCGCCGGCATGACCGGCGTCTGTGTCCAGCTGCGTCCGAAGAGCATTGAGGACATTACCGCCATTGTCGCCCTTTACCGTCCGGGTCCCATGGACAGCATCCCGCGCTTCATCGAATGCTCCCAGCACCCCGAACATGTCACCTACAAGCACCCTCTGCTCCGTCCGATTCTTGAAGTCACCTACGGCTGCATCGTCTACCAGGAACAGGTCATCGAAATTTTCCGTCAGCTTGCGGGCTTCTCCCTCGGTCAGGCCGATATGATCCGACGTGCCATGAGCAAGAAAAAGCACGCCGTCATCGATGCCGAGCGCGTCGCCTTCGTCCACGGTGATCCAAAGCGCGGCATTGCCGGCGCAGTGGCAAACGGGGTCCCCGAGGCGGTGGCAAACAGCATCTATGACGAGATTCTGGATTTTGCCAGCTACGCCTTCAACAAAGCCCACGCCGTGTGCTATGCCATTGTGGCCTACCGCACCGCGTATATGAAGAAGCACTATCCCGGCGAGTATATGGCCGCGCTGCTCTCCTCTGTTCTTGACAACGGTCAGAAGATTTCCGAGTATACCGCCGAATGCCGCGAACTCGGTCTTTCCCTGCTGCCGCCCGATGTGAACGAATCCCAGTCCGGCTTCTCCGTATCCGGCGGGAACATTCGCTTCGGTCTCGCCGCCATCAAGGGCATTGGCCGCAGCGCCGTCGCCCAGCTGGAGGCGGAGCGTCGGGTGAGCGGTCCCTTCCGCAGTTTTGAGGACTTTCTCCGCCGGATGAACGGCAAGGATTTTAACCGCCGCGCCGTCGAAAACCTGATCCGCGCCGGGGGCTTTGACTCCTTCGGCTATAAACGCAAGGCCCTGGTCTCGGTCGCCGGCAGCATGATCGACAGCATCAGCCGGGAGACCCGGGACAACATCTCCGGACAGATGGATCTGTTCGGCTCCTGGGAAGAGGACGAGTCGCAGTCCGGTTCAAAGCAGGACAGTCTTCCGATCCCGGATGTCCAGGAATACAGCCCCCGTGAACGCATGGCGATGGAAAAGGAGATGACCGGCCTCTATCTGAGCGGGCATCCCATGGACGAATACCGTGACGCGGTCCGCCGGACCGGCGCCGTTCCCATCGGCGCCATCATGAACGACTTTTCCTCCGAGGAAGGCCCGCAGCGCTTTTCTGATAACCAGCCTGTCGTGGTTGCCGGCGTCATCGATTCCCACCGGACCCGCACCACCAAGAACAATTCTCTCATGTGCTATGTCCAGCTTGAAGATGACAGCGGCACCATGGAGCTGATCGTCTTTCAGAAGGCCCTGGATCTCTGCGGCGCCTACATCGTCGACAACCAGGCCGTCCTTGTCCGCGGAAAGATCTCCGTCCGAGACGAGAAGGAGGCCCAGATCATGGTCGACTCCATCCGTCCTCTCTCCGATCTGAACACCCCCGGCACGGCGCAGCCGTCCGAAGCTCCTGCCGGAGGGACGGCCCCCGCAGCCGGGCTGTCTCCCCGTCCCGCTGCCGCCGGGCAGACTCAGAAGCTCTATATCCGTCTCCCCTCGGAGGAGGACCCGCTTCTCCGCCGCATCACGCTGATTCTGACCATGTTCCCGGGCAGCGGCTCCATGATCATCTGGTGTGAGAAGGAGAAGAAAAAGCTCGGCACCCGCTGCCTCCTGCACGAGGGCCTGATTCTCGAGCTGCAGGAACTCCTCGGTCCCGAAAACGTTGTTCTGAAATAACAAGTCCGCCCTGCCCGCGGTGCCCTTTCCGCCCGGTCAGGCTTGCCGGATCGCCCGTATACGTGCAAAACGGCCGGGATTGCGTCTCACCTGACGCAATCCCGGCCGTTTTCTGTCTATGCTTTATGCGATGCCCAGTTCCGCCCGGGCCCGGGCCGCCGTGGCGGCCGAGTCGACCTTTCCGGTGCCGTTGAGCGGCAGCCGGTCGAAGAAGAGAATGTATTTCGGGATCTTGTATGCCGCCACCTGCTCCCGCAAATGGTCACGGATCTCTTCCTCCGCGATCGACATGTTCTCATGGAGCACCACGCAGGCGCAGGCCTCTTCGCCGTAGTGCACGTCCGGCACCGGAATCATCCGGCACGTATCCACCTGCGGCAGCGCGCAGATCTCATTCTCCACTTCCACGGGGCTGATCTTCTCTCCGCCCCGGTTGATGAGCTCCTTGATTCTGCCCCGGAGAATGATGTCTCCGTCCTCGTCCAGTTCTCCGAGGTCTCCGGTATGCAGCCATCCGTCCGCATCGATGGCCTTCGCGGTCTGCTCCGGCTGGTGGTAGTATCCCTGCATCACGAGATAGCCCTTGATGCAGATTTCCCCCACCTTGCCGGGCGCCAGTGCTTCCCCGGTCTCCAGGTCGGCGATCTTTCCCTCCACATGGTTCATAAACTTCCCCACCGTGGTGCTGCGCTTGTCCATACTGTCGTCCAGGCTGCACACCGTCAGGCCCGCAGTGGACTCGGTCTGTCCCAGGCTCGAGGCAAGGGTCATTCCGAAGCCCTCTTCGATCCGGATGAAATCATTGGGCGGATAACTCGCCCCGCCGATGATGCCGACTCTCAGGCTGCTGATGTCATAGTCGGCGAAGTCCTTCCTCGCCATAATGGCCCGATACATGGAAGGAACCGCATGCAGGACCGTACAACGGTGCTGCTGGATCGCCCGGAGAATCGAGCTCGTATGCCGGTTGTCCGGCAGACAGATGCAGCCTCCCACTGCCGCTGAGGCCATGATGTTGGTGGAGATCGTAAAGCAGTGGAACATCGGAACCGCGACGCAGAACACATCCTCATAAGTAGCCGCAAAGTCGTTCGACTGCTGGATTCCGCCGTTCACGCGGGAGAAGTGGCTGGTCATCACCGGTTTGGGAAGTCCCGTGCTGCCGGAGGTGAAGATGATCACCGCCGTATCTTCGCAGCGGACCAGTTTCTCCGCTTCAGCAACGGCGTCTTCGTCTGCCCTCTCCTCTGCCCGGAGAGGAGGATAGGCCGCCGAGGCCGTTCTCCCTACCGTGAAAACGCCTTCCGTCACAGCCGGGAGGCTGCCCAGCGCTTTCACATCCGCGGCCAGATCCCTGTCCTTCTGGTAAGACGCTCCGATGCAGATGAGCTTCGGCTCTCCGAGCCGAAGCACCGTTTCCAGGTCGGTCCGGACCAGGGCGGTGTTGACCATGACGGCCACGGCCCCGATCCGCTGGATCGCGAAGAACAGTGCCAGGACCTCGGCCTCGGCCTCACCGAACAGCGCGACATGGTCGCCCCGGCCGACGCCCTGACGCAGCAGCGCGGTCGCGTAGCGGTCCGTCAGTTCGTCAAACTGTCGATAAGTCAGTCTGGTCTCGCGGTCGATGACTGCCGTGCGGTTCGGAAACAGCGCCGTCGTTCTGCGCAGCAGCCCGCCCACCGTGATATATTCCAAAGGAAGCATAGGACACCTCCGTCATGTCAGCAGATTAAAGATTATTTTACCACGTTTCAGTGCCTAAGGCAATCGGATTTATGCATTTCCGTATACTTCCTGCTCCACCACGCACTGATTCTTAATCGTCCCGACCAGCGCCTGCAGCGCATCGATGACATGGGGCCTTATGTCGCCGCCCACCAGAACCAGCATGATGTCATCGCCGAGGGTCAGTTCGCCTTCATTGAGCCAGACCCGGATGTAGTAGATTCCCTCCATCCGCTTCGCCTCCGCGATGGCCTGCTCCACCTTCTGCACGTCGTACCGGAAGATCATCCCGGTTACGGGTTCGGTGTTCTCCTGTCCCTGCCGGACCTTTGCCTTCGCAGTCCGGCGCACGGTCCCGTTGTGTACAAGAAACATCCCGCAGTCGGCCGCAGCGGGGTCTGCTTTCGCTTCTTTCAGCCACTGATCAATGGAGGGCGCTTCTTTTTTCATCACAATTCCTTCTTTCTGTCAGATTCGTGTTTATTGAATATATACGATTGCCGATCTCCGAAGGGCGGAAACAATCCGCAGCACAGCGGAATAGGCCAGCCCTGTGGCGTAAATATACACCAGGAGATTCGGTCTGCCGAGGCAGAAAATACTGGCGAGACCGAAGAGCACATCCGCTGCCCCGATGGCCGTTTTCATTTTCCAGGAGCCTGCTTCCATCTGTCGTGCTTCTCTTGCGCCCAGAATCTCGATGACCCCTGAAATCAGATTGGCAACCAGCAGATACAGCATCAGATAGATGATCGGCACATCGTCCAGTGTCATGAAAAACATCCCGATATCCAGCAGAATGATTCCCTTGTACAACTGCAGCTTTCCGCCTACCATGTGCCTGGCCATGGTGAAATAAAAGCTCAGTGACCCCAGGCCCTTCAGGATCATCGTCACAATGATGATCAGCATAATAAGACGGATGCCGGTTGCCGGTCGACAGATCACCAGCACACCTGCGGCCAGCATCATAAGCCCTCCCAGCAGTTCCCTGGCCCGCTGAAGCTTAGTCATGTTTTCCCTCTTCCTTCCTCCGCTCCGTCAGGATGCGGAAATCGCGGATCCCCCGAAAGCCTTTTTTCGTGAAGTCCACCGAGATACCGGCCAGACGGCTTCCGGACCGGTAGATGTTCGCCGTCACCATGCTTTTCTGCCGCAGCGCCGCGAGGAAGAAGCGTCCAAGAAAGGTCTCCTCCCGGTCTTTTCCCCCTGCCGCGAGGTATTCTGCCTCTCTGCTTTCGATTTCAAATTCTTCGATCTCGCGGCCCGAGATCTTTTCTCCCAGGGCTTTCCAGTCTTCACAGGCATCCGGCTGTCTCTTCCGCAGGATGGTCTCGATCTCTTCCCTCCAGGGGCCTATGGCTTCCCAGTCATACCGGTTTTTCTCAAAGCGTTCCCGCGTTCCCCTCAGGTACTTCATCGCTTCAATCATCTGCGCGAAGGCATGCAGATAGTCCTCCGGATTGTCCTTGACAATCACCCGATACCCGCCCCACGCAGGGAGATATTCATACTTCATGAAACTGTAATCCGGCAGATGCCCGGCCCTCCCGTGTCCGAGATTCATAACCGCGGATTCATCCGGCTGAAACAGGCTGTTGGTGAAGATTCCCGCCTCCAGATCATCCGGTTTGCTGGTGCTGTGCCGGAATCTGATTTTTCGCTTCGATCCGTCGGGAAGCAGTTCAAAGAAATAATCGTCCGTGTTGTTGATCACGAGCGACGGTGTTCCGGCAAACCAGCTGTGGGCCCAGGTGTCCGCCAGCACATGCATGGCGATCCCCACCGCCTCCGGGCCGTTTCCCTTCGCCAGCTCTACCGTGCTTTCGATCAGCGCTCCGTTTGGGCGGCAGATCAGGCGGAATTTATTCCGGTACAGCCTGGTACAGCCTTTCTTTTCCGCCCGGAGATCGTATGGCAGGAAATGGAACGAGGCCCAGATTCTGGTGATATCCTGCAGCCCTGTAAGGTCCGTTCTCGCATTCGCCATCTCCATGGTCAGCTGGGTTGTCGCCGCTGACAGCGGGGCTTTGAGTTTTACCAGCAGGTTTCTGGAGCAGAGATCCACGAACTGCGCGCTGGTACAGATCTGCAGGCTCTCTTCATGGCTGTATCCGGCCAGGACTGCTGCGCAGTAGGTCGCATAATAGTGGAAATCTTTCTGCATTCTCTCACTCCTGCTCTGCCAGCTGCCTGAGCAGTTTTCTCACCCGAACGGCAGACCAGCACATCTCAAGTGTAATAACTGCCGATGTAATTTCCACAAACAGAGACATCAGCGCCTCCAGATTCAGTTCTATCCGGATTCCCGGCACCACGATGGCGGTGAATGTCAGCGCCAGGCCGATCAGTGTAATCAAAAATGCCACCACGATATATCCCGGGCCTTTTCTTTCTCCTTTTCCTTCCGCAACCGCGGATCGGCCGATATAGAGCCGGATTGCGATTTCAACCGCCAGGACCACCGCAGTCATGAAGAAATACATCGTCTTCATGATGGTTTCACTCACTTCCGGCACCGTGATCTCTTCCACGATACTGCTCCATTGAGATGTGATATACAGGATTGTTCTAATGATGCTCCAGGCGCCGAAGGCCATGACACCGAGTCCCACGATTTTCAGGGTATCCTGGTTTTTTCTCAATTGAATTTGCAGCGCGTCGTTTTCCCGCATTTGATCTCCCTCTTTTTCCGCGCAGCAGCTGAAAGCAGCCTTCTGTGTGAACTGTTATTGAAAGAGCGAAAAAGCGCCCTGTTTCCGGGCCTTTTTCGCTCTTTTTCATCTGACCGGCGTCAAAGACGGAACCATCCTTCAGCCATAAGGTCAGATATGATTCTGCCTGAAAATGCGCTTTGTCCCGTTTATCTGTATCTTCCGATCAGCTCGCGCAGGGTGGCATACAGCCGGTCGGACTCAATGGGCTTGGAGAGATGGGCGTTCATGCCGGCCTGGAGGGAGCGCTGTACATCCTCGTCAAAGGCGTTGGCCGTGAGGGCGATGATGGGGATGCTTCCGGCGTCCGGCCGATCCAGCTTTCGAATGGTCGCGGCGGCGCTGAGACCGTCCATGACGGGCATGCGCATATCCATCAGAACCGCGTCATAGGTGCCGGGTTCGCTCGCCTGGAACATTTCCACGGCAATTTTGCCGTTCTCCGCCCGCTCCGATTCCATCCCTTCCAATTCCAGCAGATCTTCCAGAATCTCGGCGTTGAGGTCCACATCCTCGGCGATCAGGATCTTCCTGCCGGTCAGATCGGCCTCCTCCGGTTCCGCATTCCGCTTGAGGTCCATCACCCGGTGGAAAGCGGGCATGACATCCTCGCCGTTCAGGGGCTTGAGCATAAAGCTGTCCACCCCGGCGGCCCTTGCCTCGGCCTCAACATGGTCCCAGGAGTAGCCGGTGAGGAAGACAACGGCGGATTCCGTCCCCACAATCTTTCGGATCTGGCGGGTCACCTCGACCCCGTCCTGCTCCGGCATTTTGTAATCCACAAAGATCAGGTGATAGGCCTCCCGCCGGGCGGCCTTGAGCTGGATGAGCTCAATGGCCTCCTTCCCGCTCAGGGCGGTGTCCGCGGCGATGCCCAGTTCCTCCAGAATGGCTTTGGCGTTTTCACAGTCAATCGCGTCGTCATCAATGACCAGCACCCGCATCTCATGAGGCTGCAGGCTCTGCCGTTTGTCCTCCGGATTCAGCACGCGTGCGCTGTCACGCAGCGTCACGGTCACCGTAAAGACCGTACCCACGCCTTTTTCCGAATCCACCGTAATACTGCCGTTCATGAGCTCCACAATGCTCTTGGTAATGGCCATACCGAGACCGGTGGAACCGTACTTGTTGGAAGTGCCGCTGTTCTCCTGGGAAAAGGCATCGAACACCTTCGGCAGATATTCTTTGTCCATGCCGATGCCGGTATCCCGAATCACAAAGCGCAGCGTGCTCTGGCCGTCAAACTGTCCGATGCTCTCCACATGAAAACTCACCGTACCGGATTCCGGTGTAAATTTCACGGCATTTCCCAGAATGTTGATCAGGACCTGCTTGAGCTTCATGTCGTCGCCGATGTAGTAGTCCCGGATGGGCCCCGCGGTTTTGAAATCATATACCAGGCCCTTGTCCTGGCACTGGGCGGAAATCATGGTATTGATCTGCTCCAGAACTTCCCGGAAAGAAAACTCTTCCTTCCGGATGGTCATACGGCCGCTTTCGATGCGGCTCATATCCAGGATGTCGTTGATCAGGCCCAGCAGATGGCGGGCGCTCCCTCCGATCTTTTCCAGGTGGTCCCGCATCCGCTCGGAGAGGTCCGGCTCCCGCAGGGCGATGCTGTCAAGACCGATAATGGCGTTCATGGGGGTGCGGATCTCATGGCTCATGTTGGACAGGAAGAGGGTTTTGGCCCGGTTTGCCTCGTTGGCGGCATCCAGTGCCTCGCTGAGGGCCTGCTGCTGGGCCATGGACTCACGCATCTCGGCGTCGATCACCGTGAGGCCGAGCCCGATGGCATGGACCCGGTGGTCCGCCCGTTCGGCTGCATGCCGCACGCCGGCCACCCGGATCATCTCGTAATACTCCCGTCCGGCTCGTCTGGCGAGGTAGCGATAGGCCAGGATCTGTTCCTTTTCCAGTCCTCTGCGGATCGCCTCCGGATCGATAAAGCGCAGGAAGCCTTCCCGGTAATCCTCGTCGACGGAATTCTCCGCATACCAGGTAAAGCGCTCCAGGTATGGGAAGTGCACTCCTTCCGGCGTATGTTCCTTGTCCTCCGGATCTCCGCGATAGCAGACCGCGTCGTTCTCTTCCAGATCGACATGGTAGACCGCCCGATAGTCCGAGGCCAGTGCCGTGATCATGCTGTCCTGCTGTCCGCGGAGCTTTTCCTGCTGCAGAAGCTGTTCCTGCAGCGCAAGTCTCTGCTCCAGCTCCTCCTGCTTGACACGGCTGGCCGTCTCGGCGTTCTCCCGTTCCATTTCAATGCGCGCGTTTTTGCGGGTCTGGGCGAAGATGTACACCGCAATCCCCAGCAGCGCCAGGACGGCCAGGGAAGTCTGAACCACGCTTCTGAAAATGATTTCCGCGGAAATGGAACTGATCCGCTCGCTGATCAGGCTCTCCCGGATCAGGTAGGTCAGCAGCCAGTTGGTGCCGCTCACCGGGACGTAAGCCAGCGTTTCCGAAACACCCTTGTAGGTAAAGGAAACGACCCCTTTTGTGCCTTCTTTGAAATCGTTCTTCACCTTTTCCATGGAATAGGCATGCCCGTCCTCAAAGACCGCATGGGACAGCGCTTCCAGAAGGTTATCCTCCACCGCGAGGCCGCCCAGCACGGTATTGCTCAGTGCAATGCCGTCGCTGGTATAGATGTTGCAGAAGGTGGCGCCGCCCTCCTGGGACTGCATGGATACGCCCGCGAGCATTTCCTCCATGGAGATCTCCATAAAGCAGGCCTTCAGGGTCTTTCCCTGGTACGCAAGCTCGGTGGGCACGACAATAACCACCTTTTTCTCGGTGCTGTCCAGGTTCGCCAGGTGGATTTCCGGTCCGGACAGATCAAGGAGATCAAACGGATATTCCCCGATGTTGTCCTGTGTGCCGACGGAAGTATAGATGAGGCCGTCGGTATCCACAAAGGCAAACTTCTCCAGGTGGAAGAGCTGCTTCATACGGGACTGATAAGCCTGTAGATGAGCGCTGTCCTTCAGATCTTCTTCGCTCATGAGGCTGAGCGCGGTTTGAAGATCTCCCGTTCTGCGCTCCAGATTTCCCGCCACGACCTGCTCCCTGCGTCCTGCCAGCTCATCAAGATACAGAAGAGACACGGATCGCACGGCCTCCTCTGTTTCCCTTTTGGCATTGCGTCCCATCCAGACAGAGCTCAATGCCAGGATCAGCAGTACCAGCACTCCTCCGATCAATCCGACGGTTACGCTTTTGCTTCGCTTCAAGGATCTTTCCTCCTGCGTTTTTATGATGTCTCGGCACAAATATCCCGTGCCGGTTTTTACCTCAGCTCTTCTCGTAGGCCTGGATCCCTTCCACCGTCTTTTGATACAGCGCTTCAATCTTTTCGAGCTTTTCCCGAACTTCCCCGTCCGTCAGATGTCTGCTGTTGCCGGGGCGGAATTCCTCCGCAATCTCCGATGCACCCTCCGCCAGCTTCTCCAGGCCGAGATTCCCGCAGACGCCCTTGGCCGCGTGGGCGGCCTCAAACATCTGTACCGGCTCCATCGTCGCGCCGGCGGCGATCATCGCGTCGATCACGCCGTTTTGGGGAAGCTTCCGAATATGTTTATCCATCAGCTTCTCCACGCGGAGAATCTGAATTCCCCTCTCATAATTTCCGCCGATATTCTGATACAGTTCGCGCAGTGTCATGCTTCCTTCTTCCTTTCAATCGCAAGCTCTCTCCGGATCAGTTGCTCAAACTCTTCCGGCGGCAGCGGCCTTGAGAAGAAATAGCCCTGGACAAGGTCGCAGTTTCCGCTTCGCAGGATGGCAAGCTGTCCCTCTGTTTCGACCCCCTCGGCAACCACCGAGACATCAAGGAATTTCGCAATGTCAAGAATCAGCGTCACCAGCTTGCGGTCCGTCTCGCTGCTTTCGATGTTCCGGATGAACTTCATGTCCATTTTGAGCACATCAACGGGCATGTCCGACAGCATGTTGAGTGACGAGTATCCGGACCCGAAGTCGTCCATCTCAATTTCAAAGCCCCGCTCCCGAAGACGGCGGATTACGTCGAGGACCTGATTGGCATCGTCCGCGTAGGCCGTCTCCGTAACCTCCAGCTTGATGCTGCCGTAATCCAGACCGTTGCTCTCCACAAGCTCCGCGAGCCGTTCGACCAGCGTCGGGTCGAACACATCCGCTCTGGACACGTTGACCGACACCGGCAGGGTAAAACCGTATTTTTCCTTCCAGGCGGTAATCTGTGCCGCCGCCTCTTTCCAGACAAAGTTGTCTACGACGCTGATCAGGCCGTTGCCTTCAAACAAGGGGATAAACTCACCCGGTGAAATCATGCCCAGCTCCGGATGCTTCCAGCGGATCAGGGCCTCGGCGCTGGCAAGGCGCGGCGGATCGGCCTGGATGTCATATTTCGGCTGGTAAAAGACCTTGAACTGGCGCTCGTCGGCCGCGCTGTGCAGGTCGTTGAGCAGTCTCTGGTTCAGAAGCTCTTTCATCCGCATATCGTCGTCGTAAAACATCAGCGGGTTTTGAAAGTCGCCCCGGACCCGGTTGCAGGCAGCCCTGGCATGGTCAAACATCGTCAGCGGCTCCACACCCTTTTGCCAGGTTCTTACCCCCATGCGCAGGCGGATACTGACCTTTCGTGTCAAGCGGTTGACCCTGTCCTGAAAGCGGTTCAGCAGGGCCCGGTAGTCCGGCTGCTGCATACAGTAAATGGCAAAGCGGTCCGCTTCAAAACGGCTTGCGATCCCCTCGGTTCCGGCAAGAAAAGCGTTGATTTCCTCTCCGATGACCTGAAGCACCCTGTCGCCGAAGCTCCGTCCGTTCAGAGCGTTGATGGAGTGAAACTGCTCGATGTTGATGACAACGGCATCCATATGCAGTTCCGGATGATACTGGAAAATGCGCTCCGCGTATTCCATAAAGAAGTTCCGGGTATAGAGCATGCTGAGCTTGTCATGCTCGGCCGCCGAGATGAGCTGCCGTCCCTCGCTCAGTTCGACGACTCTGCTCACACGGGCCAGAATCACTTCCTGCTCGTCAAAGGGCTTGGGAATAAAGTCCGATGCGCCCATTTGCAGCGCCTGCAGTTCGGCGGATCTTTCCGCCGTCAGGACGATAATCGGAATCTGCCGGAGCAATTCATCGTTGCGCACGGTCTCCAGCACTTCAAACCCGTTCAGGACCGGCATCATCAGGTCAAGCAGTACAATGGACAGCCTTTCCCGCTTCTCCCGCATGATTTTCAGCGCTTCTTCTCCGTTCTCAGCGTAGAGAAGCTCATAATCATCCTCCAGAATCGAGCCCAGCACATCCCGGTTGATCTCCTGATCGTCAACGATCAGAACCAGCTTTGGCCGTTGAATCTGTTTTGATTTTATCATCTCTCCACCACTCTTTCTCTCCTGAACTGTTGGACCCGTTCTCTCAGCGCCGCATACAGCGCGTCGGCATCGGTCGGCTTGCCCAGGTGCGCGTCCATTCCCGCTTCCCGGGACTTGCGCATATCCTCCTCCGAGATGTTTGCCGTCAGGGCCAGGATGGGAATGCTTCCGGCGTCCTTCCGCTTCAGCGCTCGGATTCGCTTTGCCGCTTCCAGGCCGTCCATCACCGGCATTCGAAGGTCCATCAGAATCGCGTCATAATGGTATTCTTCCGCCTCGCTGAACATGTCCAGGGCAATCTTGCCATTCTCCGCATGCTCGGTCTCCGCCCCTTCCAGCTCCAGCAGGTCCTGTACAATTTCTGCATTTTCCGGAACATCTTCCACAATCATGATCCGGTATCCCGGCAGCAGCTCCGTTTCTTCGGGCACTTCCGTATCCGCCCCGGCGCCCGGGTTCTCCGGCGCTTTCGGTTCAAGCCGTTGCGCAGCCGCGGTTTGGTCCTGTTCCGGCTGCGGCCCCTCCGCCGGGCGCAAGGGCACGGTAATCGTGAAGACCGTGCCCTTGCCCTTTTCGCTCTCGACAAGGATCTCCCCGCCCAGAAGTTCAATTTTCTTTTTTACAAGCGGAAGCCCAAGACCGCTGCCGCCGAAGCGGCTCGTGCTGCTGGAATCCTCCTGGGCAAAGAGCTCAAAAATCTTCGGCAGGAACTCCCGGTCAATGCCGATGCCGGTGTCCCGGACGGTAAAGCGGATCGGGCGTGCCGGGCCTTCTGCGGGCAGCGCGCGCACATCCAGGCTTACCTTGCCGGGGACGTCGGTGTACTTCACCGCGTTGTCCAGCACCCCCAGCAGCACCTGCTTGAGCATCATCCCGTCACCCTGGTATCTGCCCCGGGCGTCCTCATCCACGCCGGTCTCATATTCCAGTCCCTTCTCTTCGCAGAGGGTGGCCGTCATGGCATTGATCTGGCACAGCACGTCCGACAGGGTAAACAGTTCCTCACCCGCGGCAAGCTCACCTTTCTCGATGCTGTTGAGGTCCAGAATGTTGTTGATCAGTCCGATCAGGTGTTCCCCGCTCCTGCCGATTTTCTCCAGCTGGTCCCGGGTCTCCGCCGAGATGTTCGGATTTTTCAGGGCAAGTCTGTCCAGACCCATGATGATGTTCATGGGCGTTCGCATCTCATGGCTCACGCTGGCCAGAAGCTCCGCTTTCATGCGGGTGCTCTCCTCTGCCGCCTGCAGCTCCGCCTTCAGTTTCTCCTGTTCAATAATCCGTTTGGTGATGCTGTCCAGCAGCCTGTACATGATATAGACAAAGATGCTTCCGCCGAAAAGGATGCCGGCCATCACCAGATCCGGCTTTCCAAACAGCCCCACGATCATATAACCGATAAAAAACAGGACAAGCAGGACAATGGGAAAATAAAGGATACCGTTCTGTTTGTTCGACACCTCGCGCCGTCTGACTTCGCGGCTGAATCGAACGAATCCGCAGATGTTGTAGACCATCAGTGCACTTCCGAGAAAAATCGGAATGTCTATGATCCAGTGATTCACGCGCAGGCCCCCTTTCCCAGTATTGATCCGGGCATTCTTTTTCCCTGAATTCCGGTCTTTATGAAAACTTAATTCCGGAAATCAGGGCATAGTTATACTTGATATCATTATAGCAGAGCCCCTGTTGGAAATCAATTAGATTTTACGCTTTTCAGCCGCCCTTGCTTCTGCTTTTCGTGTTTGTATTCCTGTTTGTCCCGTATACGAGCTTTCTCTTGACATTTCCCTTCACAATGATGTATTCTTGCACACGATCTCCCCGGACCCTCTTCCGCGGGAGAATGCAGCGGATACGGGAAGTGACACAGTACATGAAACAATCGAATTCTTCTGTCCTCGGCCCCGCTCTCATCATCTTGGCGGGCATCTTCTGGGGCAGCATGGGGATTTTTGTCCGCAGGCTCACAGCCTGTGGCTTCACCTCGATCCAGATCACCTCTGTCCGGCTGACCCTGGCCGCGGTCCTTTTCTGCCTGATCCAGCTTCTGCGCGACCCAGCGGGCTTCCGCATTTCGCCCCGGGATCTGCCGCTCTTTCTCGGCCTCGGTGTAGGAAGCGTACTCTTTTTCTCCTCCTGCTACTTCACCGCCATCAACATGATGTCTCTCTCCACGGCCGCAATCCTTCTCTATACCTCCCCCATCTGGATCATGCTGATGTCCGTGCTTTTCTTCCATGAGAAGCTGACCGGAAGGAAGCTTCTGGCCCTGACGCTTGCCTTTCTTGGCTGCGTTCTTGTCTCCGGTCTCTCCGGCGGCGGGCTCACGCTGCCCGGTCTTCTGATCGGTCTCGGCTCCGGCTTTGGCTACGGCCTCTACAGCATTCTCGGCACCGTCGCGCTGCGTCGTTATTCCCCCTATTCCGTCACCACCTGGACGTTTCTCTTCGCGGCTGTGGGATCCTGGTTCATCAGCCGTCCGGCAGAAATCATCGCAAAACTCTCCAATGCTCCTTCTCCCTTCGGCCTGTTTCTCTTCTGCTGCCTCACCGCGCTGATTACCGCCGTGGTTCCCTTCCTGGCCTATACGCTGGGCCTGCGCACGGTTGAAGCCAGCCGTGCCGGAATTCTCGCCACCATCGAGCCGATGGTCGCCACCCTCATCGGTGTGCTCGTCTTCTCCGAGCCGCTGACCCTCTCTTCCGGCCTCGGCGTGCTGCTGATTCTGGCAGCCGTCATTCTTCTGAATCTGAATACAAACGAAAGGATACTTCATGAGATCTGAAGCGGTTGAACAATACAACCACGCCCTGAAGGCAGGGCAGAAATACTATAAAAACGCCGTCCTCCACGGCGAATACCCTTATCCCCTCGTGCTGGATGACATCGTACAGGAGTCCGCCATCGCCGGCTATGCCGATCTCGGCCTTGTCCAGGTCCCCGCCGACCGTTTTGTCGGTACCAAGTCCGCAGGGCGGACGGCCGCTCTCGCGGGGAACTTCATGCCCCTGCTGGAGCCGACAAGCGAATTTGCCGCCAAGTGGATCAGCCTCTGTGACGCCCATCTGAGCGAAGAAGGCATCCGTGACGCGGTGGAATGTTACGAGTTTATGGGCCGGTTTTACATTCAGGAAGGCAACAAGCGGCTCAGCGTGCTGCTCAGCTATGACTCGCCCCGCATCACCGCCCATGTCAGGCGGGTGATTCCCCGCTGGTCCGAGGATCACGAGGTCCAGGTGTATTATGAGTTTATGCACTTTTATTCGCTCTCCGGCCTCTACGGCATCGACTTCCGCCACCGCGGCAGCTATGCCAAGCTGCAGGCCGCGCTCGGCTTTGAGCCGGAACACGTCTGGACCGATCAGGAACGGCGCAGCTTCTCTGCCGGGTTCAGTCACTTTCGCGACGCGCTTCAGAAGCAGCGGACCGGCCAGGATCAGGTCACTCCGGCCGAGGCGCTTTTGACCTGGCTGCAGGTCTTCTCCTTCTCTGACATCAAGGATCTGACCCTGCCGGAGCTCTCCAAACGAATTGATACCCTGTGGCCGGACATGCTGGCACAGACGGACGACGCCGCCATCGAGCTCAGCACCGAGCCCGCTGAAGAAAAAGGAAAGAACGTCATCTCCAGGATCATCAGCATCGCCCGCCCGGATCACCTGAACATTGCTTTCCTCTATGATGCGCCTCCGGAGTACAGCACCTGGGTCCAGGCTCACGATGAGGGCCGTCAGTATCTCGAGGATCAGCTCGGCCCGCAGGTCTCCGTCAGGACCTATCTGCGCGACTTCCGGGACTATGAGACCGTGCTCGAAGAGGCCATTGCCGACGGAGCCGAGCTCGTCTTCGCCACCGACGCCGCCATGATAAGCGCCTGCCGCAAAGCCGCCGCGCTTCACAAGAACGTCCGTTTCCTGACCTGTGCGGTGTTCCAGCCTTATACCGGCGTGCGCATGTACAACGGCCGGACCTACGAGTGCAAGTTTATCACCGGCGCCATCGCCGGGATCATGTCCGAGGGCAACGAGATCGGCTATGTCGCCAACAATCCGATCTACGGCACCCCGGCCAGCGTCAACGCCTTTGCCCTCGGCGCCCGCATGACCAACCCGAACGCTGTTATCCGCCTGGACTGGGCCTGCCTGCCCGGAGATCCGGTGAAGCGGCTTTTGGACAGCGGGGTATCCGTCATTTCCAACCGGGAGATCGTGAGCTCCGGCACCGTCTGGAAAGACTTTGAGCTCGGCACCTTCAAGCTGCAGAAGGACGGCACCCTCATCCCCCTGGTCACGCCTTTCTGGGACTGGGGCAAGCTCTACGAAAAGATCGTCTGCAGCATTTTCAGCGGCGCCTGGAACGACATCTCCGGCAGCAAGGCCATCAACTACTGGTGGGGCATGGCCAGCGGCGTGCTCGATGTCCACCTCAGCAAATACCTCCCGGACGGCGTGGCCGGTCTCGGCCGGATTCTCCGTACGGGAATCTGTAACGGCTCGCTTCAGCCTTTCCACATGCGCATCTTTGACCAGGACGGCACGCAGCGCAACGACGGGGAACACTCCTTCAGTCCGGACGAAATCGTCTCCATGGACTGGTTCTGCGATAACGTAGTCGGCAGAGTTCCCGATTATGAAGAACTCCGCCCCGAATACGCCGAAACCATGCACATTCTCGGTCTGTACAGAAAAAAACTGCTCCCAGAGGCAGAAGGAGGACAGCTGTGAAGCTGCTGCTCATCTCAGATGAGGAAGACAAATATCTTTGGGATTATTACCGTCCCGGCAACCTGGACGGTATCGACCTGATTCTGTCCGCAGGGGACCTCAAGGCGAACTATCTCAGCTTTCTGGTGACGATGGCAAACCGCCCCCTGCTCTACGTCCACGGGAATCACGACGGCTCCTATGACCGCCAGCCGCCGGAGGGCTGCGACTGCATCGACGACCGCCTCGTGGTGGTGAACGGGCTCCGGATCCTCGGGCTGGGCGGCTGCCTGCGCTATAACGGTGGACCTTATCAGTACTCCGAGCGTCAGATGCGCATGCGCATCCTGAAGCTTCAATGGAAGATCAGCCGGGCCGGCGGGGTCGATATCGTCCTCACCCACGCCCCGGCCGCGGGCTACGGAGACGAGGACAACATCACCCACCGCGGCTTCGAGGCGTTTCTCCCCCTGCTGGACCGCTGGCAGCCCTCCTACCTCGTCCACGGGCATATCCATAAGCGCTATGACCCTCGGCAGCAGCGTGTCCTGCAGTACAAGAACACCACCATCATCAATGCAAACGGAAAACACTATCTGGATCTGTAGACAAAAAGCAGGCCTTGAACGGCCGGCAATATTTAGTCCAAACTAACCATTCTTCAAAACATACGCCCTCCGAAGAGGGCGTATTTCTTTCCATGATGTTTTCGATGATCGGATCCTTGCTGACAAAAGGTCTGCTAAAAGGCTTCATGATCCAAAGATCTGCCTTCATTGTCTCACCCTCCGATTTTCATACTGCCGCAGCCCTCTTATCCGTCCACACTGTAGCGTTCAGAAGCAGTGTTTTGGCTCCTTTTCCCGTTGTATCTTTAGAATTCTTCATGAAAAGACAATTGCTTTCCAAATCCACAAATGATATGATCGTTATCAGAAAAACGAGGGAGGTGTCAATATTGTTAGGAAAGCAAAAGTGTCGTATTTTAAAGGAAATCCGCCAGAGAATTGCAGATGAAAACGATATTCCTTTTGTTACTCAGGAATGCCGCCATCGGGGCGAATGTTCGGGAACCTGCCCTCGCTGTGAGAGCGAGCTGCGTTATCTGGAGCAGCAGCTTGACCGGCGCGCCGCACTTGGAAAACGAATCACGGTAGCTGCTCTCTGTGCCGGAATTGCGTTTACCGGTGCAGGCTGCGTTCAGGATGTTCCGGTGATCACTCCCGCTCCCGGTGAACAGCTCTCTGGTGAAGTTGCCCCATATGAGACTGTTGTTCCATCTGAAGAACCAGAGCTTGAAACGAGCGAGGTTGCTCCGGCTTCTGATCATTCCCCCGCGTATTCCACAGCTTCACCGGGAACAAACCCGGTAGATGTTGAGGAGTTTGAATTGTCCGGTATGGTGCCGTATTGAGCGCTGGATATCGGAAAAATGAAACCGGTGTACCCACTTCTTGCCCTGGCCCGTCTTCGTATGGGAATCGACGGTAAAGGTGTTACCACCCTTGTCGCCGGGGCGGGCTGCCCTTTGCAGTGCCAATGGTGTATTAATAAAAGGCTCCTGAGAGAAGGCATGCCAACGCTCGTAAGCCCTGAGCAGCTTCTGGACCGGGTAAAGGTCGATGATTTGTATTTCCGCGCAACGGGCGGCGGCATTACCTTCGGCGGCGGAGAACCTTTGCTCCATGCTGATTTTCTATATGAATTCTGCTCCTCAGCTCCTTCGGGCTGGACGATCTGTGTTGAAACAAGTCTACACGTTCCTCAAAGAAACGTACAGATTGTTGCGGACATTGCAGACGAGTTTATCGTTGACTGCAAAGACATGAATCCTCAGATCTACCGGAAGTATACCGGTGGTAACGAGAAGCTTATGGAAAGCAATCTGAAATTTCTGTTGCAAACGGTCGGTGCAGGCCATATTCACGTCCGTGTTCCACACATTCCGGGGTATAACACAGAGGCTGATCAGGCAAACAGCGCCAAACGACTGAAGGCGATTGGCTTCCAGGATCCGGAGCTTTTCACTTACACCGTCCGAGACTGACAACTTCTATTCCCTCTGCTTTGGCAGAGGGCTTTCTATTGTTCTCGGCCTTACCGCTAATATTCATTCTTTCGGTTGCTGACGCATATGTTCTGTCAGAGCTGGTCTATACCTGACTGCATGGATGGTGCCCCGCAGTGATCATAGTGATTGCAGCGGGGGCATTTTTACTATTGGTTGATTCTCCAGTATCCCTTCCGATCTGAGCCAATTCGGGAGATAATCCCTTTTTCTTTTAATGCTTTCAAGTATTTTGTTACCGATACTCTGCTTACGTTTAGTTTCTCTGCTATCTGCAGGGAAGTAAATCCCGGATCTTCTATAAGAAGTTCCAACACTCTTTGTTCTTTATCAGAAAGCTTATCTGGATTGGAATGGGACTCTTCAGGCAAGACGAAAGAACCGTCCCCGTGTCTTGAAATCCTGGATATCCACTTTCATGTGGATGACCCTGTCGGCGCAGTGGCGGTACACTGTGTCAACGGAATCTGGGGAACGGTTGCCGTCGGGCTCTTTGCCTGCAATGAGGCCTACGGTACAAAGGGGCTTTTCTACGGAGGCGGTTTTCGCCAGCTGGGCGTGCAGTGTCTCGGAGTGCTGACCGTGGGGACGTATACGGTGCTGTGTATGATTCTGGTCTTCCGGATGATCCGGGCAACAGTCGGTCTGCGCGCAAGTGCGGAGGAGGAAATTGAGGGACTGGACGTGACCGAGCACGGTCTCACCAGCGCCTATGCCGACTTTCTTCCAATTGAGTCTGCACTCGGTGTTCACTCCGACGGTCCGGTAGACACCAGCGGTCTGGCGCCGTTCCCGCTGGAACTTTCCTCCGGCCTGAAAGAGACACCCATCGGCAAAAAACGCTATACCCTTGTCCGGATTCTGTGCGATGAGGAACGCTTTGGAACCCTGCGCGATACGATGGCCTCCATCGGTGTGACCGGCATGACGGTCACGAACGTTATGGGCTACGGTACGCAAAAAGGGAAAGCCGGTCAATACCGTGGAATTGAGATGAGTATGCATCTGATTCCGAAGCTGCAGGTTGACATTGTTGTGTCAAAAGTGGATCCGGAGCTTGTCGTGGCCGCGGCGAACGCGGCGTTGCATACCGGTGAGATCGGAGACGGTAAAATCTTTGTTAGTGACGTGGAGGACGTTGTCCGTATTCGAACCGGAGAATCCGGCTACGACGCCCTGCAAATTACCGGTGTCTGACTTGCGCCGCTGTCTCTTACCGGCAGAGGGACGCTTAATGCGTGTGGCGGCTGCCAAACGATGTCACTCATGCATTTTGTGTGCGGTTTTGCGGCATGGGCGTTCTTTTCCTGAATGATGATGAATTCTTCAGAAACATCGATTTCGCCTTGGAACTACGCCCATAAAGCCTGAACCGGAGCAGAAACGGGATTGTGCCCCGATCTGCTCCGGTTTTGCATTATCTGTCGCTCTTATTATGTCAGCTTATGTCAGCGCATTTTGTTTCCCTGACACGGCATCACACCGCGCGGCCGGCATCATTGCCGCCGCGGATCGCCAGCGCGATGTTGAACGGCGCCGCACAGTCGCCGATGGCATAGGTTTCCTCCACGGAAATTCCGTCCAGCAGGCTGGTATCCGGGAGCATATCCGCCGCGTTCACGATGGAGTCGCAGGGGATCTGGGTCTCAAGCCCGGTCTCCAGTACGACCGTCGCGATGCCGTCCTTCACACTCTTGATCGAGGACTCCGGATACGCATTGAAGCCGAGGGCATAGAGCGCCGTCGTCATCATGCGCTTTGCATGCTGAGACTGCTGGATATCCAGTTCGTCCGCGGTGTTGGGCGTGATCATGGTGACATGCTTCTTGTGCACGGTGAGCCAGAGCGCCGTGTCAAAGGCCTGCGCGTTGGAGCCGTAAACGATCACATTGTCTCCGGTGTCATCGAACATGAAGCGCTCAATGTCGATCACGGGAACGTCGCCGTCCACCTCAAGGGTATCGCGGAGGCCGCCGGTAGCCAGGATGACGGCGTCGGGTGCTTCCTCTTCAATGAGCTCTTTGGTCACCTCGGTTCCGGTCTTGACGGTGACGCCGGTGACTTCCAACTGACGGATCAGATACTTCTTCAGGTCCTGCAGGTTCTCATGCGGGCCCTTGACCATGGCGGCGAAGTCCAGCATGAAGCCGAGTGTTCCCCGCTTTTCGTACAGCGTGACCTCGTGTCCGCGCAGAGCGGCCACGCGCGCCGCTTCCATGCCGGCCGGGCCGCCGCCGATGACCATGACTTTTTTCTTGGTCTCCGCCTCGGGGATCTCATAGGTTGCCGGGCCGCCCTCGCGCATGACTCTCTGGGTCAGCGCGTTGACACGGCAGTAGCAGAACATGGCGTTCATTTCATTGGAGCCGGAATGGCAGTGCAGGCAGCGGGTGCAGGGCGCGATTTCGTCGATGCGTCCCTCGCGCAGCTTATTGACGTACTCCATGTCGACCGTCAGCGGGCGGTTCATCAGGAAGAAATCCAGCTTGCCGTCTTCCAGCGCCTTCTCGAAGAAGTCAGGCGCATGGGCGGGATCCATATAGGTCACCGCACCCACCGGAATGCTCAGTTCCTTCTTATACCGTGCCGCGATATCCAGCGCGATGCCGCAGCCGCTGGTGTTGCCGATTGCCGCGCCCTGGAAGTTGCGGCTGAAGTCATACTGCGTACCGAAGCCGGTCGCGCCCTCGATCCCGTTGAGGATGAAGTACAGATCCGCGGCAAACTGGGCCACATGGTGGCCGAGCGGTCCGATGCGCAGGTGCATGGAGTCGCAGCCTGCCTTCTCGAAGAGCTTGGCCGCCGCAATTCCTTCCTCGATCATGAACGCCTTGGTATGCGGGGTTGTGACATCGGTGTCCAGGGTCATGATGGTCGGGTTGTTGGCGATGTTGTCGTTCTCTTCGATGCAGTCGATCAGGCACTGGACCGTCATATCCGGACAGTCTTCCTTCAGCTTGGTCAGAATCTCCGTGACGAAACGGGCCCTGTTTTCAATGCTCTTGCCGCCGTACTCATCCTCACGGGTGTTGTGGAAGCGGGAGAGGAAATGCGCCGGCATATTGAATCCCGCGCAGTTGAACTCGATGACCTTGAAGCCCACACCGTAGAGGCCTTCGGCGACCTGAATCATCCGGGCCTGTCTGGCGTGGATCTCCTCCACCGTCATCTCGTTCTCGCCCATGCCGAAACCGGAAACCTGATAGCCGAGGACCGCGCCGTACTCCGCGCAGCCCTTGACCAGCTTGTCCAGGTACTCCAGGGTCTCCGCGTCATACTCGCCGCTCTCGGGGATCTCAAGGAAGTCGATCGTCTCGACGAAAATCAGCTCCACACCGCCCTTGGCGAGGTTGAAGTAATACTGGAGCAGTTCGTCGGTCTTGCCGGCCAGGTAAGCCGCGGAACCGGCCGCGGATTTTACCATGCGGTGATTCAGGCTGACGTTTCCGATCTTGAAGGGGGAGAACAGCGTCTTGAGTTCCAGATCAGCGGTGCGGTATTCCGCCTCGTCCAGCTGCGGATTGAGATAGGCCTGGGGGATCTTGTCCAGCGCCTTGAGGGTTTCCGCTGGGGTCAGGGCTTCCCCTTCCGCCGACGCCGGAGCCGTAAAGCCCGGAAGTACGCTCATCGCGCCAACGCTGACCGCACCGGCCGTGATCCCTTTGAGGAAGTCTCTGCGTGAAAGTTTGCCTGCCATTGTGTTCTTCCTTTCTTTGTTAGATTTCATGCAGGTGATGCTTGTATTGTAACATGAGAGGCTTTCGATGACAATAAAAAGCCGCTGAAAACTGCGGCTTACCGCTTCCGGGCAGACCCGCTCTTTCCTCTTTCCCGCTCCTGTGGTATACTGGAAGCGGGATGAGGAAACTCACCTGAAACAAGCAAACATGTAAGGACGGCATATTGAATGAAACGCTTTTTTATCCTTTTTCTGGCAGTATTTCTTCTCGCCGGCTGTGGAAAGACGGCTGTTTCCGCCGATCAGATCCGCGAGAACATCATTGACGAAGTAGTCTCCTACCACCCCGGGACAGCCGGAAGTTCTCTCAAGCAGGCGGCTGCGGCCGCGAATGTGCTCCGCTTCGCCACACAGCAGAAGCTCAGCGGGAACGACTGCAAAGCCGCCTTTGAAAAGGCATGGGGCGAAACGGACAGCGCAGCGCAGGGATACTTTCGGGAAAATTACGGCGACTTGTCCCGGCTGATCACAAGCTCTTTCTCCGATTACGATTCTGTCAGCGGTGTCTTTGAGGATGCCGGTGCCGGAGAGATCATGAAGACGGCCCTGGCCCAGGCCGATGCCGAGAAGGACTGGAACGCGCTGCATACGGTAATCGAAACTGTTTTGAGCAGGTCATAAGACCTGCTCAATCCCTTCCTGCCTGCTTTCGCCGTGTAACAGCAGCCCGGAATGAGATTCACATTCCGGGCTGCTGTATTTGTTATGATATTGCAGGGGCCTTCGCGCCGTTCAGCGTCTCAGCTTCTTCAGTCTTCCCAGTCTGACATTGCGCCGGCCCAGCGTCATGACCGCCAGCTTCTGACGGTTCTGATAGGCCAGATATCCGGTCAGCACCGCGCCCATGATGAACGACAGCGTCATCAGCGTAACGGTCACTTTTGTCCGCTTCACGGCTTTCTTTGCCTTCTTCTCCGCCTTCTTCCTGACAGCGCCGACGCCGAAGATTCCGAGGGCGGCTTTCTTCATCAGCTTGATCAATTTCATGTCTCTCTACCTCCGTGGTTTATTTATCGTTTCTGCAGCGGCGGATCAGCTTCCACCGTATCGCGCTTATTCGACCGGGCCGTTATATTTCAGGCACATCATGGTAATATCGTCGAACTGATCCTCTCCGTCCATGAAGCGGTTGATATCTCCCATGACATTTGCCAGGATTTCATCCGGCTCGGCATCCGGCTCCTTGTTCAGCGATTCCAGCATGCGCTCCGTTCCGAAGAGCTCTTTCTCGCTGCTCGTCGCTTCCGTCACACCGTCCGTGTACACGAAGATGCTGTCGCCGGGGCAGAGCTGGAACTCATGCTGCTTGAACTGCACGCCGTCCAGGGCCGCCAGCGCCAGAGAGTGGCGATAAAGGATCAGCTCGTACTTCTCACCGCTCCGGCGCAGAACCGGATGCTCATGTCCGGCGTTCACGGCCACACCCTTTCCGGTGGAAATCTCCAGCACCGCCAGCCACGCCGTCACAAAGAAGCCCAGTTCATTGCTCTCACAGAGCTGCCGGTTGACATTGGTAAGCGCCTCCGAAGGACTCTCGCCGCTCTGGATGCGGGACTTGATCAGCATCCGCGTCACCATCATAAACAGCGCTGCCGGAACTCCCTTTCCGGAGACATCCGCCATCACCAGGGCCACGTGGTCGTTGTCCACCATGAAGAAATCATAGAAGTCTCCGCCAACCTCCTTGGCGGGCTTCATGGTGGCAAAGAGGTTAAACTCATGCCGGTTGGGGAAGGGCGGGAAAAGTCTTGGCAGCTGGCTGCGCTGGATCGCATTGGCCATGGTAAGCTCGGCCCCGATCCGCTCTTTCTCCGCCGTAACGCGCTGCACCTGATCCACGTACTGCAGGGTCTTCGTCGAGAGTGTCGCGAAGGACTCCGCCAGGATTTCAATCTCATCCCCGGTGCGGTAATCATCCTCCATCATAAACTGTAGGTTTTTTCCGCCCAGTGAGCGCACCTTTTGCGTCATGGTCTCCAGCGGTTTCACGATCCGTTTGGAAACCGTGAGCGCTGCCGCGCTGCCCAAAACCAGAATCAGCAGAATCAGAATCAGGATGGTCTGCTTTGAGCGAGCCACTCCCTGATTATAGCTGGCCGTCGCTTCGTTCAGGGCACTGTCAAACTGCTCCTGCATCATCACGGCGGGGCGCTCGGTAGCTGCCTTGTCCACCAGCGACACCACCGCCCAGCCCAGGGTCTCCACCGGCGCGCCGGCGAGATAGACCCGGTCGCCGTCCAGATCCAGCTCCCGGACTCCCGTTTTGCCGTTCAGGGCATCCCGGACAAAGGCCGCCAGATCCGTCTGCTCGGAGAATCTCAGGTCGGCAGCCTCCTCAGCGGTGCGGGCGCGGAGCGTGCCCTGGTTCTGAGGGGAGAACACCACATGTCCCTGATTGTTGATGATGCAGGTGTAGTGCACAACATCGCCGGAGTTGGAAACCGCCTCTGCCATCTGGTCCAGAAACATGTCCGCCGCCGCAACGGCTACCAGGCGGCCGTTCTGCCGGATGGGAATGGTGCAGGTGATACCGATTTCGCCGGTAAACACATCCTGCAGCACGTCTGTGAAGAAGATCGAATTGCTTTGTGCCGCCCCCACATACCACGGGCGCTCCCGAATGGGGATCGTGCGGATGTTTCCCTGCTCGTCGATCCTGGCGCCGGACTTGTCGTCGACGCACAGCATATAGCCTTCGGGCACCGCGATGTAGACGGAACTGGTGCCTGCGTTGCGGTACAGGGCGGTCATCATGTCGGAAAGATTTGCCAGCAGGCCGAGTTTCTCCAGGGTTGCCGGATCTTCGGGCATACTGCCCGTCTCACCCACAAGCTGCAGGGTGATTTTCCCGTCCATCGCGGCATCCGGGAGAGCAAAGGGGCGCGCCGGGTAGAGCTCGGGCGCCTGGAGCAGGGCTTCCGCGCTGTCGGCCAGAATCTGTACCGTGGAGGACAGCTTCGTAAAGAGATCATCCGCCAGCATTGCCGCCATCTCGGTCTTGGAGACAAGCGAGTCGGCCACAACCGCGTCCATTGTAGTGCCGGAGATCTCGGCGATGGCTTCTTTCTGCCGCTGATTTGTCTCCCCGGTGAGTGTTTTCAGGCTCGAAGTCTGATAGAGGATCACCGCGGTATACGCTGCCACCAGCAAAAGAATGGTAACCAGAACAAGATTGAAGACTTTCTGCTGAATGCCTCCGATTACCAGATTCTTGTATTTCTTCATAAGGACTCCTTCTCAGCGCCGGTATCGCCTTCCTGCTCGTTCCAGATGTTTCTGCGCACGGGAATCGGCCTGTTTATACAGTATAGCAGAATCTTCCCCTTGATTCAATTCCCTTTTTCACCCGGAGTCAAAGGGCCGTCTCCCCGTCCGGGCGGAAGTTCTCAGATCTCTGTCCGCACAAGGATGACGCCAAGCTCCGCCGCCATGTCCACGGCGGCCTTTGTATAATCGCTTGTCGTATAGATATACGCCTCGTCGCAGCCGTAATAGTCCTTTGCGCTGTAGACCTCCTGTACGGCCTTCACGCCGACCGGGTGTCCCGGCGCATAGCGCTTGCACTGCACACAGACGCGCCGCTCTCCGTCCATTGCCAGCACATCCGCCCCGAAATCCCCGCTCTTCGGTGTGGTATCCACGTTGGTAAATCCCTCCCGGCGCAGCTCCTCGGCCACATACTCCTCATATTCATAGGGGCTGAGGTTCAGGACACAGCTGTTTCGGAGCTTTTCCCGCTCCCGCCACTGCGCCCGCGCCTCTCTCCGCCGCTGCCGGCGGGCCTGAATCCGCTTCCGGTCGATGACCAGGAAGGTGAGGACGGCCGTGATTCCCAGCAGAATTTCATAGCTGTATTCTCCTGTCATGCCGCCGGATTCAAGCAGCCGGTGCACCGGCTGCTCCAGCACAAACGGAATGATGAGCAGCGCAAGGATCACCTGTGCCGCGGTACGGATCAGTTTCTTCATGGTTCCCACTCTTGGCTCTGTTCTTTCAAAATCTTCAAAGCCCGCGCCGGAGCCCCTTCGGGTTCCGGGACGCGGGCCTGCTTTCCTGCATGGCAGGACAGTTGCGGCGGTTTGCGTTATTTCTTATATCCCGTGGCAAAGTCCACCACGTTGCGCAGTTCTTTTCCTTCGAGGAAAGCGGCAAGATTTCCGGTCGCGATCTCGACGATGCGCTCGAAGGTTTCCGGGAGGTGGAAGCCGCCCGAGATATGCGGGGTGATGACAAGGTTCTCCAGGCCCCAGAGCGGACTGTCGGCGGGCAGCGGTTCCACTTCCGCCACGTCCATCGCCGCGGCGGCGATCTTATGCTCGCTCAGCGCCTGATACAGCACTTCCGAGGAGACCGCGTTGCCGCGCCCGCAGTTGATAAACAGAGCGCTGTCCTTCATCTTGTCAAAGCTCTCCGGGGTGTAGATATAACGGGTGGCCGCAGTATTCGGCAGGACGGACATGATGACATCCGCACGCGGCAGAACCGTGTCGAGATCCTGGGTCATGACCAGCTCGTCCACGCACTCCGGCGGATTCGTGGCGCGGCGCTTGACCCCGATGACATAGGCCCCCATGGCCTTGACCAGCTTTGCATAGGCCTGTCCGATGTCTCCCAGGCCCACGACGGCAACGGTGCAGTCCGACAGGGATCCGACCGTGCCGTGATCGCTCCAGTACGCTTTTTTCTGCTCATCGCGATAGAGATAGAGCTTCTTCTGCAGCATCAGCGTCAGGGCAAATGCGTGCTCGGAGACCGCTTTGGTATAGGCGCCGGTGGCGTTGGTCAGGACGGTTTTCGCGTTCAGGACCCCCGGGACGATGTAGGCGTCCGTTCCGGCCGACTCCAGCTGCAGCCACTCCAGGTTTTCCGAAGCGCCGATCATGGCCGCCTTCGGATTGCCGAAGATCACGTTTGCGCTGCGGATCTGTTCCTCCGTCACCTGAGCCGGGGTGCTGTAGACGATCTGACAGCCCTTTCCCGCGGCTTCGATCTTTTCCTTATGCCGTGCCTCGACAGGCATCAAAACCAGAACATTTTTCATCACTGCTCTTCTCCTGCTGCATCAAGCGATCCGGATTTTGAAAACAACCTTCCGCACGTCGGAGGGTCCGTTCACCTGGCCCTTGACGCGGTGGGCATCCTGCGGGAAGGCCACAAGGAAATCCCCGTGTCTCAGGACGATGCTCTGGTGTGCCGGGTCCTTATCCGTGAAGGCGTAGAAGTCGTTCTCCGGCTTGCTGGCCGCGTCGTCCGGCGTCAGCGTCGAGGTCTCGGCGATGTCCATCCGCTCCTCACCGGCGAGGACCGTATGGATGTCCAGATACTTCCGATGCGCCTCAAAGAAGCCCTTCTCATCCGGCTGCGTTTCAAAAAGGTTCAGCGTGGCATAGAGATCGTTTCCTTCCATGTGGGTCGCCTCGGTTCCCACCGTGTTCATGAATTCGTCGTTCAGGTACTCCAGAGCCTTGTCCAGCATGGGGTAAATTCCGCGGTAGTCCGCGGCGTCTTTCAGTTTCGCAACAATCATGGTTTCTTTCCTCCGTTATTCTGTGATTTCATACATGGCGACTTCGTCGGTTTCGCGGTTCGCCGCGATCAGGATATCCACACCCGCGTCGTTACGATAGTGCATCACGTTCGCCGGGCCTCTTCCCTCGTCAATCAGCGTCACGCGGTAATCTGCCTTTTCGCTGTCATAGCGGACCGCCATCAGGTTTTTCTTTCCGGCGCGGTGTCCGACGACGAAGGTGGGCTTTCCGGCGATCATCCCGCCGCAGATTGCATGGGTAAAGGGTGCGTCTTCCTCAAAGCTCCATACCCGGACATAGCGCCCGTCCTTCCGGTGCCAGACCGAGATTTTCTCCCCGTGGAAGGGTGACAGGGTGCAGAGCTCGTCCTGTCCGTCTCCGTCCAGATCCACCAGCACCGCGTCGCTGACCGGGCAGTCCAGCAGCAGTTCTTCCTGCCATGCTCCGTCCGGTGTTTCGGGCGGCGTCAGGCGCCAGACCCCTTCGTCCGCCGCGATCAGGCTTGCCGGAACACCGTTCCGGTCACAGCGGGTATAGCCGTGATTGCGGTGCAGGCCGTCTTTCAGCACATGAAGCTCCAGGGGTTGCTCCTCACTGAAGCCGCTCAGGTCCTCCGGCAGAATCGCCGTATAGACCTTTCCGGGATAGCTCCAGTCACCCTCCGGCTTGTCCTGACCGGACTTGACCGTGCATACGATGAGCCAGTTCACGCCGCCCCGGGAGAGAATGTCAAAGCGGTGGACATGCGGAATGTTGGTCAGGGTGTGCATCTCCCAGTCGCCCTTTGCCCTCGGTGTCACCACCACCAGCTTTGCCTCCAGCGATTCATCCGGCGAATAGAACTTTGCCGTGGACAGGAGCTGTCCGTTTGTACCCGGAACCTGAACCATGGTCATGACGCCGCCCGGTTCCGTCCAGAGCGTATCCTGCAGGGTTCCGTCCTGATCAAAGAGATAGCAGGGATCCGCCTTCTCCGCGGCAACCAGGAACTGTCTTTTCCCCTGATAGAAAAGCGGTGCGATGGCATAGCATTTGTTCAGCTGTGCCAGAACTTTTTTCTTGATTTTCATCGTCTTCTTTTCCCTTTCGCATCCTGTCGCTCAGATCTGCCGGTCCAGCAGCTCCGTGAAACGGGCGCAGACCTCCTTCGGCGTCTCCCCGCCGTCCTTGTACCAGAATTCCGTCACATAGCGGCGCACGCCCAGCTCCCAGGCCGCCTTCACCGCGGCTTCGAAATTTACATGCCCCGTCCCGTAGGGAATCTCCCGGTAATGTCCCGGGCAGGTCTCCTTCAGGTGCAGGGCCAGCAGCTGCCCCCTGCCCTTTTTCAGGTCCTCGATGGGATCCGTGCCGTACTGCACGGCCGCATTGGTGGTGTTGCCGATATCCGGATAGAGCTTCAGATAATTGGAGTCTGCAAGCCCGATGTAGTGCATTCCCTTTTCCACGGTATTCATGAATTCGTTTTCCATGGTTTCAAACCCGAGCTGAACGCCGGCGCAGGCCGCGCTCTGCGTCAGCATGCGGATATTCTCCACGAACCGCCGTTCCGTTTCCTCGCTGTGCGGCTCATAATACACGTCATATCCCGGAATCATCACAATCCGCACCCCCAGGTCCGCCGCCAGGTCGATGCTCCGCTCCGCGATCTCCATTCCTCTGGCGCAGACCGCGGGATCGGGATTTCCGAGCGAATACTTGGTCAGGGCGCTGGCATTGAGCGTCCGGATCGGCATATCCAGGTCAAAGCAGAGGTTCACCAGGTCCCGCCGTTCCTGCTTCGTGCTGTAAACGCGGGAGATCCGCGCCTCGGTTGCGTCGATGCTGATCTCCACAAAGTCATAGCCGGCTTCTTTTGCAATCTGCAGCTTTTCCCTCCAGGAGACATCCGGCATGGCCTTCTCATACAGTCCGAGAGAATAGGCCTTTCTCATCTTGCTTCCTCCTCGATCATCGCCTGCATCTCGGACCAGAGTCCGTCCAGGCAGTCGATGGTCCTGCAGTACAGCCTGTATTTTCTGTCATAGACTTCCGTGCGGCTTTCATCCGGTTCGTACCGTCTGGAGACACTGGTCATGTTTTCCACGGCGCTTTCCAGATCCGGGTACTCTCCCGTCGCCACCGCCGCCGCGATGGCACAGCCAAGGGCGCCGGTTTCGTTCGCTTCGACCGTCTCCACCGGGAGCTTCATGACGTCGGCAAACATCTGCGCCCAGACGGTCGAACGCGCCGCGCCGCCCGCGAGACGGATACAGCTCGGCCGATCGCTCCGGCTTTTCAGCAGCCGCTCCAGGTGCATGCGGTGGCAGAAGGCAATCCCCTCATACACGCTCCGCGCCAGGTGCTTCCGGCTGTGGTTCAGCGACATGCCGACAAAGCTTCCCTTCGCATTCGGATGGACGTTCGATGCCATCAGAAACGGCAGGAAGACCGGTACAAACTCTCTGGGCGAAATCTCGTCCACCCAGCGGTTGAGTACTTCATAGATGCTTTCGCCCCCGGCCTTGCATTCCGCGCCGAGTTCCGGAAGCAGCTCGCGTACAAACCATTCGTTGTTGCCCGCCGAGGTCGGGCTCGACTCTTCGATGAGATAGTATTCCGGCAGGCAGAACAGCGAGTTCATCAGGACGCTTCCGTCCGTGACCGGTTCCCTGCGGACATATTCGTTGATGCTCCAGGTCCCCGCAATCATGCAGAGTCGGTCCGGATTGATGACGCCCGCCGCAAGGGCGCAGGCGTTGATGTCAAACATGCCGCCCACCACCGGGGTCCCCGGGAGGAGGCCGCAGCGCTCCGCCGCTTCTTCCGTCACACGGCCGCAGATCTCCGTCGCCCTGCACAGCGGCGGCAGCGCCTCGGCGATCTCTTCCAGGCCGAAGAGCTTCAGCAGTTCTCCGTCATAGTCCCGGGTGTGCAGATTCATGAGGTTGGCCCCGGAATAATCCGTGATTTCCGCCTTTGCCTCTCCCGTGAGACGGAAGCGGACATAGTCCTTGCATTCAAACACCCAGCGGATGTTCCGGTAACGCTCCGGTTCGTTGTCCCGCAGCCAGGCCAGCAGCGAAACCGGCTGGCAGGCGAGAATATGCTGCGCCGTGCAGGCGAAAACCTTCTCTTCTGTCCCGTCCTCCGCCCAGTGCTTCGGATAAGCCCAGGCGCGGTTATCGGTGGAGATAATGCCGTTGCGGGCGGGCTTTCCGTCCTTGCCCCAGAGGTAAAGGCCCTTTCCGTGTCCGGCAATTCCGATCCCCGCCACGTCCTTTGCCTCGACGCCGGTTTCCCGGAGAACCTGGGAGATCACGTGGCAGTTGGCCTTCCACATCTCCTCCATATCCCGCTCCACAAAGCCGGGCTTCGGCGTGATGGAAGCCGTCGCGACCACCGCTTTGCCGACCTCTTTTCCATTCCTGTCAAACAGCGCGGCCTTGGTCGCCGTCCCGCCGTTGTCCAGGCCGATAAAATAATGCATCTCGTCTCTCCGTTCCGGCTCAGCGGCTGATTTCCACGCCGGAGAGTTCCCAGCAGCGCGTCAGGAATTCTCTCGCGATCCGTTCTTTCCGCCAGAGATTGTCTCCCTTGTGGCCGAGCACTTCAATGGACACCCAGAAGCGTTTCACTCCTTCGGGTTTGTCAAACGACGCCGCGCGGCGGATGATCTCCGCCCCGACCTCCGGCGTCAGGAAACCTTCCGTCGTCCAGTCGGGCGCCTCGGCGGGATCCATGTGCAGGTCTCCGAAGCAGGGGTGCGTCGGATCGTCGATGCAGTCGCAGAGGTGGATCTGGCTGAGAAACGGCGCCGCCATCTCCAGGGTGTTGAAGATGCCGAGGCCGCCAAGCCTCTCATGGGCGCTGTCCCAGTGCAGGAAGAGGTTCGGGTGTGCCTCGTGCAGCGGCCGGAACCATTCCACCACCTCGTCCATCGGGCCGATGAGGGCCTTCTTGTGGGCATAACGGTCCAGGGGTTCGATGCTGCAGTTCATGCCGAGCGCTGCCGTATAATCCGCAATTTTGGAGAGCGTATCCGCCTGGGCGGCCATGGCCTCGTCGTGATATTTATCTCCGGGATACGGTCCGCTGGGGACGCCGAAGGTGGTGTACCCGCTCTCTGCGGCGAAATCCGCGTGCATTTTCAGGAAATCCAGGACTTCTTCCCGCCGTCTGTCGTCCAGATTGCACAGGGACATCTTCTGCTCGTTCAGGAAAGGCGCCACAAAGGTGATGGCCGTGAGATCGTTGTCTTTCAGGATTTTTCGGACGGTGTCCCGGTGTTCCTTCGTCGGGAAGGAAGGCAGTTCCACATTTCGATAGAAGTCCTTCTCCACAATCCTGTTCAGCACCTCGATCAGCCGCTTTTCATCATGTAGGTAGGGCATGAACATTTCCAGGATATGTGCGGAGGGATAAAGTTTCTGTGGCATGAGGTTCATTCCTCCTCTTGTTTTCAAAGTAAGCAAAGGGGAGCTGTGCGGAGCACAGCTCCCCTTTTTTCGGGATTCGCTTAGACCTTCTGGCAGTCAATGATGATCTTGCAGAGGTTGTCGCCGTTGATCATCATGTTGATGGCCTTGTCGATGTCGCTGAGCGGAAGAATATCGCTGACCATGCGGTCCAGGTGCAGCTTGCGCCAGTTCTCTTCGACGAAACGGACGCCGCCTTCGAAGTCCTCCTGAGAGTACAGGCGGTTGCCGATGAGCGTGATTTCCTTGAAGGAAACCTTGCCGATGATGAATTCATAGATGTCGCCGGAGAGGTTCAGGCTCATCATTTTGCCGCCGCAGCGGGTGAGGTCCGGCATCTGCAGGGTGGCGGATTTGGCTCCGGAGGTGTCGTAGACCATGTCAAATCCACCGCCGCCGGTGACCTCGCGCATGAGGTCCATCGGGTCGGTCTGTGTGGGATTGATGGTCTCGATTCCCATGGATTCGACGAACTGGCGGCGCGGCTCATTCACCTCAGACACGATGACCCGTCCGGCGCCGTAGGCCTTTGCGAAGATGGCGATGTACAGGCCGACCGCCGCACCGCCCGAAATGAACACGGTGTCGCCCTTCTGGAGCTGGCTGCGCACCATGACATGATAGCCGACGGCGAAGGGCTCGCCAAGAATGGCGACCTCATCGGGGAAGTCGTCGGGAATGGCGACAAGCTTCTCCACGCCGACCTTGGTGTATTCGGCAAAGCCTCCGTCCCGATGGATGCCGAGCAGTTCCAGGTTCTCGCACACATGGCCGAGGCCGCGTCTGCAGGCGGAGCAGTGACCGCAGGAGACAACCGGGTTCATCAGAACCCGCTGGCCCAGATGGAAGGGTCCTTCATAGCCTTCCGGCAGGGTCTCAATGGTGCCGAGGATTTCATGGCAGAGCACGCGGGGGATCGTGGCGGTCATGTGCTTGTGGCGGTAGACGACCATGTCCGAGCCGCAGACGCCGCCGTAGCGGACTTTGATCAGGGCTTCATCCGGGCCCGGCACCGGCATGGGAACGTCGGTGAGCTCGAGCTGGAACCAGTCTTTTAATACAGCTGCTTTCATCAGGTTTGTGCCTTCCTTTCGAGTCTTACGGCTGCTTGCCGATGTAGGCCAGGATGCCGCCGTCAGATGCAGGGGCTGGCCCTGTACTCCCCGCCTCCGGCGGGGAGTACGGTTTCTTTACGGCTGCTTGCCGATATAAGCCAGGATACCGCCGTCAGATGCAGGGGATGGCCCTGTACTCCCCGCCTCCGGCGGGGAGTACGGTTTCTTTACGGCTGCTTGCCGATGTAGGCCAGGATGCCGCCGTCCACATAGAGGATGTGGCCGTTGACAAAGTTGGAGGCATCGGAGGCCAGGAACACGGCCGGTCCCATCAGGTCTTCCGGGGTACCCCAGCGGGCTGCCGGCGTCTTCGCCACGATGAACTGGTCAAAGGGATGACGGCTGCCGTCCGGCTGACGCTCGCGCAGCGGAGCGGTCTGCGGCGTGGCAATGTAGCCGGGTCCGATACCGTTGCACTGGATGTTGTACTCGCCGTACTCGGAGCAGATGTTGCGGGTCAGCATCTTCAGTCCGCCCTTTGCCGCCGCATAGGCGGAGAC
>CADAPN010000005.1 GCA_902789835.1 Oscillospiraceae bacterium
TTGTGCCAGACGTTCTGGACATCATCGTTGTCCTCGAACATGTCCAGCATCTTCTGCATGTTTTTGATGTCGTCTTCATTGGTGAGCTTGACGGTGCCGTTCTGCGGAAGCATTTCAACCTGTGCGGAAAGGAGATGGTACCCCGCCTCGGTCAGTGCGTCGGCAACGGACGCAACATCGTCAACGCCGGTGTATACTGTCATGACATCACCATCGGCTTCGAAATCCGCTGCACCGGCTTCCAGCGCATCCATCATCACAGTATCCTCATCCAGTTCCTCGTCCTCATTATCAATGACGATAACACCCTTTTTGTCGAAGGACCAGGAGACGCAGTTGGCCGGGCCCATGTTTCCGCCGTACTTGTCGAAGTAGTGCCGCATTTCGCCTGCGGTACGATTCCGGTTGTCGGTCATGGTCTCGACGATCACGGCAACACCAGAGGGACCGTATCCCTCATAGACGATCTTTTCGTAGTTCTCGCTGCTTCCGGAACCGAGCGCCTTGTCGATGGTACGCTTAATGTTGTCGTTCGGCATGTTTGCGGCTTTTGCCTTTGCAATGACAGCAGCCAGGCGAGAGTTGGAGCGCGGATCACCGCTGCCGCCTTCTTTTACCGCGACGATCATTTCACGGGCGATTTTGGTAAATGCCTGCGCACGCTTTGCATCTGCAGCACCTTTCGTTTTCTGAATGTTGTGCCATTTTGAATGTCCTGACATTGTATGAATCTCCTTTCAGATGTTCATTTTTTTATTGTGCTGGGGCGTTCCTGCAACATACGCAGGTAGGATTGGTATCTTGAAACCGGAACCGTGCCTTCTTCGACTGCATTGCGGACCGCGCAGTCCGGTTCCGAACGGTGTACACAGTCTGGAAATCTGCATCCGTCTTTCGGAAATTCCGAGAAAGAAAGGGCGATCTCCGCAGGCTCCATGGCTGCGATTCTTCCGAATTCCAGTGCCGCAAAGCCCGGCGTATCCGCTATATATCCGGAATCGGGCAGTGGAAAGAGCTCGGTGAGCCGGGTAGTATGGCGGCCGCGGCCGTGCTTTTCACTGATGTCGGCGACTTCACGGTCGATCCCCGGAAGCAGCAGATTCAGCAGGCTGGTCTTCCCCACTCCGGAGTTTCCGGTAAAAGCGGAGATTTTGCCCGAAAGCCGCTTTCGCAGTTCGTCGATTCCCTCTTCGGTCTGTGCGCTGACAGCCAGTACCGGGAAATCACAGTATTGATAGATGGTGCTCAAAAGCTCCGGGGGTTCCATGTCAATCTTGTTGATGCAAAGCAGGAACTCACAGTTCGCTTTTCTGGCTACCACACTCATCAGATCGATCAGATAAGGATCGGTTCTCGGCCGGGCCACGCTTGCCACATAGACGAGCTGCTGCAGATTGGCCATATTGGGCCGGATAAAGACATTCTTCCTGGGTTCAATTCCGGTGAGAATCCCGAAGCCTTTATGGTGCTCATCTTCTTTCCAGCGGACGCGGTCTCCGGGAAGCGGTTCTGTTCCGTCCAGATGCAGGCGGCCGCGTGCGCGGCATGGCAGAATATATCCCGGCTCCGTTTCTACGTCGAAAAAGCCTCCATGGGCTCGAATCAGCAGTCCTGTCATGGCAGGCCCTCAAGCTTTATGCCGTTTTTTCTCATGGAGTCACCACCGGGCCGTCTGAAACGGTGAGATAGATCATGCTGTGCTCCTCTTCCGTCGAGAATGCAGAAAGGCTTTGACCCACCACGGTTCCTGCCATCAGATCGGAGTGTTCGCGCTGGGACCAGCCGTAGCTGAAACCGTTGGACTCGATCTGTGATATGGCCGCCTCTTCGGAAAGGCCGATCAGGTTCGGTACGGTGAGCATACGCTTTTCTGTGCCGCAGCTGACGTAGACATAGATCAGCGACGTTGTGTTCACTTCCATACCCGCCGACGGCTCCGTCCGAATCACCCGGTCTCGGTCCACCGTCTCCGCGTAGGTGTTGACGACTTCGATATACAGCCCAACCTGACGCAGCATCGCCGTCGCCGTCCGGTAATCCAGATTGCTGACATCGGGGACGGTCGCCACGGTGTCGCCGGTTGCAACAGAAAGGTTTACTTCCACGCCGCCCGGCGTCATCATGATGCTTCTCCCCGGATTCGGCGACTGGGAAAGGATGGTCCCCGGCGCATGGTCGGTATCAACCAAATAAAGCACATGGAAGGAAAATGTAGAGAGATAGTCCGGGTCCATGGACACGGCGTCATAATTCTGCCCCTGGAAGTCCGGAAGCGTAACCCGAATCGCAGGATTGAACAGATCCCGTATCCAAAAATTCCACAGGAAGCACATTAGCCCCGCCGAGGCCAGCAGAAGAAGGAAGCTTCCGACCAGCCATGTGACCTTTCCCGCGTTCAAACGCAGGAAAAACTGCTGTTTCCGGGTTGCCGCACGTTCTTCGGGGTCGCTCTCCTGCGTTTCAACCTGAATGTTGCCCTCCGGCGAGACACTTTCTCTGTCGTAGAGAAAGCGGTCAATGTCTTCAACAAGTTCATTTGCCGTCTGATAGCGGTTAGCCCGGTCGGCACACATGGCTTTCAGGGTGATCCGTTCGAGTTCCGGCGGGAGTGTCGGGTTCAGCGACAGCATGGACGGCGGATCGGCATTCATGTGCTTAATGGCAATCTCCTGAATGCTGTCACCGAGGTAGGGTTTCCGCCCGGTAAACATTTCGAACATCACAATGCCGAGAGAGTACAGATCGCTCCGCGGGTCGGGATACTCTCCTCTGGCCTGCTCGGGGGCGATATAATGGATCGAGCCGACCGCTTCTCCGTTTTGTTCGTAGAGTTCGTTTTCCAGCGCCGCAATGCCGAAGTCGGCTACCTTGATGGTTCCGTCCCGAAGCAGCATGATGTTATGCGGTTTGATATCGCGGTGGATAATGCCGCGGCTGTGGGCATGTGCAAGCGCTCTGGCGATCTGACGAGCAAAATGCAGAGCTTCGTTCCAGGGCAGCTTGCCTTTCTTTTCCATATACTGCAGCAGCGTCACACCGTCAACCAGTTCCATGACGATGTATTCCAGCGCGTCACTGTGGCTGACGTCATAGACCGCCACAATGTTGGGGTGCGACAGCATGGCCACCGCATGAGACTCGGCACAGAAGCGGCTTCGGACGGTCTCATCCGACGCGGCATCTTCACGCATGATCTTGACCGCGACATCACGGTTCAGCCGGAGATCCGTTGCCCGGTAGACCCAGGCCATGCCGCCTTCTCCCACGAGGGAGATAATCTCATAGCGTCCGTCCAGCGTTTTGCCGAGCCAGTATTTTACATCTATCTTTTCCATACGACGATTGTGACGTTATCCGGGGCGCCCCTGGATAAGGCAAGTTCCATCAAGTCCCGACAGGCCGCTTCTGAGCTGGCGGAATCACTCAAAACCGCCGTGATCTCATCCTCCGGGACCACATTGGTCAGCCCGTCAGAGCACAGCAGCAAGCAGTCTCCAGGCCCTAAGTTGACTTCAAATGTATCGGCTGTGACCTCGTGATCGGATCCAAGCGCCCGTGTAATCACGTTTTTCTGCGGATGATGCAGCGCCTGTTCTGGGGTGATAATCCCGGCTTCCAGCAGCTCTTCCACCAGCGAATGATCACGGGAAATCTGCCGCAGCACTCTCCGGTGCAGCTGGTAGGCGCGGCTGTCTCCGACGTTGAGCACGTAGCCGGCTCCGTTCCGCCGGATTACGGCCGCAACCAGCGTGGTGCCCATCCCGCTGAGATAATCTCCGAACTGGGAATAAGCCCATGCCACCCCATTTGCTTCTTCACATGCTTCCAGCATGAGACGCGGATAGTCGGACAGACGGGTCGGATAGGTGGAGAGATACCGATAAAGGTAGTTCACAAATGCTTTGGCAGAGAGCTGGCTGGCAAGACCGCCGGCGTTCGCGCCTCCCATGCCGTCACAGAGCGCAAGAATGGAACAGGAAGCCTTTTCACAGTCCTCAATCAGAAAGCTGTCCTGGTTTTCCTGTCTGACTTTTCCCTTGTCTGTGAGCCCAAAGCAGTTCACTGTCACACCTTCTTACGTCTTTACGTTTTTTGGTATTTGCGGCGGAGTTGTCCGCAGGATGCGTCGATATCACTTCCGAGGCGCCGGCGAACGGTGACGGTCACTCCCGCATCCTCCAGCGTCTTCTGAAAAGCGCGGATTACCGAAGGTTCGGAAGGGAGAAGTCCGCGCTCCTCCACATAGTTCAGCGGGATCAGATTCACATGCGCTCCGACATGTTTGGCATGCACGGCCAGCTGAGCGGCCTGTTCCGGATGATCATTCGTATCCCGAATCATGGAGTACTCAAATGACACGCGCCGTCCTGTCAGATCTGCGTAACGACGGCAGGCTTCCAGCACCGTGTCAATCCCGCGATTCGACGGCATCAGCTTGGATCGGAGCACATCCTCCGGTGCGTGGAGGGACAGAGAGAGTGTAACCGGAAGCTTTTCCGCCGCCAGACGCTCAATGCCCTCCGGTAGGCCGCAGGTGGAAAGCGTAATATGTCTCAGACCAATGTTCCGGCCTTCCGGATGACTCACCAGATGCAGGAACTGCAATACGTTGTCCAGATTGTCCATCGGTTCACCGATGCCCATCAGGACAATGTTGGAAACACGGTCTCCCGCTTCCTTTTCTGTGAACAGGACCTCATCCAGCATCTCACCGGCGGTAAGATTACGAACCAGACCTCCGATTGTGGAAGCACAGAAGCAGCAGCCTTGACGGCAGCCGACCTGGCTGGAGATGCAGACCGAGTTTCCGTAGTGATAGCGCATAAACACGGTTTCGACGGAATTGGAATCCTTCAAGCCCCAGAGATATTTCTCCGTGCCGTCTTCCTTTGACACCTGTTTACGCAGCAGCTTTGGTGCCGTGAGCGCAAAGTGTACCGGAAGCGTCTCCCTCAGAGATTTGGGAAGATTTGACATCTCCGAAAAATCACGGCAGCCTCTCGTGAGCCATTCAAAAATCTGTTTTGCCCGATAGCCCGGAAGCCCGAGTTCCTGAACGGAATTTCGGAGTTCATCGGGCGACAGAGACAGAATATCAATCATTCTTCTTCACCAGTCTGGCGGCAAAAAAGCCGTCGTTTCCGTTACGATGCGGCCATGAGCGAAGCATTCCGTTTTCACAGTCAAATCCGTCCAGTTTCGTACTTGTCAGCCGGAATACCGGCTTTCGCTCCAGGAAAGCGGCAAGCTGTTTTTCATTTTCGTCCTGAAGCACAGAACAGGTAGAGTACAGCAGCGTTCCGCCCGGTCTGACGTATTCCGCCAGATTATCCAAGATTCTTGACTGAAGTGAAAGCAGTTCCTCCACTTCCTGAAGGCTGCGCTTGCGGATTTCCGGATGCCGGCGGATCACGCCGCTGCCGGAACAGGGTACATCCGCAATCACCGCATCAAAAGCTTCGTGGAAATCAGGGCAGTACTCCGTCGCGTCCAGCTGACGTGTCGGTATGTCCAGTTTCAGTCTCTGATAATTCTCTGAGCAGCGGGCCAGGCGCGAAGCATTCACATCACACGAAAGGACCTTCGCCCCCTCCAGTGCGGCGGCAATGCTCTTTCCGCCTGGGGCCGCGCACGCATCCAGCACACGCATGCCCGGCTTCAGTCCGATCATTTTCACGGATGCCCTGGCCGCATTATCCTGGACATAAAACAATCCCTCTTCGAAACCGGGCAGCGTATCGACTCTCCTGCTTGAAATCACGACCGACGGGAAGTCTTCACGTACACGCAGAGGAACAATTCCCTTCTCCTTCAGCAAGCCGATGAACGTCTCGGGATTCGTACGCAGGGTATTCATCTGCAGGCAGAGATCCGGGAGATTCTGATTGCTTTCCAGAAAGTCTCTGACAAACACAGGGTCCTGTTCCCGGAGAAGCTTCTCCACAAGCCAGTCCGGATGACTGTAACGCAGCGCAAGATCCGCGCCTTCATCCGTACGCAGAAGAAGCGCTTTCTCCGTACTGATCTTTCGCAGCACCGCGTTGACCATCCCGGCTGCATATCGCTGCTTCGAAATACGGCAGCTTTGCACCGCATTGTTCACCGCTGCCGAATCGGGGATCCGATCGAGAAAAAGGATCTGATACGCTCCCAGCCGCAGCAGGTCCATCACATAGGGATGAGGCTGTGAAGAACTCAGATAATGCATGATACAGGCATCAAGGAAACGCTCATTCTGGAGCACGCCGTAAAACAGGCGTTCTGCCAGCCTGGAATCGTCTTCCCGCTCGCACCGGACGAGCTCTTCGGTCCCCTGCCTGCGAAAAAGCTGCAGCGCACGCAGCGCCGCCAGACGAGCCGGAGAGATGTTCGGTGTGCCGGATGACGACGGTCCGGTCTTGTTTCCGGTTTTCTTCACGCTGCTCACAGGTTTAGGCGGTGTCCGCGCAGATAATCCGCCGCTGACATTCTTTTCTTTCCGGGAGCCTGAAGCTCGGTGATTAGAAGTACTTCTCCGTCCTTGCATGCAACGCCGATTCCCGTACTGTCCGCTGAGACAATCGTTCCGGGAGCAGCATCTGTATGCTTTGCCGAATACTCCGCATGAAACACCTTAACCGTCTGTCCGCCCAGCTCCATCGTGGCAACGGGCCAGGGCTGAAGCCCGAAAATCCACTTCCGGATTTCCCGCGGGCTCCGGTTCCAGTCGATCGGGCTCATTTCCTTGTTCAGACGGGTGACATAGCTGGCCTCCTCGTGATTCTGCGGACGCCGAGGCGCCTGACCGCGTTCAATATCAGTCAGCGTGCGGGAAAGCAGTTCCGCCCCAAGGACCTTCAGACGGTCATAGAGTTCCCCGGAAGTCTCCGTCTCTCCGATCTCGGTCTCCGATTCATAAATAAGATCACCGGCATCCATATCCGAAACAAGATGGAAGGTAGAAACGCCTGTTTTCGTATCACCGTTGAGAACGGCCCACTGAATCGGAGCGGCACCGCGATACTTCGGAAGCAGTGAACCGTGCAGATTCACCGCGCCGTATTTCGCCGCATTCAGAACGTCATCCGGAAGGATCTTCCCGTATGCAACGACTGCGATGATATCAGCCTTGAGAGCCTTCAGCTGCGCAATCACATCCGGGTCCCGGAAGGTGTTCGGCTGAAAAACGGGAATTCCGTTCGCTGCCGCACATTCTTTTACCGGAGAAAAACTGGTCTGCATTCCCCGGCCGCGCGCCTTGTCCGGCTGGGTATAAACCGCGCAGATCTCAAACCCGTCCCGGATCAAGCGCTCAAGAGAGGTCTCCGCAAAATCAGGAGTGCCCATAAAGATCACTCTCATATCAGTCAGTCCTCCGCCGTCTCCTGCTGGCCGCCCTGCAGCTCTTCCTCTGTCAGCATGCGTTCGCATTTTGAGGTAAAGACAATCCCGTTGAGGTGGTCGATCTCATGGGCAAAGCAGCGGGCTGTGAGTCCTTCCCCGGATACTTCGAAGTAGTTTCCGAAGCGGTCCTGTGCCCGAACCTTTACAAAGGCCGGTCTGGAGACAATCCCGTACTGTCCCGGAACACTGAGACAGCCTTCCGGCTCATGCTGCTCTCCGGTGGCTTCAATGATCTCCGGATTGATAAGCTCGATCAAGACCGGCTCTTCGTCTTCAGGGACATTGGTTTCCAGCACCAGCACGACCCGCCGCAGAACACCGACCTGCGGTGCGGCCAGTCCGACGCCGTCTGCCTGCATCAGGGTTTCGGTCATATCGTCCAGCAATTGATGCAGCCTGGGATTGAACTCCGTCACTACCCGGCATTTTTTCCTGAGAGTCGGATCCTCTTCGGTCAGAATATTTCTGAGAGCCATTCAAAAACTCCTTTAAACACGATTTCAATTGACGCCTGCAGACTCAGGAGCCTGCTTCGTTATCGACAAAAAAACTTACATCACGCATTTCTTTATCCTGGCTGCACGTGATCAGCACAGACGACAGGATCTGCCGAATGCTTCTGTTGATTCGGCAGCGAATCTGAAGACAGTAACGGAAGCGATCGCTCACCTTCACCACCGGCAGCGGTACCGGTCCCAGCAACTCAGCCTGCTCTCCGTTTTGCTCCAGCATGACGCTGAGAATCTGCCTGCATTTTCGCAGCGCATTCAACACCTGTTCTTCTTTCCGACCGGAAGCGGTGAGTGCGGCCCAATGTGTGAAGGGAGGGGCGTTCTGAAGCTTTCGCATATCGATTTCCGCATGATAGAACGCTTCATAGTCCTGGGCGGCTGCAAGGCGGATGATCTCATTGTCCGGCGTAAAAGTCTGAATCACGGCCTCGCCGGGTTTATCTCCACGACCGCAGCGCCCGATAACCTGTGTCAGCAGGGAAAAAGTCTTTTCTCCGGCGCGAAAGTCATTGGAGTACAGTCCCTGATCCGCCGACACGACACCGACCAGAGTGACATTGTCAAAATTCAGCCCCTTTGCGATCATCTGTGTTCCGATCATCAGGGGAATCTTCTCTTCTGTAAAGCGGCGAAACAAAGCCTGATGAGAGCCAAGCGGGCTGACCGAATCGGCATCGACCCGCAGGACTTCGGTTCCCGGGAAAAGCTCCTTCAGTTCTTCTTCGATTTTCTGTGTCCCGGCGCCAAAGAAGCTCAGTTTTCCCCCGCATTCCGGGCAGGAGGCGTCCAGATATCGCCCGGTGCCACAATAGTGGCAGATCATCCGGTTTCTTCTGGCATGCCAGGTCATTGCCACCGAACAGTGCGGACAGCGGTAGATATAACCGCATTGAGAACATGTGACCAGCTTGCTGGTACCGCGCCGGTTCAGAAACAGAATGGACTGTTCTCCCTTTTCGATCCGGTCCAGGATCGCCTCTTTCAGGGTGTGACTCAAATCGGAGGTATTTCCGCTGAGCAGTTCCTGCTTCATATCAACGATACGCACCGAAGGGAGCGGCTTTTCGTTGAAGCGATGAAGCAGTCTGTGATATCCGTATTCCCCCTGTTCGGCACGATACCTTGAACTGAGATCCGGCGTTGCCGAACCAAGCAGCAGAAAGGCGTTTTCCTGCAGACAGCGAAACCGGGCAACCTCTCTTGCATGATACCGCGGAACAGATTCCGAGCGGTAGCTGTCCTCCTGCTCCTCGTCAATGATCACCAGCCCAAGATGCTGAACCGGTGAAAAGACCGCGCTTCTGGTTCCGATGACAAGATGCGCTTCTCCGCGGCGGATCCTTTTCCATTCATCATAGCGCTCTCCGGCGGACAGGCCGCTGTGCAGCACGGCAACCGTCCTTCCAAACCAGGCGCTGAATACCGACAGCATCTGCGGGGTCAGGGATATTTCCGGCACAAGAAGCATCGCGCCTTGCCCTTTTTTCAGCGTCCGGGAAATCAGGTGGGCATAGATGCTGGTCTTCCCGCTTCCCGTCACACCGGAAAGGAGACTGACCCTGTTCGTTCCTCCGCTGTCCTGCTGATTCAGAATCACGTTCAAAGCAGCGCTCTGTTCCTCATTCAGCTCCGGCAGGGGCATCTCTTCGACACTGTCGGGCACAACGCGGCGCAGAACTTCCGTCCGGAAGAGCTCGATAATCTGTTTCGACTCAAGTGTCTTGATCGTGGCTCTTCCGGCTCCCGTGAACTGCATCAGGTCCAGGCTGGAAAGCACCTCAAAACTGCAGAGCAGATCGACCAGCTCCGCCTGTTTCGGCGCTTTGGCCCGGCGGGCTTCCACGAAAGCTGCCGCTTCGTCTGACGGAATGGCAAGACGCACCATCTCCCGGGTCTTATCCCGGGTTTTCTGACGTCCTGTCCGGTCAAACCACAGTCCTGCCGGAAGCATCACTTTGACCGCGTCGTACACGGTGCAGAAGTAGCGCTCCCGCATGAAAAGAGCAAGCCTCAGCTGTTCCCTGCTGATCAGGGGTTCCGAATCCGCCGCCCGAATAATATCCTTGCAGTCCGGATAGCTGCTCTCTTCTGAAAGGGACAGCACAATTCCTTCCGTCACCCGGTTCCCTTTTCCGAACGGAACAAACACCCGGATCCCCGGCTGCACGGTTCGAAGAAGCTCTTCGGGTATGCGATAATCGTACGGTTTGTCGATGGCGTAGGTCGCTGCCGATACCGCAATTCTGGCGAACATGGCTCCCGGCAAATTACTGGATGGTCAGTTTCCCGGTATAAACCTCGTCGATCGCCGTGGAAACGGGCTTTTTCTCAAGTGTGATCTCATGGTTTTCCGCCTCGGCGGAAAGCGTTCTTGCTCTTCTGGCAACAAGGTTTACAAGCTGATAGCGGCTGCCGACTTTCTCTACGAGTTCGGCCACAGGGGGATAAAGCATCATGATACAATCATTTCCTTTTCTCTAATGATAGATGATAGACTTGAAATGTCTTTTTTCAAGCCTTCATTGCGCGGTGGTTCTTATTCTGCAATCTTCTTTGCAAGCAGCGGGTCAAACCGGCACTGCTCTGCGGAGATGATGGCGCTGAATTCATTTGCGGCGGTTTCCACATCCCGATTCACGATCAGATACTCGTAGAAGTTCGCTTCCAGAATCTCTTCCCGGGCCCGGGCGATTCTTGCATCGATGGCCTCCGGTGTGTCCGTGCCGCGTCCTTCCAGACGTCTTCGAAGCTCTTCCATGGACGGCGGCATGATGAAGATGGTCACGGCCTCCGGCATCTTTTCCTTCACCTGTCTGGCCCCTTGAACTTCGATATCCAGAATCACGTTCATGCCTTTCTGGAGCTGAGCTTCCACAAAAGGCCGCGGAGTCCCGTACGAATTGGACACATAGCATGCATGTTCCAGAAGTTCGTTGTTTTCGACCATTTTGTCAAAACGTGCCTGATCGATGAAGAAGTACTCTCTCCCGTCAACCTCTCCGCTGCGCGGAGGGCGTGTCGTGACAGAGGTGGAAAAGCACAGGTCTGCTCTTCCTTCCATGGCTTTGAACACCACGGTGCTCTTTCCGGTACCCGATGGTCCGGAGAGAATGATGAGTTTACCCTTCTTGATCATTCGTTGCGTGATCCTCCGTTTTCTGTTTCACTCCTCATCTTTTGCGCCAGTTCCTCCGGCGTCAAAGATGAGAGAATCATATGATTGCTGTTCATCAGGATCACCGATCTGGTGCTCCTTCCGAAAGAAGCGTCCACCAGCAGGCCCCGTTCTCTCCCATCGGTGATCATGCGCTTGATGGGTGCCGAGTCCGGCGAGAGGATCGAGACAATTTTATCCGCTGCGATGTAGTTACCGAAACCGATCGCCAGCAGCGTCACATCCGAGAAGCTATTCAATGTTCTGCACCTGTTCTCTGATCTTCTCGATCTCCGATTTGAGTTCTACCACGAGATAGGCGATCTCGGAATCCTGGCATTTGGAACCAATGGTATTCGCTTCCCGGTTAAATTCCTGAATCAGGAAATCAAGTTTTCTTCCGATGGGAGATCCCTCTGCCATCAGCTTGCGGAACTGCGACAAATGGCTGTGCAGACGCACCGTCTCTTCATCGGTCGCTACCCTGTCTGCGAAAATCGCCGCCTCGGCAATAACTCGCTCTTCTGCGACCGAACTGTCATTCAGGATCTCCCGCAGCTTTGCCTCCAACCGTTCGCGATAAGCCAATACGGTATTGGGCGCCTTACATTCTACCGCCCGGACCATCTCTTCTATTTTATCCGCCTTCTGCAGCAGATCTTCCGCCAGCTTCTCACCTTCTCTGGTCCGCATGGCATTGAAGTCGGAGAGCGCGGCATCCAGCAGCGGCAGAAGCTGCTCAAGAAATGCATCCTGGTCCAGCTCTTCCTTTTCCAGCGAAAGGACATCCGAAAAACGCGCAATGTCCAGCGCCGAGACAGAAGCCGGCAGTGCCAGATTCTGTCCGATCTCGGTAATTGCGTTCCGATACGCTTCGGCAAGTCTCGTATTCACCCGGATCCGCGTCTGATCACTCTCCACGGTGTCCAGCGTTATGAAGAAGTCCACTTTGCCGCGGAGAACTTTTTTCTGGATATAATTTTTGATCTCGCTTTCCGCGAAAAGAAATCCGCGCGGAAGTTTGATGCCGAGATCGAGGTAACGGTTGTTCACGCTCCGCAGTTCTACCGTGACGGCAAACCCCGCAACCGTTCCTTTGGCACTGCCGTAACCGGTCATGCTCCTGATCATTTCGTTCTGTATTCCCCTGTCATCGTTATTTTCTGAATAATGAAATCCTATGATATGATTTCAAACTGAATCTGGCGTTCCGCGCTCTGGCGGCGCTGCTGCTGAACAAGGATCACCGCTGCAAGAATCAGGGCAAGAAAGCTTACGAGTATCGCAAGTCCTTCCGAGGCCCCCAGAACGGTAGCAATTGCAAATCCCAGGACAAAGAGCAGCATCGGCATGATATATACCAGGATTGCCGCTGAAAACACCTTTGAAGTGCGACTCTCGATTACCACACGCTGTCCGGGTTTGGCATTGATCCGATTCCTGGCAACAGCCTTCAGCTCAGACTGAAAGATGCAGCTTTCACAGTTCCCGCAGTTGCTTCCGCAGGCCGTGGAACGTGTCACGACTACTTCCGCCATGGAATTGGGGAGAAGTTTTGTTACGATTGCATCCTGTATCATTTCATTCTCCTCGCTGCGGTTTACGAACGTTTCAGGTCCACTGAGATCTGATAATCGCCGACTGCGCCGACATCGACAAAGCCGTCCACATAGATCTTGACCGGCACCATGTAAGGTCCCGTAGATTCTCTGTAGTCCGTCAGATCGGCCACAGCGCGAATATTTTCGGCCGCAAGCTGTGTCAGCTGTTCTTCCGTGCCGCGGATCACAACGTCAAGATTCTCACTCATGATCTCGGCGTTGACACCCTCCGGTGTGTTAATCACCGAGATGTTCTTCAGGTTGAAATTGGAGGTGGTCAGACCGGCAATCTCCACGTCAACCTTCGCTTCGGTGATGCCGCTGATATTCCGCAGAGAATTATCAAACGGAATCGTATAGGTCTCGGAAAAACTGCTCTTGAAGTCCGTCAGATCGATCGTGCTGAGAATGATTCGGTTCATGCCGTCCAGAATCGCCGAATCCCCTGCCAGCGTGATGCGGTCCGGCGTGATGGATACGATCGTGTTGGCCGTCGTAGCCCCGGATCCTTCGATCAGTTCCACCGAGAGCGGAATGTCCTTGATCTGCAGAATAGGCAGAGTCGCTGTGATGGTCTCCTCCGACGCGGTCAGATGCTCGGTCGAAACCGCGGTTCCGCTGCTGTTCATCAGCACGAAAGGAACATCGTCCGTGATGGAACTGGAGGCAACCTGCCCTGCACCGAAGTCAACCCAGGCGTAGGACACTTCCCTCAGGTATGCATCCGGACCGGTGACGGTGATGCTGTTCGGTTCAAAAATCGGCGACTCGGCCGTGTAGCCGTCCGCAAGCATTCCCTCAAAACCGCCGCGTACCGGGATTGATACGGAATTCAGGGTCGATACAACGAAGTTGACCGTCTCCGGGCTGTAGGAAACCTCCGCCAGATTCCGCGTGTCTACCCCGTTCGGATAGACCAGTTTGTACTTCATCGAGGCATAGGCAGCTCTGGTGAGTTTGCTGACATCGATCTGGGCCGTCAGATCCTGCGAATTCAGCGAGTCGACGATTCTTCTCGGGCCGCGGATTTCCACCCGGACGTTGTTGGTATCGACATCTGTCACAACGAGGTTCCTGGAGCTGCGAAGAGTATCCTCTCCTACAAGTACTACCGGAACTCCGCGGAAAATCTGTGTCACAACAGAGTTTTCCGTGCTGACGACATAAGTCCAAATCGCCAGTGAAGACAGCAGGGAGACAAGCATCCACAGAATCTTATGGCTGGATTTAGTTGTTTTCTGATTCTTCAGCTCCATCGCGGTCCTTCTTCCATACACGCAGGAAAGTGTCCCTGATCCGGTCTTTCCAGCTTAGCTTCTTCTCGTCTACGATCAGTTCCTGATGCAGCAGCTCCGTCAGCGACGCGCCGTTCAGGTGCCGCTTCAGCGTACCGTCCAGAGCAAAGGAGATTGCACCCGTTTCTTCCGATACGATGATCACGACCGCGTCGGACTGTTCGCTCAGACCGATGCCGGCGCGGTGCCGCATGCCGAGCTCCTTGCTCAGGTTTCTGCTCTGAGTAAGCGGAAGCACACAGCCAGCAGCCGCGATTCGGGCGTTGCGGATGATCACGGCACCGTCATGCAAAGGCGCCTTGTTGTAAAACAGGTTCTTTACCAGCTCTGCCGTAACATCCGCGTTAACAATGGTGCCCGTGCTCATGATCGCCCCGAGGTCAACCGACCGTTCAAAAATAATCAGCGCGCCTGTTTTAGACGCCGACATATCCACACAGGCCTGTACGACCTGAGAAATTGCGGTCTCCAGTTCCGGCGTGGAAATGCTTCTGTTTGAAGTAAAACCGCTGCCCACGCGTTCCAGGACGCGCCGAAGCTCCGGCTGAAACAGCACCACCAGTGCAATCAGGCCGAGCTCCATCGCTCTTCTGAGCAGGAAATTCAGCATCGTAAGGCCCAGCAGATAGGACAGAATCAGCAGCAAGACCAGGATCAGGATACCGCGTGCGACATTTTTGGAATTCGTTCTGCGCACGAAATTGATTGCCTGGTAGATCAGATACGCAACGATCAGAATATCAATGGCGTCCCAGATGCCGATGGTCTGAATATAGCTGAGAGCGGTGCCGAGAAGGTTGGCAATTGCGTCCATATTTATCCCCTCAAGCGTAATTACGTAACTAAAATATTATAGTTCAAATTATTTCAAAGTGCAAGTTCTATCTTTCCTGCTTACCGCTTTCCTCTGAGACCGGTTCCGTCGCCGCAATGACACGTTCGTATGCCTCTTTCTGATCCTGCATGGTCAACTGGTTCTCTCTCTTCATGACATAACGATAAGTATCATCCGGGCTCAGGCTGCTCATATACAGAATATAGCGGCCTGCCGCCTTTGAAGCGCCATAAGCCAGATCTGCCGCTGCCGCCAGTTCCGTCTTCGCTTCTTCTCCGGCAAGAACGGCCATCTCACCGGCAAGATTGATGCACTGGCCCATCATGTTGACAATCTCCAGGCAGATACTCACCGCCGATTGTCTGGCAGCCTCAATGGTCCTGTCATCGCCCTCCTTCAGGGCGCGGCGCAGCGGACCGCGGCATTTAACATCCTCATCAATCAGCTTTACCATATAGCTGCGGAGGATCTCCGTGTTTCGCACATACCAGTCAAGCTTCTCGTTCTCTCCTCCGGTCTCGCGGATCTGCACCGCGGCGCGGGCCAGCATCGAGGCGGAAAGCGCGGCCGAAGCAGAAGCAGCGGAACCAATATCCGCATTCTCCCCGGGATCCGCGAGCTTCTTTGTCAGGTTGTCCGCCGTTTCGTTTCTGTAGATCTGTATTTTAATGCCTTCGGCCATGTGAAACGCTCCTCTTAATCATTGTGATTAAATGCTTTCAGTTCCAATCCCGGATTTTTCTGCAGTGCCCAGTCCACACACCAGGAGGAGGTAAACAAAAGAAGATTATTCCCCTTGAAGTCCTGAACCCACTTGGTGTCACTGGTCAGATTCAGCATCGGAATATCCACATTATCCCCGGAAACCCAGCGGATGAGTTCATAGGGCAGATCTCTTCGCCGGATATCGACTCCATACTCGGTCTTCAAGCGGTATTCCAGCACCTCGAACTGCAGCACGCCCACGACACCGACCAGGATTTCCTCCACACCGGTGTGCGGCTCGTGGAAGATCTGGATCGCGCCCTCCTGGGCAATCTGCATGATCCCCTTCTCAAACTGTTTGCGTTTCATGGTGTCGATGCGTTCCACCGCTGCAAAGTGCTCCGGCGCAAAGCTAGGGATCCCCTCGTAGCGGATATCCATGCCCTTTTCGCAGACCGTGTCGCCGATGGAGAAGATCCCCGGATCGAAGACGCCGATGATATCTCCCGCAAAGGCCTCGTCGATGATGGACCGGTCCGACGCCATAAGCTGCTGAGGCTGGGACAGCCTCAGCGCCTTTGCCCCCTGCACATGGTAGTATTCCTTCTCCCTCTGGAAACGGCCGGAACAAATACGCATGAACGCGATACGGTCACGGTGTGCCTTGTTCATATTTGCCTGGATCTTGAAAACAAAAGCCGAGAACGAATCCGCACAGGGATCAATTGTCTTGCCGTTGGAAACACGCGGAAGCGGCGGAATGGTCATCTCGAGAAAACTCTTCAGGAACGGCTCCACTCCGAAGTTGTTCAGGGCCGAGCCGAAGAAAACCGGGCTGAGCAGTCCGGCGCGGATTGCCTCAAGGTCGAAGTCATAACCGGCTCCGTCGACGAGTTCCACGTCGTCTTCCAGTGTGCGGCGAAGGCGCTCTCCGATCAGTTCGTCCAGCTTTTCGGTTTCATCAAGCCGGCAGGCTACGGACGAGATGCGGTTCTGCCCTCTGTGAAATTCCTGGAAGGCAAGAATCTGCTGATTCTGCCGATCGTATACGCCCTTGAAATCACTCCCGCAGCCGATGGGCCAGTTCATTGGATAGGTTCCGATGCCGAACTCCTTCTCCAGTTCTTCCAGCAGGTCATAGGGGCTTCGCGCTTCGCGGTCAAGTTTGTTGATAAAAGTAAAAATCGGGATATGCCGCATGGCGCAGATCCGGAACAGCTTTCTGGTCTGCGGTTCGATGCCTTTGGCCGCATCAATGACCATCACGGCGGAATCGGCCGCCATCAGCGTCCGATAGGTGTCCTCCGAAAAGTCCTGGTGTCCCGGTGTGTCAAGAATGTTAATGCAGTACCCGTCATATTCAAACTGCATGACCGACGACGTGATGGAAATTCCTCTCTGCTTTTCCAGTTCCATCCAGTCTGAGACCGCATGACGGGCAGTGGCTTTTCCCTTGACCGACCCGGCCAACTGAATCGCTCCGCCGTAGAGCAGGAGCTTTTCCGTCAGAGTCGTTTTGCCCGCGTCCGGGTGCGAGATGATTGCAAATGTTCTTCTTCTGTTGATTTCTTCATTCAGTCTGGGCATATGTGTTTCGACGCTCCAATTACAGTATTATGGCAGTATAATGGGCAATTCGTTTTATGTTACCACAACATGAAGTGAATTGCAATCTGTCAATTGCAAAAAACAGCGGATTCCTCGCTTGATGCCTGTATGAAAATATGATATACTTCCTGGCGATGCTGTTTGCTGAAAAAAGAGCATCGCCTCTCTCCTTTTGGAGAGAATGAAAAAATATAATGAATGAGCATCGAATATCCGCCATGAATACAACTATGCTGAAAACCGAATATCCCACCGCCCGGAGGGCCTGGCTGGATCATCATTTCTCTGATCTGAACCCGATGCAGCGTCAGGCGGTTCTGGCAACCGAGGGGCCGGTCCTGATTCTGGCCGGTGCCGGCAGCGGCAAAACCACCGTCCTGATTCGGCGTATTGAGAATCTGATCCGCTTCGGCAGTGCCGCCGATTCGGACGAGCTCCCGTTCGGTGCATCGGAAGAAGACCTGCAGGCGCTGCGTTCTCTCCGCCCGGATGCCGAGCCTTATGCTGTTCTCCGGCCCGTTCCGCCATGGAAAATTCTCGCCATCACCTTCACCAACAAGGCCGCCGATGAACTGAAGCACCGTCTGGAGGAGTGTCTGGACACCGAGGCCGGAGACATCTGGGCCTGCACGTTTCACTCCTGCTGTGTCCGGATTCTGCGCCGCGACGCCGAAAAGCTGGGCTATGGCTCCGGCTTCAGCATATACGACACCAGCGACAGTCTGAGTCTCATGAAGCGTATCTTAAAAGACCGGAACCTGGACGAGAAGGTTTATCCGCCCCGGTCGGTTCTCTCCGCGATCAGCCGCGCCAAGGACGAAAAGATTCTGCCGGAGGAATACGCCGCGAATGCGCAGAAGAGTCATGACGCGCGAAACATCCGCATTGCCGAGCTCTATACGGAATACAGCCGCCGGCTCTTTTCATCCAACGCCATGGACTTTGATGACCTGATTCTCAATACCGTTCTTCTGCTGGAGCGCTTTGAGGATCGCCGTGAGTTCTGGCAGAGGCGCTTTGAGTATATCATGGTAGACGAGTATCAGGATACCAACCATCTGCAGTATCTGCTGATTTCCCTTTTGGCGGACCAGCACCGCAATCTCTGCGTCGTCGGTGACGATGACCAGAGCATCTACCGTTTCCGCGGCGCCACAATTGAAAATATTCTCTCCTTTGAGCACCAGTTTAAGGGCTGCCGGACCATTCGTCTGGAACAGAACTATCGCAGCACCGAGCATATTCTTGAAGCGGCCAACAACGTCATCCGCAACAACAGGTCCCGCAAAGGCAAAGAACTCTGGACCGGTCTCGGACGCGGAGATCCCGTTCAGGTTCTCTCCGTGCGTGATGAGCATGAGGAAGCCGCTTCTGTCGCCGCCTCGATCCTTTCTGATTTCTCCCATGGAATGCGCTGGCGGGACCACGCCATTCTTTACCGCACAAATGCCCAGTCCAGTCAGTTTGAATTTGCCCTCAAGCGCTCTGGGATTCCTTACCGCGTGATCGGCGGTGCACGCTTTTTCGATCGGACCGAGGTCAAAGACATTCTCTCTTATCTCTGCGTCGTGGCCGACCCGAAGGACGAGATCCGTCTTCTCCGGGTAATCAATACTCCGCCCCGCGGAATCGGGGAAAAGAGCGTTGAGTCCGCCCGGGCGATTGCCGGGGTTGAGTCTCTTTCCCTCTTCGATGTTCTGGAGCATGCCGATTCCTATCCCGAATTGAGCCGCGCCTCCGTCCGCATGCGGGAATTCGCCCGAATGATCCGCGAGCTGCAGGATGAAGTGCTTACCGCCGATGAGCTGTATGACCGCGTGCTCGAAAAAACCGGATACATCACCATGCTGGAGCAGTCCAAAGACGAACGTGACGAAAGCCGTATTGACAACGTCCATGAGCTTAAAAGCAGCATTCTTGCCTATGAAAACGAGAGCGGCGACACCTCCCTGCCCGGATACCTTGCAAGCATTGCGCTCTACACCGATGTCGACAGCATGGACCGCGAGGAGGACAGCGTGATCCTCATGACGATCCACAGCGCCAAGGGTCTGGAGTTTCCCGTCGTTTATGTCGTCGGCATGGAGGAAGGGCTCTTTCCCGGTCTGCGCTCCATCGGCGAGCAGGACGAGATGGAGGAGGAAAGACGGCTCTGCTATGTTGCCTTCACCAGAGCAAAAAACCGCCTTGTCGTTTCCCATGCGCGCCAGCGCATGCTATACGGCAAGACGACAGCAAACCGACCAAGCCGTTTTCTGGAAGAGAGCGGTCTTGACACGGAAGAGCCGCCGCGTCAGAGAGATCCCTGGGCCGATCAGCGTCCCCGCAGCGCGTCCGGCCTGCCTTTCGCACCGTCCTATGCCCGGGGCAGAACGGCACCGAGAGCCGTCACCGCAAAGCACAGCACAGCTGCGCCTCCCCCTGCCGTTCCCCTTCCGGAGCTCTCCGTAGGTCAGCGTGTGCATCACAACGCCTTCGGCGACGGAACCGTCACAAAAATGACGCCAATGGGCGGCGATCAGCTTCTTGAAATCAGCTTTGACGAGCACGGAACAAAGAAGCTCATGCTGAAAGCCGCCGCCAGGTATCTTGAAACGCAATAGTTCCTTCATCTTCTCTTTATAATCTGTTCACGCATCCGCTCCACGGTAATGCTATAATCACATCCAGAAATAAGGAATCGGCTGTATTGGAACAGAAATCCCGAACGCAGCCGGTTCAAAGAAAGGAAAATGAAGATATGGATGTACAGAGCGTCATTGATAAGATCAAGGAACTTGTGAAGAAAGGGAATGTCTCCCGTATCGTCGTGTGCCGGAAGGGTCAGCAGGTTCTGAACATTCCGGTAAGTGTCGGTGCTGTCGGTGCGGTTGTCGGTCTGGCCGCCGCAAAGTGGGTCACGCTGGCGGCTGTTCTTGCCACCATCGGTCTGGGCTGCACGGTTGAGGTCATCAAGTCAGACGGCGGCATTGTCAATGTCATGGATGAGGAGAGCAACCAGAAGGTCCGCAGCTTTGCCGCAGACGCCGTCGAAAAGGTCAAGGAGAACATCCCCGTCTCCATCAGCGTCGACATCAAGCGGGATGACGATGTTGTGGATGCCGAGGTAAAAGAAGTCGACGAGACCGACGAGAACAAATAAGTCCCCTGTTCCTGTCAGAAACACCGCTCCCTCCCCGAACCGGGAGGGAGTTCTGTTCGTTGAAAAGCCGGTTTCCCGGCTTTTCCGTTTTATCATAACACACAATGGAGAACACGCATGAAAGAGCTTACCGCGGGAAAAAATGACGCCGGGCAGCGGCTTGACCGTTTCGTTGCCAAAGCCGTTCCCCTGCTTCCGGACAGTCTTCTGCAGAAGTATATCCGTCTCAAGCGAATCAAGGTCAACGGGAAGCCCGCCAAGCGGGATCTCCGCCTGTCCGATGGCGATGTGCTGACCCTGTATATCAACGACGAGTTTTTCGAGGCCCCGAGAGAGGACAACGCCTGGCTGAAGATTGCCAAGCCCCGGCTCAGCATCTTATACGAGGATGAGAACATCCTTCTCGCCGATAAGAAGCCCGGTGTGCTCTGTCACAGTGCCGGCAAATGGGACTACAACACCCTGATTGCCAACATTCAGGCCTATCTGGCGCAGAAGGGTGAATGGCGTCCGAAGGAGGAGCATTCCTTTACCCCCGCCCTCTGCAACCGCATCGACCGAAACACCGGCGGCATCGTCATTGCCGCCAAGAATGCCGAAGCACTCCGTATTCTGAACGAGAAAATTCGCGACAGGGAGATCGAAAAATACTATCTCTGCGCGGTCTGCGGACGGCCGAAGCCCGATAAAGGCCGTCTGGAGAATGAACTTTTTAAGGACGCGGTCAAAAACCAGGTCTTTGTCAAGGCCAAGCCTGAGCCGGGCTCCCGAAGCGCCGTCACCGAATATCGGGTTCTTATGTCCCGCGGCGGGCTTTCCCTGGTGGAATGTCGGCTTCTGACCGGTCGAACCCATCAGATCCGTGTTCAGATGGCACACGCAGGATGGCCCCTTCTCGGCGACGGGAAATACGGCCGCGAGGCGGTCAACCGCCGCTATCACGAGGACGGTCAGGCGCTTTACTCCTGGCGGCTGTGCTTCGATTTTCCCACCGACGCAGGTCTTCTCAATTACCTCCGCGGGAAAGAGTTTTCCGTTGACCGGGAAAGCATCGACTTTGTCGCCAAATATTTTGCGCCATCGAATTGATCTTTCCTTGCTATCCCTCGCTCTTTCAAGCTTTCCGTCCGTGATGGCTCGGTTCAAGAAACAGAAGAAAACATCTGCAGTATGACTGTGTCATCACCGCAGATGTTTTTCTTTTATCTGTTTATACGCTTGTGTGGACTGTATTCCGCTCTTCGATTTTTACTTTAACCGGATTTAACGGTAGAGCGCAGGTGTCCAGTAGCTTTGCTGATAAAGATCCGTAAAGCGGAAGCTCTGACGGAGGTTTCCGTCGCCCAGGTCGACATAGGAGATGGTCATATCTTCCGTAACCGTCATCGGATCGCCCAGAAGATAACTGTCTTCATAGACACCGGTATAGCTGTAGTAGTCACAGATGAAGTCAAGCTTGTCTCCGACCTTCCAGAAAACACTCTCATCGTTCGCCCAGTCCACATCCGCCGCGGGAATCTCATCCGTAATGGCCGGAACCCCCTTGGCAACGGTTTCGGTTTCATTCTCAGCATACACACGGCGAAGGCCCGTGATTGTGCCATCGGGATGCTCCGGATCAAAGGAGATCAGGATATTGACTCTCTCGTCGTTCAGGAGTGCGGGGACATAGCCGGTGATTATGGCCTCATCCCCTTCTCCGATGGTAAGCTCATGCCGGAACGCCACGGGCTGACCGTTGATGGCAAGCCAGGCATTGTCTTGCGGAGCAAGAAGATTTCCGTTGTCGTCGAAGTCAAAGACCGTATCCAGGCCGAGGTCAATATACCCGTTTCCGTCGTCATAGAACAGATTATACTCCAGGCTTTCCACCAGATCCCACTGTTCTTCGGGCAGTGTGATGCACTCCTGTCCGGCGGAATTGGTGTTCCAGACCAGCCAGGTCGGGTCAAAGCTGTTGGCCGCAATATACTCTGCAGTTTCTTCGTCGTTCAGCGCACGTCCCGTGAAGAAGCCGGTGTTGCCGGAGGAATAGCCGGGAACGGTGGTATATCCGCCGCCCAGGAAGGCATTGAGCAGTTCAGAGATCATTTCCATATCGCCGGCGGAGGAGCTACCGTAGCCCCCCGTCAGGATCGACGGCATGCTGTACCCGTTGACGCCGGAAGCCGCCTGGCCGCTGACCTCGAGGCTGGCAAAGGCGCGGATGGCCTCGGCATAGCTCTCGTCCATGCCGATCGCGTCATAAGTGTTGCACGCCGAATCAACCTTGCTGGTCTTGCGGTACGGGAAATAGATGGACAGGCCGTAGGCATTCGACATGTTGCTGGAGGTCTTGTTGTACTTAATCGCCTTTTGCAGGGCTTTGACAAGGCTCTTCCCCTGTGTGGTGCCGAGATTGTTTGCAAAGTGGATCAAGTCGATCTGGTCAATGACGGAGCTGCGGGCGAACTCACGGGTGTTGTTGCGTGCATTCGAGATCTGTCTGTATTCGTCCTCCTGGATCAGTTTGGTCAGAGACTTGGAGAAGTTCTTCAGCGGCTTGGGGACGGAATTTGAAAGCTCCGCAAGGTCCACAACGGAGAGCGTGGCGCTCTGGCCGCGCGTCTGCGCCGCACAGGTCGAGACAAAGTCATCAACGATGTTCTTGCCGATTTCGACCGTGGGCATGCCGGGATTGGCGCACAGTCTGTTCAGCCAGTTGGTGTAGTACCAGCCGATGCCCGGCTCGGTTTCCTCCGAGGCAATCATGTAGTCGGCGTAATCGTCCAGCATGAGTCCGGTTTCCAAGGTCGCCATCAGGCATGCGTCAAAGCCGATGAAATCGAAGGTGACGCCGCCTTCCTTTAAGGCCTGATCGATGCCCGCCAGGGACATGCTGCCGCTGCGCGGATTCTTTTCGTCATAGCCGTAGCCGGAAACGCTGCCGCCGCCGTGGTCCCATAGAATCAGCTCGTTCCGGTTGGCCGGATAGCGCAGCGAGCACCACTGGATAAAGCTCGCGAGGGTCTTCGGGTCGGTCATGGACGCGTTGCCCATATCGGCTGCCAGGCGCTCCAGGCCGCCGTTCTTTACCTCATAGATCTGGTTCCGGTCGGAGGAGACCACCGAGTTGTTCCAGCGGGCACAGCCGCCGGTGTAGACGATGATGCGGACGTTGTTGGAAAGTCTCGCTTTGGTCATTTCCACCAGATCCTTGGTGGCCATGCTGCTGCGGGATTCAAGGTCCGTGCCACACATGTAGATCATGATGGTAACCTTGTCGCTGCCGTCGCCGCGAATCACGGTGTACTTGTCGCGGGCGCCCTCCGATACGGTGTTATCCACCGTGACCGTATCGGTGTTTCCGGCCGGTGTATCGGAGTTTCCGCCGGTGATATTCTGGAAGCTGTTCGGAGAGATGCCAAAATCGATATTGCCGGTCGGCCGCGGGGTTGCCGTGGGTCGCGGCGTTGCGGTCGGACGCGGGGTGGGCGTCGAGGTACTGACATAAGCGGTCGGTGTCGGCGTCTGGGTGGAGTAGGTATAGCTGTCCGAATCGCCGCCCAGCAGATTCCCTCCGCCGAAAAGAAGCAGCACGACAATGGCAAGCAGAGACAGGGCTCCGCCGCCGCGTTTTACGTTCCGCCCGTAGGTTTTTCTTCCGGTCTCGTGGATACTCTGGGTGTTGGAGCCGAAGTTATCGGGTCTGCTGCCCGTTACCGGTCCGGTACCGAGCCCTTCTCCGCGACGGTAGACGGATTTGCCGCGTCCGCTGACATTTTTTCTGTGTCCGGTTGGTCTGTTTTCCATGTAACATCATCCTCTTTCTGAATCAGGGATCCTGATTGACAATACAATGTTTTCCTGAGTTTTTCCCGCTCTGTTGCTGTCTGACGGTCCGCAGGCGTTTATTCGGCAGCTTATGCCCCGAACATCTTTTTCAGGTGCAGAGATGCCGCTTTCAGTTCGTTCTTGCTGTAAGAATTGTTCCGGTCTTCCAGCAGGGCAGCAATCGCGCTCTTGACATCCCTGCCCGCCATCATGGCCTCCACCAGCATGGCCTCGGGAGAGACGACATGCTCTTGCTTCTGGTAGCGATAGTCCTCATCCAGTTCCAGAACGATGGCATACTCACCCTTTTCATAATTGCCCTTTTGGAGAAGCTGCTCCTTCACCTGAGCCGGGGTACCGCGAAAGCTCATCTCGTGCAGCTTCGTCATGTCATTCATCAGGCAGAGACTGCATCGGGCATCCGCCTCAATCATGAAGTCCACAAAACTCATAATGCGTTTGGGCGATTCATAGAGGGCAAAGGTCTTTGCGGACTTGTCCTGGCGCATGAGTTCCAGGAGACGGATTCGTTCGGCATTCTCTCTCGGAAAGAAGCCCAGAAAAGCGAAGGTGCTGAGATCAAAGCCCGAAACGGAAAGCGCGTTAACCGCCGCGCAGCATCCGGGGATTCCGACGACACGTATCCCCGCATCAATGGCGGCTTTGATCAGCTCGTTTCCCGGATCGGAGATGCAGGGCGTCCCCGCATCGGTGATTACCGCGACATTCTTGCCCTCCTGCATCTGCTGGACAAACCAGTTCGCTTTTCCATGTTCGTTAAACTTGTGGTTCGAGACCAGGCGGTTTCTAATCTCCAGCTTGTTGAGAAGCACCATGGAACGCCGGGTATCCTCCGCGGCGATCAGGTCCGCTTCTTCCAGAATCTTTCTCCCCCGCGGGGAGAGATCCGCCGAATTACCGATCGGCGTTGCGACGATATAAAGACAGCCGGTTTCTGTTTGCTGCATATTATTCTCCGTTACACAGTAATAATGAAGGTATTCTATCCCATTTCACCTCATTTGGCAAGTAGTTCGGCATGCTTTGTTGTCCGATTTGCGAAATGTTTTCTGCTGATCCCGGCTTTGATAATTTTTCATTAAAAATGAAATTCGCTCTTCTCTTTCTGCTGAAAATATGTTAATATATGAACGAGGGTAGGATACCCTCGGAAAGGAGTTGCCAGATATGAAGTTTACCTTCGCTGAAAAACGAATGGATTCCTCTGAAGATCTGAGAGCTTACGCCACAAAAAAGATCTCAAAGCTCGACCGCTTCTTTAAGACTGAGGCCGAAGCCTTTGTCACCTTCAGCCTGGAACGCGGACGCTTCCGGGCAGAGATCACAATTCATAACAACGGTACCTACTACAGAGCCAGTGAGCTGACCAGTGACATGTACGCGTCCGTTGACTCCGGTGTCGCTGCAATTGAGCGGCAGATCCGCCGTAATAAGACCCGCCTGGAAAAGCGCCTGCGTGAAGGCGCGCTGGAGAAGGACGCCGCTGCCGCAACGACGGTATTTGCTCCCGCCGAGGATGAACCTGCGGATGAGTTCAAGATCGTGCGTTCCAAGCGCTTCTCGATTAAACCCATGTCCGCGGAAGAAGCCATTCTGCAGATGAATCTGCTGGATCATGAATTTTTTGTCTTCCGGAACATGGATGCAGACGACGCGATCGCGGTTGTCTATAAAAGGCGTCAGGGCGGGTACGGACTGATCTGCGACGACGGCCTGGACGCTGACTGAAAAGAACAACTATTAACAGGAGGTTTTTCCCTATGAAATGTCCGCGCTGCGGAAGCGAAATGGAGCTTGACTCTCATCGTAAGATTCCTCTCAACATGTGCTATAACTGCGGCTATATTGAAGGCCGCACAACCGAAGGCGGTGAATTGAACTCGACGAACTTCACCCATCTGAAGGGACTGAATTTAAATGAAACCGCGGCGTTTCTGGCCAAAGGCCTCCAATCCAAAGGTATGAACGTCTCCGAAGAAGGGATCGCCGACTGGCTTGTGGAATCGATGAGTTGAGCCGGTTTTCAAGTCAGGTATAAAACCATAAAGGGAATGAGCGCATTTAATCGATGTGCTCATTCCCTTTATCTGTTTTAAATCTGCTCTGCCAACTTTTGAACCAGCAGATTAATTTCTTCTGTCTTGAATCGGAAGCTGGCTGGATTTGCCACCAGACGTGCACTGATGGGGCAAACCGTCTCCAGCACGGTCAGGCCGTTTTCTTTGAGGGTTTTCCCGGTCTCCACGATATCGACAATCACATCGGAAAGGCCGAGGATCGGGGCCAGCTCAATGGAGCCGTTGAGCTTGATCAGCTCCACATCACGGGATTTGCCGGCATAAAAATTCCCGGCGATATAAGGGAACTTGGTTGCCACACGAAGTGTTCTCTCTCGGTTATCCACAAAGCCTTCCGGTCCGGCCACGGCCATGCGGCAGATCCCCGTTTTCAGATCCAGCAGCTCATAGAGCTCCGGACGGTTCTCCAGCAGAATGTCCTTCCCCGCAATCCCGATGTCCGCGGCACCGCGTTCGACGTAGATGGTGACATCGGAGGGCTTAACCCAGAAGTAGCGTACACCGGTCTCGAAGTTTTCAAAGATCAGACGGCGGTCCGGCTGCTCAATGGCCGGGCACTCATAGCCCGCCTGCTTCAGCATGCCGTAGACCCGGTCGCCGAGACGGCCTTTCGGCAGTGCGATATCAAGCATCCTTCTCACCTCCCCGGAGGTCTACGGTCTCACCATACCGTCCGTCATCCGCGCTGCGCTGTGCACTGACCGAACGGCCGTTGCGCTGCAGCTCCTTTTCCGTGTCCCGCACCAAAGACAGCGGTGTGTCTTCATCGTACAGCAGCAGAACATCCGCATCATATGCTTCATTTGTGCGCAGCAGCTGGTCCAGAATCCCGAGATACACCGCAAAGCCGATGGCACTGCCCTTTCGGTTCATTCGTTTCAGGAGGCTGTCATAACGCCCGCCAGAAATCACCTTCTCTGCAATTTCCCGCACAAAGCCCTGAAAGACAATTCCGTTATAATAATGGATATCGTTGATGACAGAGAGATCAAACCAGAGCACGCTGTCTTCCCCTTCACACAGCGTGCTCAGCTCACAAAGCTCCTGTCGAACCGAAGAGTCAAGCCAGCCGAGCCTAAGGGACCCCAGCTTCTCCGGAAGCTCTTTGAGACTGCAGCGGAGTCCGAGCAGCGCGCGCAGCTCCGAGAATCTTTCCTCGGCCCAGCCCTGCTGCCGAAAGAGTTCGGCCAGTTCATGCTCGTTACGTGCGGCAATCAGCCTCAGCACTTCTCCCTGCGCCCTTTCTCCGGCGCCGATGGCGGAAAAGAGGCTCTTCAGGATCCCGAGGTGCGACACACTCAGGACACTGTGCTTCGAAATTGCCCTGAGGCTCTCGGCCGCCAGGTGGAGCACCTCATACACATCATAGTTGTCCAGATCTCCGATGCACTCCAGACCGCACTGCATAATTTCGCGAAACTGGTGGGAACTGCCCGCAGGCCGATAGACGTTTTCATGATAATAGAGCTTCTGCTTGTATCCGGGGCGGAAGGAAGCGTTGCGGACAATGGAGAGCGTCACATCCGGCTTCAGTGCCAGAAGCTCTCCGTTGGTGTCGTTGAACGTGATCACACGGTCGCTCACCAGAAAATCTTTGTTGCCGGCATACAGTTCGTATTTTTCAAACTTGCTCATCCGAAAGCTTCGGTATCCGTATCGGCGATACAGCTCCCGAAGTGAAAAGAGCAGTTTTTCATCTGCTTTCAAAGAGATTTCCATACTTCACCACTTTACCAAAATAAAGAATTGCAAACAGATTATACGCAAAACCGGCTTCCTTGTCAAGAAGCCGGTTTTGAGTATATCTTTTTTACGGCAAAATCTCACTTGACACGAGCTTCAAAACCTCGGTGCCGATCTCCTCGATTCCCCGAAGCCCGTCTGCTCCGGCGCATTCCACGGTTTTCCAGCCGTATTGAGCCGCACAGTAATCGGCGGCAAGATGCGCCTGCTCGAGATAGGATACATTGCTTTCATGGATATCCTTTTTCTTCTCATCCCCGTGATAGCGCTCGCTCATCAGCCGCTGGCTGGTCTCAAGCGCAAGCCGCAGATAAATCACAAGATCCGGTTCGGGCAGTCTCAGCAATCTGTACTCAAAGTCAAACAGCCAGTCAAGATAATCATCCCACCCGTCCCGCGGAAGCTTGCAGCACTGATGAACCGCGTTTGAGGTGGTATAGCGATCGGCAATGAGGATGCCGCCCTCGTCGTAGAATCTGCCCCAGTCCTGTTTCATGCCGGCATATCGGTCGACGGCGTAGAAGCTGGAAGCCGCATAGGCGTTCACGTCTCCGGGCTGTGTTCCGAATGCGCCGGAGAGATACATTTTGACCAGAGCGGATGAATCGCTGTCATAATTTGGGAAGGAAATTTCACGGACCCGTTCCCCTCTCTGCTGAAGAGCAGCGGCAAGGCGTTTTGCCTGTGTCGCCTTGCCGCTGCCGTCGAGTCCTTCAATGACAATCAGTTTGCCCTTCATGCGCTCATTCGCTGAGGAGCGATTTGCCGGTCATCTCCTCCGGCTGCTTCAGGCCCATGATCTGCAGGATCGTGGGCGCAATATCGGCAAGCCGTCCATCTTTCAGGGATGCCCCTTCCTTTGTTACCAGGAAGGGTACCGGATTCGTGGTGTGGGCAGTGTTGACCTTGCCCGTCTCATCGAACATGCAGTCAGCATTGCCGTGGTCCGCTGTCACCAGCAGAACGGTGTCCGGATGTTTCTCGACCTCCGCGGCAATCCGTCCCATGCAGGCATCCACCGTCTCCACTGCCTTGATGGCCGCGTCCATGATGCCGGTATGCCCGACCATGTCACAGTTGGCAAAGTTGCAGACGATCAGGTCATATTTCTCAGACTGCAGCGCTTCCACAACCTTGTCACAGACCTTTTCCGCGCTCATCTGCGGGATAAGGTCATAGGTGGCATATTCTTTCGGAGAGGGAACCAGGCAGCGGTCCTCCCCTTCGGTCTGCTTCTCCACACCGCCGTTGAAGAAGAAGGTCACATGCGCATACTTCTCGGTCTCCGCAACGCGGAACTGCTTCAGGCCCTGCTCGCTGACAAGGTCACCGATGGTATTTACGATCTCTTCGGGCGGGTACGCGATGGGCAGTGTGAGGTTTTCATCGTATTGCGCCGTGCAGACATAGGAGAGCGGATAAACGGTCTTCTTTCTCTCAAATCCGTCGAAGTCCGGCAGATTCAGCGCCCAGGTCATCTCGCGTGCGCGATCCGGACGGAAGTTCATGAAGATCACGCTGTCTCCGGTGTTAATCATACCTTCGCGGCAGACTACGATCGGCTTGACAAACTCGTCCGTTACGTTCTCGGCATAGCTTGCTTCCACAGCATGGATCGCATCCGGGTCCTCCACACCGATGCCGCGGACGATGGCATCATATCCGGCCTCAACACGGTCCCAGCGCTTATCGCGGTCCATCCCCCAGAAACGTCCCTGCACGGTTGCAATCCGGGCATTGCCGAGCTCGTCGCACTTTTCCTGCAGCGCACGGACAAAACCGGCTCCGCTGGTGGGCGGAACATCACGCCCATCCAGGAAGCAGTGGACAAAGACCTTTTCAACACCTTCCCGTTTGGCCATTTCCAGCATGGCGAAGATATGAGTCAGGTGGCTGTGTACGCCGCCGTCGGACAGAAGCCCGAGGATGTGCAGCGCCTTTCCGTTCTCCTTTGCGTCGTGGATCGCTTTGAGATAGACGGGGTTTTGAAAGAACTTTCCTTCCTCGATCTCTTTGGAAATCTTCGGGAGGATCTGGAACACAACACGGCCGGCGCCGATATTGGTATGTCCGACTTCGGAGTTCCCCATCTGGCCGGCCGGAAGACCGACATCCAGGCCGGAGGCCTGAAGCTGGGAGTTGGGATATTTGGCAAAAAGCGCGTCCAGATTGGGTTTTTTTGCCTGGGCAATGGCATTGCCCGCTGTGGGAGGGGCAATGCCGTAGCCATCCATAATGATCAGAACCGCGCGGTTCTTAATCGCTGCCTTCATCGTCGGATTACTCCTGGGCCGTTGCGGCGACGATGGTGGCGAAATCAGCCGGCTTCAGGGAAGCGCCGCCGATCAGGCCGCCGTCGATATCGGGCTGTGCCAGCAGCTCAGCCGCGTTCTTGGCATTCATGCTTCCGCCGTAGAGGATGCTGACGGCGCGGGCGCTTCTGGCACCGTAGAGCTTGCGGATGACGGCACGGATTTCACAGCAGACCTCTTCTGCCTGCTCTGCGGTCGCGGTCTTACCGGTGCCGATGGCCCAAATGGGCTCATAGGCGATGACGCAGCGGCGGACCTGCGTTCCGTCAATACCGGACAGCGCGGCACAGACCTGGTAGGCGATGTATTCCATGGTCAGGTTCTTCTCACGCTGCTCCAGGCTCTCACCAACGCAGATGATCGGGATGATGCCCTTGTTCAGCAGAGCCTTGGCCTTCTCATTGACCAGTGCGTCGCTTTCATGGTGATACTCTCTGCGTTCGGAGTGACCGACGATGCAGTACTTTGCACCGGCGTCCGCCAGCATATCGGCGGAGATCTCACCGGTATAGGCACCCTTCTCGTACTTCGAGACATCCTCGCCGCCGGCGGCAACACGGCAATCCTTTCCCGCCTTCACCATCGTCGGGATCATGACAGCCGGTGTGCAGAGCACAACGTCACAGCTGCGGGACTTGGGGAGATTCTCCTTGAGCTCTTCCATGAAGGGCTTTACGCCGGAAACCAGCTGGTTCATTTTCCAGTTGCCGGCGATAACGGTTTTGCGGTACTTTCTGTTCATATCTGTAAAACTCCTTAAAAATAGTTCTTTTTGTTTGCTTTACTTGTCCAGCAGGCAGGCAACACCCGGAAGCTCCTTGCCCTCAAGGAATTCCAGAGAAGCGCCGCCGCCGGTGGAGATATGGGTCACCTTGTCGGCGAAGCCGAGCTTTTCGACTGCGGAAGCGGAGTCGCCGCCGCCGACGATTGTCACCGCGCCAGACTCGGCCAGGGCCTTCGCCATGGCTTTCGTGCCGCCGGCGAATGCGTCAAACTCAAACACGCCCATGGGTCCGTTCCACACGATGGTACCGGCACCCTTTACCGCTGCGGCATAGAGCTCTGCGGTCTTCGGGCCGATGTCCATGCCCATGAGGTCTGCGGGGATGTCGCCTTCGGCGAGGACCGGTTCGGCCGTGGCGGAGAACTCGGCTGCGCAGAGATGGTCAACCGGAAGCAGGAACTTCACGCCCTTGTCGGCAGCCTTCTGGATCATTTCGCGGGCATAGTCCAGTCTGTCTTCTTCCAGCAGGGACTTGCCGATTTCCTTGCCCTGGGCTTTCAGGAAGGTATAAGCCATACCGCCGCCGATGATGATGGTGTCGGCCTTTTCCAGCAGGTTGTTGATAACGGCAATCTTGTCGGAAACTTTCGCACCGCCGAGGACGGCGACGAAGGGACGCTTCGGGTCATCAAGAGCCTTGCCCATGATGCTCAGTTCCTTGTCGACCAGCAGGCCGGAATAGGCAGGCAGGTATGCGGCAACGCCGGCAGTGGAGGCATGAGCGCGATGCACGGTACCGAAAGCATCGGAAACAAAGATCTCTGCCATATCGGCCAGAGCCTTTGCAAAGTCGGCGTCGTTCTTCTCTTCGCGAATGTCAAAGCGAAGGTTCTCAAGCAGCATGATCTGACCGGGCTGCAGTGCGGCCGCCTTGGCATGGGCATCTTCACCGATGATGTCCTTGGCAAAGATTACTTCCTGACCGAGGAGCTCGGAAAGCCGCTGTGCGACCGGAGCCAGCGTGAGTTTGGTCTTCCACTCGCCCTTGGGTTTGCCAAGGTGAGAGCATGCGATGACGGCGGCGCCGTTGTCCAGCAGATAGCGGATGGTCGGCAGAGCTGCTACGATACGCTTATTGCTGGTGATCTCGCCGGTTTCCTTGTTCTGAGGAACATTGAAGTCACAGCGGAGCAGAACCTTCTTGCCCTTGACGTCTACGTCATAGATTGTCTTCTTGTTGTAATTCATTTCTTGACCTCCTGAAAATGATAATAAATAAGTAAAGCTGTTTGTGCTGGATTGGTTGCTTTTCGAAGGTATTTTACCACATTTTTTCAAAAAATGTATTGTTTTTTCTAACTTTTATTCGATTCTTGCATAATGTACAAATCTACGGTATAATTGCTCCCGGCAAGTACTTTTTTTTGTCATTTTGCCCATGCATGTGAATCTTTTCGCATTCGGAGGTATCTATGGAGCAAATATGCAGCGATTGCCCCCGGGCCTGTCAGGCGCAGCGTACCGGAAGTGCCGGCGGCGGTGTCTGTGTCAGTCCCATGCTGCCGCGTGTCATCCGCGCCGCGCCGCACTACGGAGAAGAGCCCTGCATCAGCGGGACGCGCGGTGCCGGAACCATTTTCTTCTCCGGCTGCAATCTCCGCTGTGTTTTCTGTCAGAACCGTGAAATCAGCCGGAAAAGTGTCGGAAGAATTCTTACCGTTTCCGAGCTTCGCACGCTGATGCTGCGCCTGCGGGATCAGGGCGTCCATAATATTGAGCTTGTTACACCGACGCACTTTACCCGCGTGATCGCCGAAGCACTGGACGGACTGGAGCTCGGCATTCCGGTTGTCTGGAACAGTTCCGGATACGAAAAGGCGGAAACACTGCGCCTTCTGGAGGGGCTGGTACAGGTCTATATGCCGGATCTGAAATACCTGAATTCCGATACGGCGAAACGCTATTCCGCCGCGGCGGATTACCCGGAGGTCGCCACCGCGGCCATCTCCGAGATGGTCCGGCAGCGCGGTTCCTGCCGTTTTGATGACGCCGGGCTGTTGCAGAGCGGTGTCCTCATCCGGCACCTGATTCTTCCGGGTCACAGTTCCGAAAGCATGGACGTCATTGACTATGTTGCCGACAGCTTTTCGCCGGGGACCGTTCTCTTTTCTCTCATGAGCCAGTATACCCCCATGCCTGGTCTGGAAGCCAGGTTTCCCGAACTCTGCCGCACGGTCACAGCGGAAGAGAACGAGAACCTGATCCACTATCTGCATGCACGTCGTCTGCAGGACGGATTCTGGCAGGAGCTCTCTTCCGTCGGCGAGGAAAACATTCCGATTTTTGACGGAAGCGGTCTTGACTTTTGATCCGCCATGCCTGATAATAAGTCCGGTCCCCGGTCAAATTACACGTTTGGAGTGATCTGTAATGAATTATAATGAAGTTCTCGCCGCGGCCCGTGAATGTGTCGGACCGTACTGCAAAGCCTGTCCCGTGTGCAACGGCCGTGCCTGCGCCAATTCCATGCCCGGTCCCGGCAGCAAAGCACCCGGCAATGTTGCCGCCCGCAACTTTGACAAATGGCAGGAAATCTGCGTCAACATGGACACACTCTGTCCGAATACCGATCCGGACATCTCCTTCGAGCTGTTTGGACGGAAGTTTGCCGCCCCGATCTTTATGGCTCCCCTCGGGGCCATCGACCTGCACTACGGTCCGAAGTACAATGATATCGCCTACAACTCCATTCTCATCAAGGCCGCTTATGAATACGGTCTGATGGCGCTGACCGGCGACGGGGTTAACCCGGAGATCATGAAAGCTTCCGTGCACGACATGATCAAAGACGACTGTGTCGGCATGCCGATCATCAAGCCCTGGAACAAGGAAGCCGTTTTTGAAAAGCTCGATATTCTCAACGAGAACCACATCTTTGCCGCCGGCATGGACGTTGACGGAGCCGGTCTTCCCTTTCTGAAGGCTATGAATCCCAACGCGGGAAGCAAGTCCGTCGAGGAAATGCGGGAAATCACTTCCTATGCCAAAATGCCCTTTGTCATTAAGGGTATCATGACTCCGGCCGGAGCCCAGAAGGCGGTCGACGCCGGGGCCGCGGCCATCGTCGTGTCCAACCACGGCGGCCGTGTACAGGGCGGTGTCCCCTCTACGGCCGAGGTTCTCCCCTCCATTGTCCGCCAGGTCAAGGGCAAGATCACCATTCTCGTCGACGGCGGGATCCGTTCCGGTTTGGACATTTTCCGTGCTCTGGCGCTCGGTGCGGACGGCGTGCTGATCGGCCGTCCGGTTCTCACGGCCATTTACGGAGCCGGAGAAGAAGGCTACCGGGTTTATATGGACAAGATCATCGGCGAACTCAAGAGCACGATGACCATGTGCGGTGCCGCCACGCTGAAGGACATCACTTCCGATAAGATCTGGCAGGGCTGATTTTCCTCTTTACCCCTCTTCAAACCGACAGGGTCGCTCCCAAAGGAGCGACCCTGCTTTCTGTTTTCACCGCCGGAATCAGCTTCGGTCTGCCGCATCGGATTTTCAGGCGATCTGACGGGTTTACGCGGTGAGGAGATGGATCAGGATCTCCACGACCTTGTCCATGTTCTCTGCGGAGATATGCTCAAAAGGTCCGTGGAAGCCCGCTCCGCCTGTGCCGAGGTTCGGACAGGGCAGGCCGCGGAAAGATAACTGCGCTCCATCGGTGCCTCCGCGGATCGGAACGTGCTTCGGCTCCAGTCCTGCTTTCCGGATGGCTTCGTCTGTGCGTGCAATGATGTCACGGTGCCGGCATAACACCTCTTCCATGTTTCTGTACTGGTCGCGGATCGTAAGCTCTGCCGCTCCCTCCCCATAGCGTTCGCACATGTATTTTGCCGCCTGCGCCAGCATCGTCTTTCGCACATTGAAATGCGCGGCGTCGTGATCCCGCAGAATATAATGGAGTTCCGCCTTTTCCACATCGCCTTTCATGGAAGTCAGGTGGAAAAAGCCCTCATGGTCCTCCGTCCGTTCCGGGCGCTCGGCGGCCGGCAGAAGCGCGTCAAACTCCATGGCCAGATGGGCTGCATTGCGCATTTTTCCTTTAGCTTCGCCGGGATGCACATTCACCCCGTGCAGCACGACATCGGCAGCCGCCGCGTTGAACGTCTCGAAATTCACTTCCGCCGGATCTCCGCCGTCCACCGTAAAGGCAAACGCTGCGCCGAGGCGCTCCAACTGCATCAGGGCAGCACCGTGCCCGATTTCTTCGTCCGGCGGGAAGCACAGCGCCACTCTCCCGTGGGACAGTTTTTCCTTTTTCAGAATCTCACAGGCCGTCAGGATTTCCGCAATGCCCGCTTTGTCATCTGCACCGAGGACCGTCGTTCCGTCGGTTGTGATCAGAGTATGGCCGCAAAGCGTTTTCAGATCCGGAAACTGATCCGGAGACAGGACCCGCCCGCTTTCACCGAGCGCCAGCGCACCTCCGTCATAGTTCGCAACAAGCTGCGGCTTGACCCCAAAGCCCGGAAAGTCCTCATCCGGGATGGTATCCAGATGGGCAATCAGCCCGATGCAGGGCTGATCTTCCATTCCCTCAGCAGCGGGCAAAACACCATAGGTATAGGCATTTTCATCCACATAGACTTCCTGCAGGCCCATGGCGATCATCTCATCTGCCAGAACCCTGCTCAGGTCTTTCTGGCGCTCTGTGGAAGGGGTTGTCTTCTCCCCTTCTTTGCTCGATGTGTGGATGCTTACATATTTCAGCAGTCTTTCATATGCTCTCATGGTTTCGTTTTCTCTTTCTTTTCCTGTTTTACCGTCCCGGCCTCGGCGCCGCTGGTCTGATGAGCCAGGAAATTGCTCTTCATCAGAATTTCCTGCAAATGTTTTTCAGCTTCTTCCAGCTCCAGCCTGAATTCATTCGGAGAAATGCGCAGCACACCGGAGCGCATTGCCGAGATGCGGATCATGGTGTCCCCGGTCACCACCGAAACCCGGTCGTTTTTCCCGATTTCGGAGGCCAGTCGTTCGATATACGCGTCGGCGCTCTCTCCTTCGGGTGTAAACGCTACGCGGATGTTGGCATGCGCGCTGCGCGAACCGGGATTTCCGGCGGTTCGGAACCCGTCAAACACCAGAATCACTTCTCTCCCGGTAAACCCGCTGTAGTTGGAAAGACGGTCCATCAGGCGTTCTCTGGCAGCGCCCAGATGATCCGAAGCAAGTACTTTCAGTTCCGGTTCGGCAAAAATGAAGTTATACCCGTCCAGAATAACGGTCGTCTTTCCTTCCGCCTGCTGTTCGGGTGCTTTCCTCTTTCCCTCGCGGCTCTTCTCTTCGTTCAGAGCGGATCCGACAGAGGGGCGGCGGATCGGGCCGAATTCTTTGAGCATGATGGCTTCCAGTTCCCGATCGTCGATCCGCTGCAGCCGGTGCAGCGCGGCCTCGCTCTGGGCACGGCGGCTCCGTTCTTCCAGGAAGGAGGGAAGGTGCATGTACTGTGTCACTTCCCGCCACGGGACTACAAAGCCTCCGCCATGTGCGCAGAAGACGGAGTCCGCAGGCCACTCCGTATCCCGTTCTGCCAGGTAGCCGATCTGTTCCAAAACCTCCGCCTCATTGTGGCAGGGGCGGTATCCCGCCGGGTGCACGGTTACCTTGCCGAATCCGTGGGTGTACGAAAGAAGCGTCTCCGGATAATCGCCGAATTCGCTGACAAACACTTCCCCGCTCAAGGTGCTGAAGCGCTCTTCCTGTCGGGGACTGTCCAGTTGTGCATGCATGGCGCGGAAATCTCCGATGGCACGGCCCAGCTGCTCACTTGGAAGTTTTACTTCAAAATGGTAGACCGGCTCCAGCAGGCGGCATTCGGCCTGCATCAGCCCGTGTCGCAGTGCCCTTCGGGCCGCTTCCCTGAAATCACCGCCCTCGGTGTGCTTCGGATGCGCCCTGCCGCTGACCAGACTGATGCGTGTATCCGTCAGTTCTGCCCCGGCCAGAACGCCCGGAAGCGTCTCATGACAGAGGGCGTCCAGAATCAGATTCTGCCAGTTTCGATTCAGGGTATCTTCCGGGCAGCCGGACTCCAGCACGATTCCGCTGCCCGGCGGAAGGGGTTCCAGAACCAGATGAACCTCGGCGTAATGGCGAAGCGGTTCAAAATGGCCGACTCCCTCCACCTTTTTTGTGACAGTCTCCTTATAAATAAGCTGTCCTTCCTCCGGACTGGCCCGAAGTCCAAAACGCTCCAGAAGCAGAGCTTTCAGCATTTCTCCCTGCATCCTTCCCGAGAGGCAGACACTGATTCCGTCCCGGCCGGCCCGCGGCGAGAGCTCCGGCAGCTCCTCGCTCAATTGTCTGAGCTGTTCCAGCAGGGTTACCGGGTCCTGCCTGCTTTCAAAGCGCAGGATATATCGCCGAACGGATTCCACGCTCTCCTGCTGTACCTCGTTCTCTTCGCCGAGAACACAGCCGGCCGCGGTTCCGGTAAGGCCGAGCAGGCTGCAGACCTGCCCTGCTTCCGCCCGCTCGACCGTCTCATACCGTGCCCCGGAGTAGATTCGGATTCCGCTGACCTTTTCCTCCCTGAGGACACCGTCCGCGGTCCGATACTGCAGCGGATCCCGTACGGTCAGACTGCCGCCGGTAATCTTGACTTGTGTCAGCCGCTGGCCCCGGGCGTCCCGGCTGATCTTATAGCATAAAGCGGAAAAACGTTCCGGCCATGAGCGTACAGGCGTCCAGCGGTCCAGTCCCTCAAGAAATTCCTTCACACCGGTCAGCTGCAGGCCCGAGCCGAAAAAGCACGGAAAAACTCTTCCGGCCGTGATTGCACCGGCGAGGACGTCATCCGGGATTGCACCGTGTTCCAGATAAGCGTCCAGGCAGGCTTCATCCAGTTCAGCCGCTTTTTCAAAGATCGTTTCCTCGGGAGCCGAAAAGTCAACAACGGCGTCTGAAAGTCTTTCCTTCAGTTCCGAAAAAAGCGCTTCCCGGCCGCCGCCGGCAAGATCCATTTTGGACACAAAGATCCAGGTGGGAATCTCCCGCGTCCGCAGAAGCTCCCAGATCACGCCGGTATCGGCCTGGATTCCCTCGCTGCCGCTGATCGCGAGGATCGCCGCATCCGGCACACGCAGGCCCCGTCTGGTCTCGGCAAAAAGATCCGCATGTCCCGGCGTGTCGATCAGGCTGAATTCCGCCGAGCCGTAAGAGAAGACCGCCTGCTTTGAAAACGCCGTGATTCCCCGGTTTCTCTCGAAATCCTCATAGTCCAGCACGGAATCGCGGTGATCCACTCTTCCCCGTTTTTTCAGTTGTCCCGCCTCGAAGAGCATGGCTTCGGCCAGCGTGGTCTTTCCCGCGTCGACGTGCGCCGTGATGCTCAGGGCAATTCTCTTTTTCTTATCCATGGGACGAATTCTAACAGTTTTCCTCATCCGATGCAAGCATGCAAAGTTTTTTCATAGGTTTTTCTTTTTTCTGAAACTTTGACTACCATTTTTGATCGAACTATGTTATAATTACTTGTCAGTTTGTAACCAAGTCTCTTTCGGGAGATCAGGAGGGATAACAATATGAAGAAAATACTGGTCATGGAAGACGAAAGCCGCAGCGGATACGAGCCGATTGAAGCCGCCACCGGAACCGAGGCGCTCGAAAAGGTCAAGGCCAATCCGGACATCTGCCTTGCCCTGCTCGATGTTATGCTGCCCGATATAGACGGTTTTGAGGTATGTCGCAGGATTCGCGCCTCCGGGTCCAAGATGGGCATTATCATGCTCACCGCCAAGAGTCAGGAGATCGACAAGGTCACGGGACTCATGACCGGCGCGGACGACTATGTAACCAAGCCCTTCTCTCCGGCGGAGCTCACCGCACGTGTGGACGCTCTGGTTCGCCGTCTCGGCGCCGATGAAGAAGATTCGGCCAACGTCGAACTGGTCAGCGGTCCTTTCGTGCTTAATCCGCGCAACCGCACTCTTGAGAAGGACGGCCAGCGTCTCAAGCTCACCCAGATCGAGTACCAGCTCATGAAGCTGTTTATGGAAAACCCCGGCAAGGCCATGAGCCGCGAAGACATTCTCAGCGCAGTCTGGGGCTCGGATTTCAGCGGCGAGCTCAAGACCGTCGACGTGAACATCCGCCGTCTGCGCATAAAGATTGAATCCGATCCTACCGAGCCGGAATACATCACCACGGTCTGGGGCTACGGCTACAAGTGGGGCTACTGAGCCGCGGCACGCGGATCCTGCTGATTGCGCTTTAACGGGCCGGTAAGAACTATCGTTTCAGGAAGTACACGTTTATGTTTAAGAATCTTCGGACACAGCTGACAGTTTCGGTCATCGCCGCGCTGATCCTCATGCTGCTGAGCATTTGGGCGGTCACCCGCGATTACATGATTCTGGCTGTCTGTGTCCTCGTGCTGATCTGTTTTTACATGATCTATCTGCTCTTCTGGTTCTGGAAGAATGTCTCGGAGCCCATTGACCGGCTGACGGAGTTTGCGGCCGAAATCGCCTCCGGGAGTTACGGCAGCAAGCTGGAAGACCGCAGTGACAACGAAATCGGACAGCTGACCGACGCCATCAATGACATGTCGGAGAAGGTCGCCCAGGCGGAAAAGGCCCGGACGGACTTTATTTCCCAGGTCTCTCATGAGCTGCGCACACCGCTGACGGCCATCACGGGCTGGAGCGAGACCATCAAATTTGACCCTGCGGTGCAGGGCGATTCCCTGCGCGGCATCAACATCATTTCCAAAGAGGCGGAACGCCTGACCGGGATGGTGACGGAACTGCTGGAGTTCACCCGGATTCAGGACGGACGCTTCAATCTTCGGATCGGAATGATCGACATTGCCGAAGAGCTGGAAGATGCGCTGTTCACCTATGGCAAGCTCATGAAGCAGGCCGGGATGGATGTCAACTACAAATCGCCGGATGAGGATATCCCGATGATCCCCGGCGATTCCGAGCGTCTGAAGCAGGTGTTTCTAAATCTGCTGGACAATGCGATGATCCACGGCGGAGACGGCAAGATCATTGACGTCAGTCTGGAACGCGACGGAGGCTATGTGAAGATCTGTTTCCGGGATTACGGAAACGGGATTCCCGAGGCGGAGCTTCCCCATGTCAAGGAGAAGTTCTACAAGGGCAGCTCGAAGAACCGCGGTACCGGCATTGGTCTGGCAGTCTGCGACGAGATCATCACTCGCCACAAGGGAAAGATGGACATTCGCAACGCCGACGGCGGCGGATGCATGGTCATCCTTTCTCTCCCCATCAGCACAAGGCCCTGATGCTTGAGCCCCCACGGGCTGAAACACAGGATAACAGAGGATGCCGGAACGCATCCGGTATCGAAAACCGCGAGACTCAACTCGTAAATTCCTTTACTCTGGAGAAAACTATGGCTGGAAAACATGAAAAAGTCACAAGCTGCGGATTTAAGACCTCCATCGGCGGTCAGGCCCTGATCGAGGGGATTCTGATGCGCGGTCCGCGGAAGCAGGCGATTGTCTGCCGGACGGAGGATGGACTCACCGAAAAGGTTGAGGACCTGCACCTGCTGCGGGAGAAGTATCCCTTCTTCGGCTGGCCTCTGGTACGCGGCTGCGTCACCTTTATTGATTCAATGGTCAAGGGCATGCAGGCCCTGATGTACTCCGCAAGCCTTGTCCCGCTGGAAGAACAGGGGGAACCCGACAAGATCGACAAATGGATCAGCGAACACTTCCCCGCCGAAAAGGCAGAGAAGCTCATCATCTATGTTGCGGTGGTCCTCGGCATTGCTCTGAGCGTGTTTCTGTTTATCTTTCTTCCCACCTTCATCGTTGCGGCAATCAAGCCTCTGACCCAGAGCTATCTTGTGAGGAACTTTGCCGAGGGCCTTACAAAGGTTGCAATCCTTCTGATCTATATGTCGCTGGTGGCTCATATGAAGGACATCAAGCGCCTCTTCTCTTATCACGGTGCGGAACACAAGACCATTTTCTGCTATGAGCACGGCAAACCCCTGACGGTGGAAAACGTCCGTCCGGAAAGCCGTTTCCACCCTCGCTGCGGCACAAGCTTTCTGCTGGTGGTGGTGCTGGTAAGCATTCTGGTCAACGCCACCGTACGCGTGGCCAATCCTTTTGCGCGAGTGGGCGTGCATCTGCTGCTTCTGCCGGTGGTTGTCGGAATCAGCTATGAGATCAACCGCTGGTGCGGTCTGCACGATAACACGCTCTCGGCAATTCTCTCTGCTCCCGGAAAGTGGCTGCAGCGGATCACCACCAACGAACCGGACGACAGCATGATTGAATGCGCCATCCGGGCCATGGAGCTGGTGATTCCGGACGAAAAGGGTTCCGACGCCTGGGGCGCCTGAACCAATCACAACAGGAACGAGGACAGACACTTGAGAACATATAATGATCTGACCCTGATGACCCGGAAGAGGCTGATGCAGGCGGAGATCCCCGGCTATCAGCTGGAATCGAGACTTCTTGTGGCTCATGCTGCCGGAAAACCGGTAGCCGAGCTGCTGCGGGATTTAAACCTCTATACCACAGAAGAAGTGGTGGACCGGGTTTCGTCCTATGTGGACCGTCGTCTTGCCGGTGAACCGGTGGCCTATATTACCGGCACATGGGAATTCTATGGTCTGCCGATGGTGATCACACCGGATGTGCTGATTCCCCGCATGGACACCGAGGTTCTTATTGACGCGGTTAAAGAGTTTCTCACCGGCCGGAAGATGGACGCGCGGGTCCTGGACCTCTGCTGCGGCAGCGGCTGTATTGCCTGTGCGATTGCCAAAGAGCTTCCGGCGACAAAGCTGGTGGCGGTGGATATCAGCGCCAGCGCTCTGCAGGTCTGCCGGGAGAATGTGACGATGAACCGCCTCAACTCCCGTGTACTCTGCCTCCAGGCGGATGCCCTCGCCTCTCCCCCCATGGGGATGGGACAGTTTGATGTGATCGTTTCCAATCCCCCCTACATTGCCAGCGGCGAGATTATGGGCCTGGATCCCTCTGTGCGCGACCACGAACCCATCTGGGCGCTGGACGGCGGTGAAGACGGGCTGAAGTTCTACAAGGGAATCATCAAGTACTGGCGCTCCGTGCTGAAGCCCGGCGGCCTGATCTTCTTTGAGGTCGGCGAGGGCGAAGCGGAACCTGTGCGCGCCATGCTTCTGGAAGGCGGTTTCGCCGAGGCTGAGTTCCGCCAGGACAGCGGTGGTACCGACCGTGTGGTCATCGGGCGGCTGGAAGAATAATAAACAAGCTGAAAAGCTCCACAAAAAATGAGGATTGAGGATAAAAACCATGCCCCCAAAGCAGAGGAAAAGAATCCTCTGCTGGAAAAAGCGGTCAGCCTGCTGAGTTTCCGGGCACACTCGCGGAAGGAACTGGCTGACAAGCTGAAGCAAAAGACCGGCTGCGGAGATACGGAGCTGGATGAAGTGCTGAACCGCCTGGAAGAACTCGGCTTTCTGAACGACAGGACCTATGCCGCCTCGGTGATGCGCAGCTGTGTCCGCAAAGGATACGGAGCAAAGCGGGCTCTGTCAGAGCTCTCCCGAAGAGGAGTACCGAAAGAGCTCCGTGAGGAGGCCTTGGAAGAGATGCCGCAGATGTCCGGCACACTGGAGCGCCTGATCCGTGCCAGGCTTCGGAACCCGGTTGACCGGGACGAAGTGCGGAAGGTATCGGCAGCCATGTCCCGCCGCGGCTATTCCTGGGACGAAATCCGCCGGGCACTGGAAAATGTGCAATGCTCATGGAGCGATGAGGAATAAGAAACAGGAACGTAGAATGAGAGAACAGTTCGGTCAAAAAACATTTTCTCTTGTTTCGCTGGGATGCGCCAAGAACCTGGTGAACAGCGAACAGATGCATCATCTGATGCGCGAGGCCGGGTTTACGCCTGTGGCGGACTCCGATGGGGCGGACCTGGCCATTATCAATACCTGCGGCTTTATCGACGCAGCCAAATCCGAGGCCATCGACTGTATCCTTGAGCATGCCCAGCTCAAAGCGGAGGGCAGACTCGGCGGCATCATTGTGACAGGCTGCCTTTCCGAGCGCTATCAGGACGAAATCCAAAAGGAGCTTCCCGAAATTGACGCTGTACTCGGGGTCGGAAGCTTCGGCGAGATTGTAAAGGCGGCCGAAGCGGTCCTGTCCCATCAGAACTACCGTGCCTTCGGAGACCAGAGTGCTCCTGTGGATGAGACTCCTCGGGATGTCTCCACCGGTCCGGGCTGGGCCTGGCTGCGGATTGCGGAGGGCTGTGACAACTTCTGCGCCTTCTGCGCCATTCCGTTTATCCGCGGAAGATATCGCTCCCGAGATCTGGAAGCTGTTGTCCGCGAAGCCGAGGGTCTGGTGGCTTCGGGTGTGAAGGAGCTCATTGTAATTGCCCAGGATATCACCCGCTACGGCACGGACCGGTACGGAAAACGCTGTCTTTCGGAACTGATCCGCCGTCTTTCGGAGATTCCGGAACTGCGCTGGATTCGGCTCCACTATCTCTACCCGGATCAGTTTGACGATGAGCTGATTGACGAGATCGCCCGCAACAGCAAGGTTGTAAAGTATCTGGACATTCCGATCCAGCATATCAACAACGACATTCTGAAACGGATGAACCGGCGCGGAACCGGAGATGAGATCCGTGTTCTGCTGCAGACCCTTCGGCAAAGAATTCCGAATCTGGTGCTGCGGACCAGTCTCATCACAGGACTCCCCGGTGAGGGTGAGGCCGAATTTGAGGAACTGCTGAACTACTTAAAAGAAGCCAAGATTGAGCGGGTCGGTGTATTCCCCTTCTCTCCCGAAGAAGGGACCCCGGCAGCGCGCATGGAACACTGCGACGCGGAGGAAGCTTCCCGGCGCGCCGATCAGGTACTTGAACTGCAGGGGCAAATCCTGGACGCATTTGCCGAGGCGCAGGTCAACCGGGAGCTGGAAGTTCTGATCGAAGGCCCATGGGAAGAGGACGGCGGTCTGATGGTCGGACGGACCTGGGCCGATTCGCCCGAGATTGATTCCTTTGCCGTCGTGGGCGGCGATGTCCGTCCCGGCGAGATCGTCCGTGTCCGGATTGAGCGGGCGGAAAACGGCGTGCTGTTCGGCACCTGTATTGAGGGATAGGGAGATGATTGGTCCGTGTTAAAGACCACGGCGAATAAAATAACAGTATTGCGGATCGTTTTGATCCCGGTCTGGCTGATTCTTGCCTACCGCGGCCTTGCGGTCCCTGCGCTTATTGTCTACATTATTGCATGCCTGTCGGATCTGCTTGACGGCTATATCGCGCGGCACTACAACCAGATTACGAATTTCGGCAAGTTCATGGACCCCCTGGCGGACAAGATGCTTGTGCTGGCGGCGATGTGCTACTTCGTGGACAATGGACAGATGCCCGGCTGGGCTGTGGCGATTGTGCTGTTTCGGGAGTTTGCGGTCTCGGGCCTTCGTCTCATCGCCGTCGAGCAGCACCGTGTCATTGCGGCAGCCTGGTCCGGAAAGATTAAGACCGCCGTTACCATGATAGCACTGGGCCTGATGACGGTCTTCCCTTCTCCGCGTCTGGATCTGATCTGTACGGGACTGATTCTCCTGACCACCGTCTACAGCGGTGCGGAATACTTTATGAAAAACAAAGATGTCTTCCGGGACATCGACTGACAGAAAGGAAGCAAAACCATGTATCTGTACAACTCTGCAAGCAGAAAGAAAGAGCTGTTCGTCCCGAATCATCCGGACATCGTCAAGATGTACACCTGCGGTCCGACGGTCTACCACTATGCCCATATCGGCAATCTTCGCTCCTACATCATGGAAGACATACTGGAGAAGTATCTTCGTTATGTCGGATATCCCGTTAAGCGTGTTATGAACATTACGGATGTGGGGCATCTCACCTCCGATGCGGACGAGGGCGAAGACAAGATGCTCAAGGGGGCCCGCCGCGAGCACAAGAGCGTCATGGAGATTGCCCAGTTCTATACCGACGCCTTTTTTGACGACTGCCGCAAGCTGAACATCAAGCGGCCCGACGTAGTGGAACCCGCCACCAACTGCATCGACGAATACATCAAGATTATTTCCAAGCTCATGGATACCGGTTATGCCTATTTCGCCGGAGGAAACGTCTACTTTGACACTTCGAAGCTGGACAGCTACTATGTGTTCAACGACTTCAACGCGGACGATCTGGATGTCGGTGTGCGCGAGGGCGTCGAGGAAGATACCAACAAGCGCAACCGCAACGATTTTGTTCTGTGGTTCACGAAGTCCAAGTTCGAGGATCAGGCGCTGAAATGGGATTCTCCGTGGGGCGTCGGATATCCCGGCTGGCACATTGAGTGCAGCGGCATCTCCATGAAGCACCTTGGTGAAGATCTGGATATCCACTGCGGCGGCATCGACAATGCCTTCCCTCATCACACCAATGAGATCGCCCAGTCCGAGAGCTATCTGGGCCACAAATGGTGCAACTGGTGGGTTCATGTGCTGCATCTCAACACCTCTTCCGGCAAGATGTCCAAGTCCAGCGGAGAGTTTCTGACCGTTTCCCTGCTGGAAGAGAAGGGCTATGACCCGCTGAGTTACCGCTTCTTCTGCCTGCAGAGTCATTACCGCAAGTCCCTGGTGTTCTCCTGGGAAAATCTGGACAACGCCCAGGGTGCTTATCGGAAGCTGATCACCCGTATTGCTGGGCTGAATCCGGCCGACGGTGAGGCCGTGGATCAGGCGGTGTTTGATGAACTCACCGCTAAGTTCAAGGCCGCCATGGACAACGATCTCAACACCTCCCTCGGCGTCACTGCCCTCTATGACGTACTGAAGGCCAAGACCAACGACGCCACCAAGCTGGCCCTCATCGCCGATCTCGACAGGGTGCTGAGTCTCAGCCTCATCGAGAAGGCGGACGAAAAACGCGAAGAGCTGAAAAAAGCTGACGCGGCAAAGGCTTCCTCCGCCGCCGGCAGCTTCTCCATCGTCTCGGAAAGCGGCGAAGAAGACGCGGAAGTCACCGCCAAGATCGAAGCACGCCGTGCGGCAAAGAAGTCAAAGGATTTTGCCCTTGCCGACCAGATTCGTGAAGAGCTCCGCGCGATGGGGATCGAACTCACCGATCTCCCCGGCGGCGTTGTGTGGAAGAGAGTTTAATTCCTTTTTAAGAAGCAATGACAAGAAACAGGCACCTGTCTCGCATTTGAGGCAGGTGCTTGTGTTTTTCTTCCCCTTCTGCTATACTCTTTCTATCTTTGATTCTGGAGGCATCACGATGGCGGCCGGTGATAATCAGAAGCTCAAAATGCTTTATCTCGTCAAGATTCTCTCCGAGGAAACCGACGATTCCCATGCGCTGTCACTGCAGGAGATCATCGCAAAACTCGAGGCTTACGGTGTCAACGCGGATCGGAAGACGCTCTATACGGACTTCGACGCATTGGAAAAGTATGGACTTGAGATTCTGAAAGAACAATCAGGCAGACAGGTTTATTATCACCTGGCCACACGCACCTTTGAGCTTCCGGAGCTGAAGCTGCTTGTCGACGCGGTCCAGTCATCCAAATTCATCACGGAAAAGAAATCCCGGGAACTGATCAAGAAGCTGGAGTCCATGGTGAGCATCCATGAAGCCAAGCATCTTCATCGCCAGGTGCTGATCACCGACCGGATCAAGGCCATGAATGAGAGCATCTACTACAACGTCGATATGCTGCACGAGGCAATCAACGCCGACCGTCAGATCCGTTTTCAGTACTTTCAGTGGACCGTCAGCAAAAAGCAGGAGCTCCGCCGCAACGGCGCCTGGTACCAGATCAGTCCCTGGTGTCTGATGTGGGACGATGAGAACTACTACCTGGTTGCCTTTGACGGTCAGCAGATCAAGCACTATCGTGTCGACAAGATCATCCGTCTGTCCATTTCTGACATTCCCCGGGAAGGGAAAAAACAGTTCAAGGAATTTAACGCCGCCAAGTACACCAAGAGCCTGTTCGGGATGTACGGAGGAGAGATGGTCCGCGTTACCCTGGAAGGGCAAAACCACATGGTCGGCGCCTTAATCGACCGCTTTGGAAAGGACATCTCCATTATTCCATTGGATGAGGACAGGTTCCGTGCCCATGTCGATGTCATAACCAGCCCCCATTTCTTCGGATGGGTGACCTCCCTCGGCAGTGACCTCCGCATCACCGGACCGGAAGAGGTTCTGGAAGAAATGAAAACCGTTGCCAGACGGCTTTCGGAAACGTATCTGTAAACACCGTACTTCCATTCCCTCCGATCAGGAGTGAAAAACATCCTGTACCGTAAAAACACGGTACAGGATGTTTTTTTTGAGAATAAGTTCACTGGATATGAAGGATTCTTCCGACCTTGGCACCGCCGGGGATCATCTGAAGATCCTCTCCGGTGATACAGCGTGTCCGGATCACGGCAAACATATATACCGCCACCGCCGCTGCAATCGAGAGCAGCATCCCCAGAGCCAGCCCAATCTTTCCCGCCCCGTGCAGGACCAGATCGGCCAAACGGTATATCACGATGGCCGAGCCTCCCATGGCGAGGCTACAGAAAAACGGTTTTCCAAAGGCTTTGAGAAGATTCGGGTTCTGTTTCAGTGCGCGGCGGATAAAGATGTAATCCAGCGCGGCCATGCACAAATACCCGATCAGGGTTCCCACCGGAGCGCCGTAGATGTTGATCGAAGGAATCGCGATGATAACCCAGTTTACGGCGATCTTGACCAGAGAGCCCGTGATCAGGGCAATCATGGGCAGGCGCTCTTTCCCCGAGGCCTGCAGGATCGCGTTTTCCATCAGAACAATGCAGACGAAGAATGACGCTACGCCCATGATCCGAAGAAGGCCGGGACCGGCAAAATGGCTGTTCGGATAGAGCACATTCACGATCGGGAAAGCCAGCACGGCCAATCCGACTCCCATCGGCATGGATATCACGGAAGCCATGCGCATGGCGTCTTCAGAGGTCTTCTCCGCCTCTCGCCGGTTCCCCTTCGCAATGGCGCCGGCGACCGCCGGAACAATGGCAATGGTAAGCGGGGTCATAAAGGCGGCAGGGAGATTAAAGAGGGTCTGTACCTTGCCGTAAACACCGAAGAGAACGCCCGCCTCATGCTCGGAGAAGCCGGCTGCCGCCAGACGGCTGTGACAGATTCCGGGGTCCAGCGAGCTCAGGATCGCCATGATGCTTGCTCCGAGTGAAATCGGAATACCGATTTTCAGAATGGTTCCGGCAATCTTCAGACCGCTGTCCTTCACTTCCTCGCCCACAGACATCCGACGATAGTTCCGGTGCTTATAGACGATCATGTAGCCAAGCGAGATCACCGAACCGATGGAGACCCCGAGAATAGCGCCGGCGGAAGCCTCCGGCAGTCCCCTTCCGGCATGCACCAGCATCGCGGAAATGGCAAGACCCGAAATGACCTTGAAAAGGACCTCCAGCACCTCGTCCACCGTGGTCGGGATCATATTCCCGTTGCCCTGACAGTATCCGCGGTACGCGGAGACCAGGCAGACCAGCAGGATCGCCGGGGCCATGGCTCTCACGCTCAGTGCCGCATCCGGTTTCACAAGATAGGCCGTGGCAAGCCACTGGTTCCCGAAAAACATGATCAGCGAGAAGACCATGCCGATCGCCGCAAAGGTCACGATGGCAGCGCGGAAGGTTTTTTCCTTCAGGGACTCCTGCCCGCGGGCGTCCGCCTCCGCAATCAGTCTGGAAAGTGCAACGGGCAGTCCGGCCGTGGAGAGCGTGAAGAAAATGTTATAGACGTTATAAGTCGCAAGGAAGATTCCGTAACCGTAGTCCCCGAGAATATTCCCAAGCGGGACCTTATAGATTGCGCCGAGCAGCTTCATGATCACAACACCGACGGTAAGAATCGCCGCGCCGTGCATGAAGTTCTGTTTTTTTCCGCTCGATGCTTCACCAAGGGGATTGGTCGGCTCTTTCGTCTGTTCGGAAGCCTCCTTCACCGAAGGAGCTGTGCTATTCCGGCCGGCGGAGGAACGCGGCGCTTCATGCTTGCCTCTGACCGCCTCGTGTCTGCCTCTCACGACAGCGTCTCCATAATCCGCCGCGCCACATAGACGCCGCTGGCCGACGCATGCGACAGCGAGTGTGTCACGCCCGACCCGTCACCGATCACATAGAGTCCCTTGTTGCGCGTCTCAAGATGTTCGTCAATCTGTACTTCCATGTTATAGAACTTTACCTCAACACCGTAGAGAAGCGTATCGTCGTTCGCCGTACCCGGGGCGATCTTGTCCAGGGCATAGATCATCTCAATAATTCCGTCCAGAATCCGCTTCGGGATCACAAGGCTGAGGTCGCCGGGGGTTGCGGCAAGCGTCGGCGTGACAAAGCTGTCCCGGATACGGGCGGGAGTCGAGCGTCTCCCGCGAACCAGATCGCCGAAGCGCTGCACAATCACGCCTCCCCCGAGCATGTTTGAAAGACGTGCAATGCTCTCGCCGTAGCCGTTGGAGTCTTTGAAGGGGATCGAAAAATGCTTTGAAACCAGGAGTGCGAAATTGGTGTTCTCCGTGTGCCTGGCCGGATCTTCATAGCTGTGCCCGTTTACCGTCACGATGCCGTTGGTGTTTTCGTTGACCACAACACCGTGGGGATTCATGCAGAAGGTCCGGACCAAGTCTTCGAATTTCTGTGTCCGGTAAACGATCTTGCTTTCATACAGTTCATCCGTCAGGTGCGCAAAGACATCGGCGGGCAGTTCCACCCGGACACCGATGTCAACGCGGTTGGAGTTCGTCGGAAGGTCCAGGCTCTGGCACACATTCTCCAGCCATTTGCTGCCGCTGCGTCCGACCGAAAGGACCAGATTCCGGCAGGAATAGACCTTCTCACCCACATGGACCTCGTAGCCGTCCTCCGTTTTATTGACTGTGCTGACCGGGGAGTTGAAGAAGAACTCCACATGGTCCTTCATCTCGTTATACAGGTTTTCCAGCACGACGTAATTGATGTCCGTTCCGAGATGCCGTACCTGTGCATCCAGCAGATGCAGACCGTTTTCCAGGCACATTCTCTTGATCTTGGTATTTGCGGTGGAATACAGACGGGTTCCCTTTCCGCCGTGATCCAGGTTAATCTGATCCACATAGCGCATCAGATCCAGCGCTTCTTCTTTTCCGGTATACTCGAAGAGCGTACCGCCGAACTGGTTTGTAATGTTGTATTTTCCGTCCGAAAAGGCGCCCGCGCCGCCGAAGCCGCTCATGATGCTGCAGACCGGACAGCGGATGCAGGATTTCACCTTTTTCCCGTCAATGGGGCACTTGCGCTGATTCAGCGGCCGGCCGAGTTCAAAGACGGCAACCTTCAGCCTGCTCTTCATCAATTCATAAGCAGTGTAGATTCCTCCCGGACCTGCGCCGACAATGATGACATCATAGTTCACTGATACTCACATCCTCTTACCATTCTATGAAAAGGAGTGGGCACCCGTGGGAAACCACAGGCGCCCGCCTAACTATCCTTGACAGACAATATCACAGCACCGGTGATCTGTCAAGTGAACGATTTGTTATTTCTTGCTTTTGATGTACTCGTCAATGCTCTTGGCTCCGGCTTTTCCGGCGCCCATGGCCAGAATAACCGTTGCCGAACCGGTAACCGCGTCGCCGCCTGCAAAGACGCCCGGACGGGAGGTCACGCCGCCCTCATCCGCCTCAATGCCGCCTTTGCGGGTAAAGGTCAGGCCTTCTGTGGTGTTGCGGATCAGCGGGTTCGGACTGGTGCCGATTGCGATAATCACGGTGTCCACATCCAGGATCCAGTTGGAATCAGGTACCGCGACCGGTTTGCGGCGGCCTTTTTCATCCGGCTCGCCCAGCTCCTGACGGATCAGCTCGATCCCGGTGACATGGCCGTCCTCATCGCCGTGGATGGCACAGGGGTTGTTCAACAGATTGAACTCGATCCCCTCAGCTTCCGCATGCTCGACTTCCTCCTTACGGGCAGGAAGCTCGTCGCGGCCGCGGCGATAGGTGATGTAGACATGCTCGGCGCCCAGGCGCTTTGCCACACGCGCAGCGTCCATCGCAACGTTTCCGGCGCCGACAACGGCAACGCGGTGAAAGCGCTTGATGGGCGTGTCGTAGTCGTCACGGTACGCCTTCATAAGATTGGTACGGGTCAGAAGCTCATTGGCGCTGTAGACACCCAGAAGGTTCTCTCCCGGGATGTGCAGGAACTGCGGCAGGCCGGCTCCGGAGCCGATGAATACCGCCTCATAGCCTTCCTCAAAGAGCTCGTCCACGGTGATGGACTTGCCGATGATGGCATTGTTTACGATCTTGACACCCATCTTGGTGAGGTTTTCGATCTCCGCCGCGACAATTTCCTTCGGCAGACGGAACTGCGGAATACCGTAGACCAGCACACCGCCCGATTTGTGGAAGGCTTCGAAAATGGTCACGTCATAACCCATCTTGCGCAGATCGCCCGCACAGGTCAGACCGGCAGGGCCGGAACCGATCACCGCGATGCGGTGGCCGTTGGACTCGGGCGCAGTGGGCTCAGGCTTATCCTTTTTCGCCATGTGATAGTCCGCCACAAAGCGCTCCAGACGGCCGATACCGACGGACTCGCCTTTTAGGCCGCGGACGCACTTGGATTCGCACTGCTTCTCCTGGGGACACACACGGCCGCAGACCGCAGGCAGAGAGTTGGTAGAGGTGATGATGTCATAAGCCGCATCGAAATCACCGTCACGGACCTTTTCAAGGAAGCGGGGGATCTTCACGCTGACCGGGCAGCCGCTGCGGCAGGGGCTGTTCTTGCAGTCCAGGCAGCGGGCAGCTTCCTTCATCGCGGTCTCTGCATCATATCCAAGAGCAACCTCATCGAAATTGCCGGCGCGGACAACAGGGTCCTGCTCGGGCATTTCGTTCTTTGTCATGCTCATATTGACCTTCAGATTAGCCATTTCTCTTTCCTCCTGTGATCTTGCAGATGTGTTTGGCCGCTTCATCCTG